>NZ_CP006842.1:1276285-1595357 GCF_000626675.1 Corynebacterium glyciniphilum AJ 3170 | reverse complement strand
GTCCACCGACAGATATTCCTGTTCCGTCAACGCCTCGATCAAAGGCACGAGCGAATCGTGCAGCCACTGCACGTTCGTGGTAGCAGCCTGGGTCGCGACAGTCAGCGATCCAGGATGCGCGCCGAGGTACGCCGAGTACTGCGTGGCCACCGCACCGAGCGCGGGTGAGGTTGTGAAGGCAGTAGCAGCAAGCCCACGCTTATCAACCTTCCTAATGCTAAACTTCGCGTCAACTATAGACTTCACAACTTGATTCAGATTTTCTGGATCATACCTAAACATCGACATTTCCCCCATTGACATTAATAGCAATCTGAAGTGAGCTAAAAGCTTCACTACAAGTGCCAACACCAGTTCCATTCATATACATCGACGTGTAGGGGTATCCCATACTCGGAGTATCAAATACCCCGATACAACCTAGAATGTCAGCCATATCACCTTCGGACACACTGCTGAAACCATGGAAGTGCGAATCTCGGACGGCGGAATGATTTGCAAACTCTTCAATGCTACCTACAAAACCCCACTCAAAAGCGATAATCTCCGAATTAGCGCCGAAACCGTAAGAGCCAATTCCAGAACAGTGCGCATAACCATGACCAACGTCATCTACGCTCGTTCCGAACCCCAGCTCCTCCATCCTCCGGATGACCTCCGGATGGCACGGATCGGGCATGTCCTCCCACTGCGGCAGCAGTGCCCGTTCCCCGATCGGTTCCAGCGCAACCGGCTGACCGACGAACCGCTGCGACTCGTAGACCAGCTTCTCCAGAGGATCATCAGGCTCCGTCTCAAACCAGATCCCTGTATGCCCGGCCGGCTGAATCATTCGACCATCCTCCGTCACCACCGGCTCGGCGACTCTGCCCTCCGCCGGCTGGGTTGCCGCAGTCTCAGCGGGCCACTCTTTCCCGGCCGAACCACCGGCGCCAGCTTCGTCCCTCACCGCCGAACACGCCGTGACCATTAGCACCAGCACCAACACGACCAGGGCACACGGCACCACCAACAGCCGGTGCGAACCGTCATCGCCCACAACAGAATCCTGGTGGACCATAGGCCCCACCCCACCCCTTCACTACATCCAGACAGCCGCTGTTCCCCACGACCCCCGCCCATACCCCCAATGGGTCAGACAGTCACACAGTAACCCACATTCACGGTCACGTCCAGAGGCAAAACTACCGTCACCGCCCCCTCTTCCTGTCTACCGGAGTACCCAGCACCGACAACGCCGTCGCCAGGCCCGAATAGTTCGTCACCAGCATCACCAGAGCCACGAGCTCGCGGTCAGACAAGTAACTGGCCAGAGCCGACCATGTCGACTCATCCACCTCACCGGCTGTCACAATCTGATCCACCGCATCCAAGATCACGCCCCAACGACGGGTCTGGCCGTGCGACTCCCCCTCCATCGCCTCAATCTGAGTATCAGTCAATCCCACCGACGCGCCTAACTTCCGGTGATGGGCCGCTTCATACTCTGACCCCTTCAGATGAGCCACACGGAGAATCACCAGTTCCGTCTCCTTGCGTGACAGGTAGCCGAACGGCATCATCGCCGCCGAGTACACCAGCCACGCCTTAAACAGGCGACGTGCGCGCCCGATCGTGGAAAAGACCCCCATCGTCTCCGTGCCCTGCACCCGCGCGCCGAGACGCGCGATGAGGTGATTGACCACCCCCAGCTCCCGCACCCCCGGCACTTTCTCGCCGGGGCGCACGATGCGTGTCGGCCCCTCGGTGGACGCTGACTCCGAACCAGATACGTTCATACCCCAACACGCTACCTGAGACCCCTGTCCCGGCGACGCCCTTCAGCGAATTCGTCCCCAGGAAATGAGACCGCGTTACTTGACGGTCTGGTCCTTCTCGTCCTCGCGCAGAGTCAGCACGTCCACGCCGGTCTCCGTGACGACCATCGTGTGCTCAAACTGCGCCGACCACTTGCCGTCCTTATTCTGCACGGTCCAGTCGTCGTCCCAGATGTCGTAGGGCAGATCGCCAAGATTCAGCATCGGCTCGATCGTCAACGTCATCCCCGGCTCCAGAACCGTGTCGTAGGCGGGCTCATCGTGGTGCAGTACCACCAGGCCGTTGTGGAACGTCGGGCCGACGCCATGGCCGGTGAAATCACGGACCACGGAGTACCCGAACCGCTTTGCGTACGCCTCGATCACCCGTCCGATCACGTTGATCTCACGGCCTGGCTTCACCGCCTTGATGCCCCGCCACATCGCGGCGTAAGTCCGTTCGACCAGCAGCCTGTGCTTCTCAGCCACGTCCCCCGCCAGGTACGTCGCGTTCGTGTCACCGTGCACACCGTTCTTGTAGGCAGTGACGTCAATGTTCACGATGTCACCGTCCTGCACCACGGTGGTGTCCGGAATGCCGTGGCACACGATCTCATTGAGACTGATACACGACGCCTTCGGGAAACCCCGGTATCCCAGGCACGAGGGGTACGCTCCATGATCGCACATGTACTCGTGCGCGATACGGTCGATCTCGTCCGTGGTCACTCCCGGTGCCACCACAGCACCGGCGGCAGACAGTGCGCCGGCGGCAATCCGTGACGACTCGCGCATCGCCTCGACGACCTCCGGGGTCTGCACCCACGGCTCACCGACGTTCTCCCGGACGGAGTCCTTCCACACGTACTCCGGACGATCAATACTGTCCGGAACCTTGCGGATCGGGGTGGGTGTACCGGGGGTCAGAAGCGCTCTACTCATGAGGCCCCAGCCTACTCCCCGTCCAGATTGTCAAAGAACTGCTGGGTCACCGCCACTGAATGCTCAGAGCCGCCGCCCAACACGATCATCGTCGCGAAAGCCAGGTCGCCGCGGTAGCCCATGAACCACGCGTGGGAGCCCTCATTGATCTCCGCCTCACCGGTCTTGCCGTACACTTCGCCCGCGCCTGAGATAGCCGACCCCGAGCCGCTGGTCACCACCGCGCGCATCATGTCCCGCAGATTGTCCAGGACGTGCGGCTTCAACGGTTCGCCTTCCACGGCATCCTTGCCGTCGGGGTCCAGGGTGTGCACGTCGTCGGTGTCGATGAGGTTCGGCACCGGGGTACGGCCGTTCGCCGCAGTCGCCGCGACCAGTGCCATACCGAACGGGCTGGCAAGGTCGAGGCCCTGGCCGTACCCGGCCTCGGTCCGGTCCAGCATGACCTCGCCCTCCGGGACCTGACCGGTCATGGTGGTCAGTCCCGGGATCTCATAGTCGCGTCCCAGACCGAACTTCCTGGCCTCCTCCTTCAGCTCCCCTGGCGCCATGTCTGTCGAGATACGGGCGAACGTGGTGTTGCAGGACTGGGCGAATGCATTGCGCATCGACGTGTCCCCGAGTGAGAAGGAGTTGTAGTTGGTGACGATACGTCCACCGATGTCCTGGGTCGACGGACATGACACTGTCGAATCCGCGGTCAGATCCTCTTTCTCCACACCGGCTGCGGCGGTAATCACCTTGAAGGTTGATCCGGGCGGGTACTGCCCTGACAGCGCCACGTCACCCTGTTTGTCCGCTTCGGCTGTCTGTGCCACGGCCAGCACTTCCCCGGTGGAGGGGCGCATCACCACCATCATCGCCTGGTCGTTCGGGCGAGTGTCCACTGCCTTCTGCGCCGCCTCCTGTACCTGCCGAGACAAACTCACCTTGACCGCCGGCGACGGTTCGGCGGCAGTGCGTTCCATCGTGCGCACCACCGACGCATTCTGGTTCACTGCCACGACTTCCCATCCCGGTTCCCCGGCAAGTTCGGGCTCGACCAGTTGGGTGACACGGGACATGATGTCCGGAGCGAAGCCAGGATCGGGACGCACCATGGCCGGCTCCTCGTTCATACGGACGCCGTTCACGGATTCCAGGCCCTGTTGCACTCGGTCGCCGAACTCTCCCGGGATCGTCGTCACCGAGTAGGCCCCGTCGGCGTCCAACGCCGCCGAGGAGACCTGTGCTTTGTCGATGGTGGGGATCGCTTCTTCCTCTGCGTGTGCGGCGTCGAGTACTCGCGCGATCTGGTCGACTGTCCCTTGGACCCCGCCGTTCTTCTTCGCCTCGTCCGTGTCCAGCAGAACCCGCCACGTGGTGCCCGGGGTAGCAAGGACGGCGCCGTCGGAACCGACGATGTCGGCGACCTGGGCTTCCACCCGACGCAGCTCCAGGTGTTGGTCTGCCCCGAGGTCGGGATGCAGGACAGACGACCGCCACCGCACCGCCCAGTCCCCGTCGGTGCGTGTGGCGGTCAGTGTGGCGTCATAACGGAACGTGCGGTCCCCCGGCAGTGTCCACGCCATCGAGTAGTCAGCAGTGGCCACGTTGTCGTCGGTCCGGATGTCGCGCACTTCGGCGTCGAGGGACTCTGCCTGCAGTGCCGACCAAGATTCGTCCAAAGCGGTAAATGCCACTGATGAATCGTCGGTGAGTTGGGCAGCAGCATCAACGTCCCGTGACTCGACCGCAGCGAGGAAGTCTCCGATGACCTCGTCTGCCACGTCCGGGCGTGGGGTACATGCGGTGGCGGCGACGGTGACAGCAGTGAGGATCAGACACAGGACGGTGGCGGCGGTGGTGCGTCTCGGGGCCTGCGTCCCCGGAATCTGGATCATGCTCCGACGCTAGCAGCGCACAGCGCTGCTTCCCCGCACAAACACGAACACATCATCCCGCGGGCCCTTTATCCTCCCCTACCGGCCCCGCGGCGGATGATGCGTACGGTATCGGTGTCTAGCTGGTGACCTTGACCTGGGGGGAGCCGGTGAGACCGGCAGCGGCGAGAACCTCGGGGTCCATGTCCTCGGCGATCTTCATCGCCTCCTCGATGAGGACCTCCACGATCTCATCCTCCGGAACGGTACGGATGACCTCACCTTTGACGAAGATCTGGCCCTTGCCGTTACCCGAGGCGACACCCAGATCAGCGTCGCGTGCCTCACCCGGTCCGTTGACCACGCAGCCCATCACGGCAACGCGCAACGGCACCTCCATGCCCTCCAGACCAGCGGTGACCCGCTCGGCGAGACTGTAGACGTCCACCTGGGCGCGTCCGCAGGACGGGCAGGACACGATCTCCAGCTTCCGGGGCCGCAGGTTCATCGACTGCAGGATCTGGTCACCGACCTTGATCTCCTCCACCGGGTCGGCCGACAGGGAGGTCCGGATCGTGTCGCCGATGCCCTCCGCGAGCAGTGCACCGAAGGCCACCGCAGACTTGATGGTGCCCTGGAAGGCAGGTCCGGCTTCAGTGACACCGAGATGCAACGGGTAATCCGACTGCGCGGCGAGCTGACGGTAGGCCTCCACCATGATCACCGGGTCATTGTGCTTCACCGAGATCTTCAGGTCGCCGAAACCGTGCTCCTCGAACAGGCTCGCCTCCCACAGTGCCGACTCGACCAGCGCCTCCGGCGTGGCCTTGCCGTACTTCTCCATGATGCGCTTGTCGAGGGAGCCAGCGTTGACACCGATACGGATCGGGATGCCGGCGTCTCCGGCAGCCTTGGCGACTTCCTTGACTCGGCCGTCGAACTCCTTGATGTTGCCGGGATTCACGCGGACGGCGGCACAGCCGGCGTCGATCGCCGCGAAGATGTACTTGGGCTGGAAATGGATGTCGGCGATCACCGGGATCGGCGACTTCTTGGCGATGGCGGGCAGTGCCTCTGCGTCGATCGTCTTCGGGCAGGCGACTCGGACCATGTCGCAGCCTGTGGCGGTGAGCTGGGCGATCTGCTGCAACGTCGCGTTGACGTCATGCGTCTTCGTCGTGGTCATCGACTGGACGCTGACAGGGTAGTCACTTCCGACTCCGACGTTGCCGACCATGAGCTGGCGAGTCTTGCGACGGGGAGCCAGCACCGGCGGTGGGGCGTCGGGCAAACCGAGGGAAATTCCGGTCATGTGTGGTCTTGTCCTTCTTTCCTTGTGGATCTACGGCGTCAGTCTACGCGTATGGATTCTGACATGCGAAAACAGTGATGACGTCCCGATGACGGCCAGGTGACGGCTACGGGAACAGTTGCAGCGGGTTCACCACGTCGGCCACGATCACGGTCAGGCCGAAGACCAGCAGGACGGCGGTGGCCACGTACGTCAGGGGCATCAGCTTCACGTAGTCGACCGGGCCACCGGGCGCCAGGCCCCGCAGGCGGCGCAACCGGTCGCGGATCTTCTCGTAGATGACCACGATCGCGTGCCCACCGTCCAACGGCGGCAACGGCACCAGGTTGAACACTGCGAGGAAGAAGTTCAGGTTCGCCAGCAGGAGCAGGAAACTCATCCACTGCTCGTGCTCCACCAACTGCCCGCCTGCGTGGGAGGCGCCGACCACACTGACCGGGCTGTCCATCTGACGCTCAGCGCCGAAGATCGACTGTACGACCGGCCAGTAGCGCTCCGGAAGGTGGACCAGGGCGTCCACGGTCTGCTTGCCGAGGTTCCAGGTGAAGTCCGCGGTGCCACCGACCGCCGCGACCGGGTTGTAGTCGACCATCTCGGTCGGAGGAAGTTCAACCTGTACACCGATCGCACCGGTGGCCTCACCGCCACGTTCAACGACCTGCACCTGCAGATTCAGGTCCACGTCTGTGCCACCACGCTCCACCGTGGCCGGCACGGTGACGGTGTCTCCGAGGGCGACCCCGTCCTCGCCTGCTGTCCGTCCGGCAGCCTGGACCGCGTCGATGACGTCACTGAATCCCTCGACGGTCCTGCCGTCAACAGTGAGGAACGTGTCCCCCACCTGTACTCCGGACGCCTCAGCCGGGCCTTCACCGGTACAACCCGGATCGTTCTCGGTGCCGTCGCCCTCCTTGACCGGCGAACACAGCAGTTGTGTCGCGGTGGCGGGAATCGGCTTGTCCTCGGTGCTGGGCAGACCGAAGCTCACCGCGACACCGAAGATGATCAGCACACCGAGCACGATGTTGACGATGATGCCCGCCATCATCACGAAGACCCGCTTCCAGGCGGGCTTGTTGATCATCAGATGGGGCTCTTCCTCCTCCGTCCACGGGTCATTCACCGTCATCCCGGCGATGTCGCAGAAGCCACCCAGAGGAATGGCCTTGAGCCCGTACTCGGTGTGCCCGCGTGTGGTGGACCACACGGTCGGGCCGAAGCCGATGAAATAGCGCCGCACGCGCATGCCGCACACCCGTGCGGCGACCATGTGTCCGGCTTCATGCAGGGCAATGGTGACGCCGATACCCAGAGCGAAAAGAACGACACCTAACGCAAAACTCACCGGGCCATCCTTTCGTGGGCCTTAGCGCGCGCTTCACGCTCCGCGTCGATCACGTCCTCGAGGTCACGCGGACGGCCGACGCGGTCGGCGCAGTCCTCCATGACCTCGGCGATCGTGTCGACGATCCGGGGGAAGGGCAACGCACCGGCGAGAAACTCCACGGCGGCTTCCTCGTTCGCGGCGTTGTACACGGCCGGCATGCATCCGCCGACGGACACCGCCTCACGGGCCAACCGGACCGCCGGGAACACCCCGTCGTCGAGAGGCTCGAACTCCCACGTGGAGGCCGTGGAGAAGTCGAGGGCACGCTGGGCACCTGGCACCCGTTCCGGCCAACCCAGCGCCAGGCTGATCGGCAACTTCATCGAAGGTGGCGATGCCTGCGCGATCGTCGCCCCGTCCCGGAAGGTCACCATCGAATGGACGATGGACTGGGGGTGCACGGTCACATCGATCTTGTCGGCCGAAACTCCGAACAGCAGGGACGCCTCGATGAGTTCGAGCCCCTTGTTGACCATCGACGACGAGTTGAGGGTGTTCATCTGCCCCATAGACCAGGTCGGGTGATTCGCAGCCTGCAACGGGGTCACGTCCTGCAACTGCTCACGCGTCCATCCCCGGAACGGCCCGCCGGACGCGGTGAGGACCAGGGAGTCCACGTCATCGTGACGTCCGGACCACAGGCACTGTGCCATCGCCGAGTGCTCGGAGTCCACGGGCACCAGCTGTCCCTCTGCCGCCGCAGTCAACACGAGCTCACCTCCGGCGACCAGCGATTCCTTGTTGGCCAGCGCCAGGCGTACCTGCCCGTTCAGCGTCGCCAGAGTGGCATCGAGACCGAGCGAGCCGACGAGAGCGTTCAGGACGACATCCTCGGCGCCCAACCCCAGCGAGTCGGTCAGCCCCTCCACCAACTGGCGTGCGGAATCCACCCCACGGACGACATGACCGTCCAACTCCCGGTCGACCTCTTCAGCGGTGCGTTCACTGGCGACCGCCACCTGGTGAGAGGCCAGGCCGAATGTCCGGATCTGGTCAAGCAGGACGTCCGGCTTCGACCCGTGTACAGAGACCCCGACCAGGTCGAAACGGTCGGGGTTCTGTGCGATGATCTCGAGCGCCTGGGTACCGATCGAACCGGTGCTTCCGAGCACCACTACTCGTTTCTTCACCCGGCCCATTGTTCCACGCCGCCGCGACCGCGCGGTAGCCGGGACACCACGGTCGCGTACTCCCCCAGCAGACCTCCAGCAAGCCTCCAGCTGCCGGTCAGCAAGAAGGCCGACACAAACGGGGGACCCCACACCGGGTCGGAAATTCTCCGAACCGCGGGGATGTGTCACAATGGAACCGATAATTCGGCAGGTGACCACTGCCGTCCTAGTTCAGGAGGATATCGACGTGGCCGATCACGGAAATCATGGCACGAAGGTGGCAGTGTACAACGGCGTCTCCACCGAGGATGAGCCGTCCGCCGCCTGGGGCTGGCACCAGTTCCCCCGGAAGACAACGATCGTCATCGGCTACCTCGGCGGACTCTCCATGTTCGGCATGCTGTTCGGTAACCACCAGGGTCACGTCGAGAACATCTGGCTGGTTGCCATCGGTGTCCTCGTCCTGCTGGGAACGACGCTGTACGCGCGCCACTCCTCGCCCAACTGGAAGCCGAAGCCTGCCCGTGCGACGGTGACCGCGCACAACAAGCCGGCCGGACACCAGGAGCCGGACTGGGCCGCCGACCAGCGCAACCTCACCGGCGCCTACGCCAACATGACCACCGCAGAGCTCCGTTCCTGGAACCTTCCTGGTGTCGGATCCGACGGTGTCGAGAACATCGAGACCCCGAAGCACGCACTGCACCACTAGCGGAGGCATCACTCCGACGCCGACACAAGGCCCCGCATCGTCCGTTGATTCCCGGACCGTGCGGGGCGTTGTCGTTCTCGGATCCCCCCCCCGGACGCTCCCGGTTGGTTTCCTGGAATGGGCCGACCGGGAGCGTACGTGTCAGGACACAGCTGAGGCGCGCTATCGTTCCTCGGCCGCGAGCTGCCCACAGGCCGCCGCGATCTCCTGGCCGCGGGTGTCACGCACCGTGCACGCGACGCCCTGAGCCGCGACCCGCCGGACGAACTCATCCTGGACTGGTTTCGGTGACGCATCCCATTTCGAGCCGGGCGTCGGGTTCAGAGGAATCAGGTTCACGTGCACCTGGTTGCCGAGTGCTCCCCGCAACTTCTTGCCGAGTAGGTCGGCACGCCACGGGTGATCGTTGATGTCGCGGATCAGGGCATACTCGATAGAGACACGACGACCGGACTTGTCGGCGTAATACCGTGCCGCCTCGAGAACTTCATCGACGGACCAACGGTTGTTGACCGGGACAAGGGTGTCGCGCAACTCATCGTCCGGGCAGTGCAGGCTCACGGCCAGACGCATGTGCATCCCCTCGTCCGCGAGCTTACGGATTGCAGGGGCAAGCCCCACGGTCGAGACCGTGATGTTGCGTGCGGAAATACCGAACCCTTCCGGAGAAGGAGAGGTGATGCGCTTGATCGCCTTGACCACACGCTTGTAGTTGGCCAGTGGCTCCCCCATTCCCATGAACACGATATTCGACAGGCGCCCTTCCCCGCCCTCGACCTCACCGTCGCGCATTGCTTTCGCTGCGGCTCGGACCTGCTCGACGATCTCCGCGGTGGACAGGTTACGGTCCAACCCACCCTGGCCCGTGGCGCAGAACGGGCAGGCCATGCCGCAGCCGGCCTGAGAGGAAATGCAGAGGGTCGCACGGTCCGGGTAGCGCATCAGGACGGACTCGAGCATTGTGGCGTCGTGCAACTTCCACAGCGTCTTACGGGTCTGTCCCTCATCGCAGGAAATGTTGCGCACGGACTCCATCAACGTGGGAAACAGTGTGTCCTTGACCGTAGCGCGCAGGCCCTCGGGGAGGTCCGTCATCTGCGACGGATCCCCCTCAAGGCGCCCGTAGTACTGACGTGCGATCTGGTTGGCGCGGAAGCCGGGCAATCCGGCATCGGTAACCGCCGACTTGACCTCGTCGTCAGTGAGGTCAGCCAGGTGAGTGGGTGGCATGCCCCTGGTGGGGGCACGGAACTGCAGTTGTACCGGTGTAGTCATGGTGTCGGTCATTATTGCACGTCGTGGAGGGGGTGAGCACATCGTGTCTTGGCACTACACTGGGCGACATGACTACGAGCCACGGGAATGACTACTCAGACGACCTGACCGTCCCCGCCACTGACGCAGCGGAAGCTGCCGAGAACGCCGAGGTCAGCACCGGCACAGACGTTGCTGAGACGACAGCGACGGGCACCAGCCCCGACACCGTGGATTCCGGAGCCGCGGGAGACTCAACAGGCTCAGAGCAGCATGCCGGGGAGAAGCCAACCGTTGCGGGATCGATTGCGGGATCGACCTGGGTAGGCCTGACCATCGGCGCGGTCATCCTGATTCTGTTGCTCGTCTTCATCCTCCAGAACCAGGACTCGGTCCGACTGCAGATGTTCGTCTGGCAGTGGAACTTCCCCATCGGCGTCGGCATGCTGATCGCCGCCATCGCCGGTGCACTTGTCATGGCGTGTGTCGGCGCGGTGAGGATTCTGCAGCTGCGACGCCAGATCAATCATCCGGACGGCACCCGCGGAAAGGGCACGGGGCGCAATCGTTAACTCCGGTCCGCTCTCACAGCGCCGCGACAGCGGTCATCACGATCCACGTGAGCATCGCGGCCGGCAACATCCCGTCGAGACGGTCCATCAGCCCGCCGTGCCCCGGGATCATCGCGGACATGTCCTTGATCTTCAGGTCGCGCTTGAACTGCGATTCAACCAGGTCTCCCACGGTGGCGCAGAGCGCCAGCCCGGCGCCCAGCGACAGCCCCAGCACGTAGTGCATGGGGTCGCGCAGGTCCAGGAGGAAGAGCACCGAGAGCATGCCGACCAGTGCCGCGAAAACAACCGACCCGGCAAAACCCTCCCAGGACTTCTTCGGGCTGATCGCGGGCACCATCGGATGGCTTCCGAAAAATACACCGGCAGCGTACCCACCCACGTCCGATGCGATGACGCACAACATGAACGTCAGGACAAAACTCCACCACGGAACATCCTGGTAGGTCAGCTGCGACAGCATACCCGCGAAAGCACCGCACATCGGTATCCACACCAGGACGAACAGCGAGATGCCGATGTCACGTAGCCAGTTCGTCGGTGGCACCGTCCTGCCGTTGTGGAAGAGACGGGCTACCACCGAGGCCACGGCGCTCAATGCGAAAGCCGAGATCAGTCCGGTCACACCGAACGGCCACGACAGCCAGATCATGGCCTGTCCACCGATGACGAGCACCGGGAGGTTGAGTCCGTAGCCGTTCTCCCGTAGCCGGCTCCAGACCTCATATGTCGCCAACCCCATGGCCACGGCGATCAGCGGGTACCAGACGTAAGGTACGGCAAGCCCCGCCACCACCAGAGCGCCGAGGGCGATTCCACTGGCGATGGCGACAGGAAGATTCCGCCCGGCGGAGTTCTTCGGCTGCGGCAGGCGGTAGCCGTCCCGTCCCACGTTATTCGCGGCATTCACGGCGGCGTCTGGCTCTGATGGATGTCCAGCAGACACTAGACCTCCATCAACTCCTTTTCCTTCGACTCTACGACGGCATCGACCTGCCCGACGTACTGCTGGGTGACCTTGTCCAGCTCCTTCTCTGCGGCCTTGACCTCGTCCTCTCCGGCATCCCCGTCCTTCTGGATCTTCGCCAGGCTGTCCATGCCCTTCCGGCGGATGTTGCGGATCGCGATCTTCGCGTCCTCCCCCTTGGACTTGGCGACCTTGACCAGGTCGCGGCGCCGCTCCTCCGTCAGCTGCGGTACCGTCACACGCAGGACGTGGCCGTCGTTGGTGGGGTTCACCCCGAGGTCGGAATTGCGGATCGCGTTCTCGACCTCCTGCATCGCCGACATCTCGTAGGGCTTGATGATCAGCATGCGTGGTTCGGGCACACTGATCGTCGCCATCTGGGTGATCGGGGTGCGCACACCGTAGTACTCGGCGAACACGCCGTTGAACATGGCAGGGTTCGCACGGCCGGTCCGGATGGTCATCAGGTCCTCGCGGACGTGTTCCACCGAGCGGCTCATGTAGTCCTCGGACTCGAGCAGGGTGTCGTCAATCATTGCTGTCCTCTTGTCGAAGATAAAACTGTTGCGGGCAGGTCTTGCTGTTCCAGTGACGAATCTACCAGTCACCAGACGTGAGTTTCCCAGAAGTTCACCACTACCTGATGCAGGGGTGGTTTATTCTGCTGTCAGCGACGGTAACGGAGATCAGGACGCGGGGGTCGCGACCAGGGTGCCGATCTGTTCCCCCGCCACAGCCCGGGCGATGTTGCCGTCGGTGAGGAGATTGAAGACGAGCATGGGCATGTTGTTGTCCATGCACAGGCTGAACGCCGTGGCATCAGCGACCTTGAGACCGCGTTCGATAACCTCACGGTGGCTGATCTCGTGGAAGAGCTCAGCATCCGGGTTGGTGCGCGGGTCGTCGTTGTAGACGCCGTCGACGCCCTTAGCCATCAACAGGACCTCACAACCGATCTCCAGGGCGCGCTGGGCGGCCGTGGTATCCGTCGAGAAGTAAGGCATACCCATGCCCGCACCGAAAATCACCACGCGGCCTTTCTCCAGGTGCCGGTCGGCGCGCAACGGAAGGTACGGCTCAGACACCTGCGCCATATTGATGGCGGTCTGAACCCGGGAGTCGATGCCCTGCTGCTCGAGGAAGTCCTGCAGAGCCAGACAGTTCATCACCGTGCCCAGCATGCCCATGTAGTCGGACCGTGCGCGGTCGAGGCCACGCTGCTGCAGTTCGGCACCCCGGAAGAAGTTGCCGCCACCGATCACCACGGCGATCTCCGCACCGGTGCTCGCGACCTCGGCGATCTGCCGGGCCACATTCTCGACGACGTCGGGGTCGATACCGACTTTACCGCCGCCGAACATCTCTCCCCCCAGCTTCAACATGACCCTCTTGTAGCCGGTCGAGGTGTCTCCAGTGCTTGCAGTGCTTTCGGCCACCGTGGGATCTCCTTGTGGGGTGTAGGTGCGGTCTGTATCCGATTGATCATCCTAGCGTGCCGGACTGTTCCGGACAGCACTGAACCCGCCGACCCCGGATGAGCGGGGCCGACGGGTCCAGTACCGGTTCGCCTGTGAGCGGAACGAGGGTGCCGGGAGCTTAGCTCTGGCCGACCTCGAAGCGCACGAAACCGTTCAGCGTAACGCCGGCCTCGTCCATGACCTGCTTGACGGTCTTCTTGGACTCGGTGACGGACGGCTGATCCAGCAGGCAGGCGTCCTTGAAGTAGCCCTTGAGGCGCCCTTCGATGATGTTCGGCAGTGCCTTCTCCGGCTTGCCTTCCTCGCGAGCGGTAGCCTCGGCGATCTCTCGCTCCTTGGAGACGGTCTCCTCCGGGACGTCCTCGCTGGACAGGTAGGTGGCCTTCAGAGCGGCGACCTGCATGGCAGCCGCCTTGGCGGCACCCTCGTCGTCACCGGTGTAGGAAACGAGCACGCCGACTGCCGGGGGCAGGTCGGACGAACGGTGGTGCAGGTAGACAGCGATCTTGTCACCGTCAATAGTGACGGCGCGACGCAGCTCGAGCTTCTCACCGATCTTGGCGGACAGCTCCTGGATGACGGTCTCGGCGGACTTGCCGTCGACGTCAGCAGCTGCGAGAGCCTCCGGGCTGTTGGCCTTGGCGGCGGCAGCAGCCTCGGCGATGCGGTTTGCAAGCTCGATGAACTCGGAGTTCTTCGCGACGAAGTCGGTCTCCGAGTTGATCTCGACCATGGTGTTGCCGGAGACGGCGATCAAGCCCTCGGCCGCGGTGCGCTCAGCGCGCTTGCCCACGTCCTTGGCGCCCTTGATGCGCAGGATCTCGACGGCCTTGTCGAAGTCCCCTTCGGACTCTTCGAGGGCCTTCTTGCAGGCCATCATGCCGGAGCCGGTGAGCTCGCGGAGCTTCTTGACGTCGGCGGCGGTGTAGTTCGCCATGTGAGGCGATCCTCCTTCAGATGGTGGAAGTGAAAAGTACAGACGTGGAGAGAATTACTCTGCAGACTCGGCTGCGGGGGTCTCCGCAGCAGCGTCAGCCTCGGGAGCCTCAGCCTGTTCCGTCTTCTCGGTCTTCTCTGCCTTCTCGGCGGTCTTCTCTGCGTCGCCGGCGGACTCCTTGGCTGCAGCAGCCTGACGCTCGGCACGTGCGGTGCGCCCGGCCTCGACAGCGGAGGAGATCACCGAGGTCAGCACCGTGGTGGCACGGATGGCGTCGTCGTTGCCCGGGATCGGGAAGTTAACGTCATCCGGGTCACAGTTGGTGTCGAGGATGGCGACAACCGGGATGTTGAGCTTCTTCGCCTCGGAGACGGCGATGTGCTCCTTGTTGGTGTCCACGATCCACAGTGCGGAGGGGACCTTGGACATGTCGGAGATGCCGCCCAGGACGCGCTCGAGCTTGTTACGCTCGCGGGTCAGCATCAGGACCTCCTTCTTGGTGCGGCCCTTGTAGCCGTCCTCAGCAGCTTCCATTGCCTGGAGCTCCTTGAGACGGTGCAGACGCTTCGCGACAGTCTGGAAGTTGGTGAGCATGCCGCCGAGCCAACGGTGGTTGACGTAGGGCATCCCGACGCGCTCCGCCTCGGTAGCGATAGCTTCCTGGGCCTGCTTCTTGGTGCCGACGTAGAGAATGTTGCCGCCGTGGGCAACGGTCTCCTTGACGAACTCGTAGGCCTCGTCGATGAAGGTCAGAGTCTGCTGCAGATCGATGATGTAGATGCCGTTACGGTCGGTGAAGATGAAACGCTTCATCTTCGGGTTCCAACGACGGGTCTGGTGACCGAAGTGGACGCCGGCGTCCAGCAGTTCGCGCATGGTGACAACAGCCATGATAGTTCAGGAGAGTTCGCTGACCGGGGATTCTCCCGGCCGCCGCTCCCCTTCCTCGCTTTCAAAAGTTCAGGTTGACGGTTCTTCTACGGCCGACTTGCCCACGGTAACCGTCGGTTCATCGGTCGTCCTGGCAGGCATCCCCGGGTTGTCCCCGCCCAGTTAACCCCGCTGATTCAGCGGGGACCGTTGACGGACGGGCCACAGAGTCGGATCACGCGATACCTACGCGATGTCAGCACACCCACCGGAACTGGCGTTTCGGGACACTCCCCCGTTCCTGGCACAGATCGCGTGTGACAGTGACATTCTCGGAGACCGTTCTCGGCAACCGACGTGGACCGCCGGCTGAGTGCCGCGCCATACTGGCGGACATACTGCGGATGTTGAATCTACCCGGCACCAGGTGATCCCACAACTCTTTCACCCGGGCGTGTGCGTAAGTCGCACCGCGCGGCAGACGGCCGGCAGCCCACCGGACCACTGAAACCCCATCCGCCACTTTGGCCTCACGCTATCTCCGGCGGCGAGTGAGTTATCCACACCCGCACCATCGCCCCCGATCTTCCCTCCGCAGTCAGGGAACAATGGGCCCATGACGGGGATAACGACAGGGATGACGACGAGGCTGCATCGACAGCGACGACCGAGACTCTTCATCGCATGGTTCAGTGTGATCCTCGCGGTGTCGTCACTGACGCCGGCGGGAGCGCAGACCGACCGACACCACGAACGTCCGGTGCCGGGACGGGTAGTGCGTCCGGCGGACATCCCGACAGAGAACTGGCTACCGGGACACCGTGGTGTGGACCTGCACGCACTTCCCGGTGATGCAGTCGGGGCCAGTGCCGGGGGAACCGTGCATTTCGCCGGGGTGGTCGCCGGAAACCCCGTGGTCTCGATCAACCACTCCGGTGGCCTGCGCACCACGTACGAGCCGGTCATAGCCAACGTCTCAGCAGGTGACCGCGTTTCTTCGGGCGAGACCATCGGCATTCTGGCCCATGCTGAGTCTCTGTCGGACACGGCCCGGCGCGAGGAAGGGCTGTCCTGGGGCGCACGCACCGGCACCGACTACGGACGTTACATTGACCCGATGAGTCTGCTCGCCCCCGTCGTGGTGCGGCTGTGGAGCTGACGGTGTCCCGGGTGGTGGAGAAGAGTTCCGGTCATTCGTCGTCAGTGCTGGAATCCGGACCGGGGGTGCGTCTGTCGGTAGACTCGACGGAGCCGTTCCGAACCGACGTGAGTGTAGATCTGTGTCGTCTGCATCGACGCATGTCCGAGAAGTTCCTGGACGACCCGGAGGTCTGCTCCCCCTTCGAGGACTGCGGTGGCGCTGGTATGTCGGAGTCCGTGCGGGGAGATACCTGGCGTTCCTGCCTCTGTTGCTGCGTTGTGAACGATCTCGCGGACCCGCCGCTGGTCGATTCTTCCTCCACGGCTTCCGAGGAACAGTGCGGGCACCGCGGGTTGATTACCGGCCCGGCGTGCCGAGAGACGGGGGCGGACGTTGATCCAGGCATTCATCGCCTCACGGGCACTGGTGCCGAAGGGGACGATGCGGGTCTTGTTCCCCTTACCAGTCACCCGGAGGTCGCGGTCCCCGAGGTCCGCCAGGTCAGCACTGCAGAGCTCGGAGACTCGGATACCGCTGGCGTAGAGCAGTTCCAGAATCGCCCAGTCACGGACAGCCAGAGCACGGCGGTGGTCGTCTCCCGGGTTGTCGATGTCGGTGTCCGTCAACTCCGCTTGTGCTCGTGCGTGGTCGAGCAGGGTGTCTGCCTGGTTGTTGTTGAGGACCCGCGGCAGATGCCGCTGAGGGGTAGGTGCCTGTAGAGCGGAGACCGGGTTGAGTGGGAGCCGTCCGGTGTGGCTGAGCCAGCTGCCGAATCCCCGCATGCTGGAGACGAGTCGCGCCACGGAGGCCCGGGAGGCACCCGATTCCAGAGCCCAGTCCAACACGTCCCGTCCTCGGTCGAGGGTGAACTGGTCGATGCTCTCGAGGCCTTCGCAGGCGGCGCGGAGATCCCGACCGTAGGCGGTGACGGTGTTGACCGCCCGTCCCTTCACCAGGGAGAGGTATTCGAGGTAGGCGTCGATGGCCTCGTTCACGGGGCCTGCGTCGGCGGGCTCGTCGGGCGCACGGTGGCTGCTCATGACCACAGATTCTAGTCCGCTGCCTCCTGCCCCGGTCTCGTTATGCCCGGCTACTGTGCTCCCGGGTCTTGATCCATCGGCCGCGGGACCGGATCACCAGATTCAGTGCCTCGAGTTCGGTGATGATCGTCACGACCGCGTTGATGGGCAGAGCGGTGTCGGTGCTGATCTGTTCCAGCCCGTCTGTTCCAGCCCGCCGAGAGTGTCGCTGTCTACTCCACAGGCGTCGTAGACCCTGAGCTGGTCCGCCTTGAGCTGTTGCACAGGCGTAGCGCCGAACTCCAGGCTGAGCTGGCGTTCGGTGTCGACGGTCCCCAACGGTTCGAGGACTTCACGAACGTCTGCGGCGCGGGTGATCAGGATTCCGGCACCGTCGCGGATCCGCTTGTGGCATCCGATGTACTCTGCGGAATCGACCGGCCCTGGCAACACCATGACGGGCCGGTACATCGTATCGGCCCAATTCGCCGTATTCACTGCTCCCGACCGGTATCCCGCAGCCAACAGCACGGTTCCCTGCGAGAGTGCTGCAACGAGACGGTTACGGGTGAGGAAGCGGTGGCGGGCCGCCCGTTGGTGCGGCGGGTACTCCGAAAGCACCAACCCTCTCCCTGATGCAGCGTGGAACAGTCGTTCATTGGACCTGGGGTAGACCTGTCCGGGCCCGGTGGCGGTGACCACCACTGTCCGACCTCCCGCACTGAGGGCCCCGGAGTGAGCCGCGGTGTCGATGCCCAGCGCGCCACCAGACACCACCGTGTACCCGGCGTTGGCGAGTTCGCCCGCCATCGCGTGGGTGGTCCGGTTCCCGTAAGCTGTCGACGATCGTGTACCGACCATGGCCACACTGCGGTCGACGGCTTCATCAAGTCTCGCGGTCCCGGTCGCCCAGAGCGCGAAGGGCTGAGTCGCCTGCCCCCGGATTCCGTCGACCATGGTGTCGGGCCCGATGTTCGTGAATGACGCGGCGAGAAGGTCCGTGGGCCATTCCTCAGCATCCGGTGTGATCAGTCTCCACCCGTTGTCCCGCGCGAATGCGAGGTCACTTTCGGCGTCGACATCGGCTCGACGGCGGGTGCTTTCCAGGAGAGTATCCGGTAGTGCGGGATCACGACGACGAATCATGCCGGCCGCTCGTTCAACATCTGCTGGTGCGGTGGTGTCCACGGAGGCACGTGCCCCGCCCGTCACCCCGTCGGGCCACAGCAGTTCCAGAAGTTCCGTCTGGGAGGCCTCCACCACCCGGCGCAGGTACACCCAGGCCTTCTGTCGCGACACGTCCTTGTCCCCCATCTCAGTCTCCCTCATATTCCCCCTCACACTCCGTCTCTGTCGACCGCGCTCGTGTACAACTCAAGTGCGTCCATGACCTGGGATGTCCCGGGCTGAGCGCTGCCACTGAGGTCGGCCATCGTCCAGGCGACGCGGAGAGTCCGGTCGACCCCGCGGTGTGAGACCGTCCCCACCCGCAGTTTCTCCTGGAGAAGTGCCATGCCAGCGTCATCCGCGGGATACTCCCGGCGCAGGAACGGCCCCGGCACGGACGCATTGGAGGCCCAGCGTTTCCAACGATGTACCGAACGGCCCCTGGCCTCGATGACCCGGTCCCGGACCTCGGCGCTGGACTCCCCGGAGGTGGATACCAGGTCGTCTGCGGGAACAAGGCCACTCGTAGGGTCAGTCCGGGTGCGCACCGACAGGTCCACTCGGTCCAGCAACGGCCCAGACAGCCTGTGAAGGTAGCGGTCGCGGACGCCTCCCCGACACCGGCAGTCCACCGGCTCTGCGGCGCCACAGGGACAGGGGTTCGAGGCAAGGACCAACTGGAACCGTGCGGGGAAGCGCACCGTGCCATGGTGGCGTGCCACGTCGATTCGACCGGTCTCCATCGGAGTGCGCAGCAGCTCCAGTACCCCGGCCGCGACCTCGGGCGCTTCGTCGATGAACAGCACGCCGTTGTGGGCGATGCTCACCGCTCCCGGGCGGATCCGGCCGCTTCCACCGCCAGTCAGCGCTGCACGTGTGACCGAGTGGTGTGGCGCGACGAACGGCCGTTCACCACGCCAGACCTGCTCCAACCGGTCCCGGGCACCGGCGACCGAATGAACCGCTGCCGACTCGAGCTGTTCGTCTTCCCGGAGAGGCGGCAGAATACCCGGCAGTCGTTCGGCCAGCATCGATTTGGCAATACCGGTTTTGAGGTACCCCTAGACGTGTGTGGCAGTCGCTGGGCTATGCTCGCGCCATGTCCGGATTTGAACTGTGGAACCTCATAGAGCTTCTAGGCGCGGGTGCAATCGGCGGCGGTGCTGCGTACTGGGGCGGCAAAAAGTCTGGCGAGGTGACGAGGAAAGCAACCAATGAGACACAGTCGTACGCAATGCACTACGAAACCCAGAAACGGGTAGTCGAAATATACGACAGCGTCTCTGCACTTCGGACAAGGAATAGCGAGTATTCCGAAATCGACCCCGGCGAAATAACACGTTGCATTCAAAACACTCGCGCGGTCAAAGCATTGACCCTAGTCGAAACAGTTGAGAATAAGTGCGATGACATTATCACGAGTCTCAACTCAGTAAAGGAAACGATAACTTCTCCAGCACTCTGCTCCGCTATGGGCCACTTTGCTGCAGCAGAAGACCCGTTGACCATCGCCGAGGATAGCGTGCTAGACCTTGTCGCATGGTTCAAGAAAGAGTTCCAGGCTCAACTTAGCGACGAGCACTAGATACCTCCTGCCAACGACTACTTAGCAGGCTTGTCCCCTTCTAACTGCCGTTTGGCGACGTCGACGCACCGCTCGGCCTTGATCTTCAGGTTTTCGAACCACAAGTCGAGGGGCAGAATCTGGGTCAGGTCGGGCGGCGTCTCGTCACCGGCGTCATACCGCCGTTGCGCGTCCATCATGGCCGAATGCCCTGACGCCACTTCTAGCGAACCGTCGTAGCAGTATTTACCGAGTGCAACGAGCGCCTTGTCGCCGTCGCCGAAGCTGTACCGCCGGGCTTTCACGATGATGTTCGACGCTTCCAAGTACAGCCGTGGTAACTGTCGCTGCTCCCAATGCACAATCCCGTGGTCATACAGCCCGTCGGGGTCGTGAGTGTGGTCGAGGACGAGCGCCTGAATCTGGTCGGACATGTCAGACACCGCGTCGCGTTGCTGAACAGCCCGCTCATACTCGCGGTTCTTTTCAGCTACCGCTTCGTCGTGCTTCCGGTTCGACTTCGTGCGCAGGGACTCGACGAACCAACCGGCGAAGAACGTCGCCACGGGAAGACCCACCGACACAATGAGTTCTGAATCCATGCCGTGATCTTATGGTGCCCGGCGTACCCGCAGACCTGCAGCCCGACGTCTACCCGCCGTAGGTTCGTGTGAGTAGCTTGTTCACGCGCTTACGGACGCGCTTCCACCACGATTCGTAGTATCCCGATCCATCGCCGCGCTCAAAGGTCGACTCGTATAACCACGTACGCGCGAAGGTGACCACCTGATCGGTCAACATCGTGAAGTGGGGCAGCAACTTGTCGACCTCGGCGGCTGTATCCTTCGCCGCGTCATACGACCCGCTCGTTCCGACTTCTTGCCTGATCTGTGCGTAGAGTTCGTCGAAGTCGTCGACCCCGGCAATTACGTTGTCAAGGGCGAAACGTACTCCCCCGTCGACGGCGCTGTATCGTGCCACTGCAACCCCGGCGCGTACTTGGTCGAAGAAACCTTCGTGCGACGACAGCACCTCGGAGGGTTCGTGATGGTCGCCCGAGCGGTTCACCCTGTCGAAGATGTCCACGAGGGGCGACAAGTGACGGTGCCCCTCGTGAACCACTACAGCGAAGTCGCGTGCCTTCTCGAACTGATCGACCCTGATCGCGTTCAGCCGATCATGCTTCGCGCGACGAGACTGGAACCGCTCGGCGATCACAGCCCCGATCCCTGCACCGATCAGACCACTCGCCGCCGGGATAACCACGTCCATACTCATGCCGCCGATCCTATGGTGCGATAACTCCCCGAGAACAATGGCACACCCCGACGCTCTGGATCGCCGGGGTGTGCCGTAGTACAGGTGACCGGTCACCTGACGCCTTTCATCCTACAGCCGCTGTCACGGCTACCCCTGCGCTCGACGGTGGCGGGACGTCCACACCCGCAAGGTCGAGGGCTGCAGGTCGAGTAGTCGGGCGATTGCGGCGATTGTGAGTGTCGGGTGCTGACTCTGGATCGTCAGCGCACGGTCGACAATCGCATCACGCTGATCGTCGGTGTAGTGCTCGCGGTCGGACGGCAGGTTTCGCCGCACCGGCGGCACCACAGAATCGACGGACGACCAGCTGCGACCGGTCACCGCAGCACACAGCGTTGTGTGCTTGATCCCGATGTCCACAGCCACGGCGGACACGAGTTCTCCCGCAGCCACCCGGCGGCGAGCCGTTGCCACCAGATCAGGGGTGAGTACCCGGCGGTACTCGGGGGCGCTGTCCTCGGTCATGGGTCACTCCCCTCGCACCCGGCGGGTGCGCCCGTGCAGCACCTCCGCGACGCCGAACAGGTCGACCAGCGCCCCGACGTCCCGCTGTACAGCGGCGAGGGGGTCATTCTCGTCTGTGGACAACCGGGCCGCGTTGCGGTCGAGCAGTGACGAGTTTCGGGCGAGCCGTTCAGCGACCCGGCTCATACGCTGCGCGACGTCCTGACGGACACAGTCGACGGTGACGTCCGCGAGCAGCTTGTCGGTCTGTGCGAGGGCGGTGCCGTGCCGCTCCGCGAGTTGTCGGCGAAGTTCCCCGACGGTCATCGCACCGGGGTCGGTCGGGGCGGTTGCGGTCTTGTTCGTGCTGGTCATCGTTCGTCTCTCCTTATGAATCGGGGTACATCTGGCGCAGTAGATCGTCGGGACGGGTCGGCTCGACCCGTCCGTTGTCGTGGGTCATCCGGGCGAGCTGTTCAGCTTCGCTCGGTGGTTCGCGAAACGGGGGTTTCGGGCCGCGCGGTTCGACTACCCGGTAGGGCAGGTTTCCGGTTCGCCGTGTCATGCCGCCCCCGTCCCGGCTCGTAGCGCGGTGGCGAGTCGGTTCACGTCAACCTTGACCCAGCGGGGCAGGCCCACGACGGGATCGGCAGCTATCTTCAGCCGTGAACCGTTCGCCTGCCACCACGCCGGGGACACCCCGAGGACGGACAAAAGTTGGGCCGTACTGCACACGGCGCGGGCCGGACGGTGCGCGGTGACCGAGGACGTGAGATACAGGCCCGGCGAAGTTCTCCGTATCTCGTGCTTCCTTGCTGCGACTTCGACGGCGCGGGGCGACACACCGAGGTACTTCGCGACCGCCTTACGGCTCATGGTCGGGCTGTCCGGCACCGCGACGGTGTCGTCCTCGTCGGGAAGGGCAAAGAACCCGTCACGGGTCAGGTCGCCGGGGGCGAACAGATCAGCCATTGACCCGACCCGACCCGAGCAGGTGACGGCGGAACAGCTCGACCTGTCCCATGCGGGGTGTTTCAGTTCGGGCGTGCATATCCTGCAGGTGCGCCTGGTCCCGGACAAGCACCGCGCCGTTGATGTCCCGCAGGTGCCGCTTCTCGTTGATATACAGGTCGAACTGCTCGGCACGCCGCACCCGTGCCCGCCATTCCTCGACGTCGTCGCCGAAGGGGTCAGCGACGACGGAGAACTCGGTGACGATCCCGGCGGCGACGAGGTAGTCCAGCCGCAGACCAGCTGCCACGTAGTCGACCGCTTCACCACCGACGACGAGCAGAGCCGGGTCGAAGTGGTCGAAGGCGGCACCGGCAGCGCCGACGTACTCGTTCATGCTGTCCCGCTGTGCGGCCTGTCCCGTCCCGAGCCACCAGAAAGCATCGAAGCTGCTCGGCGACAGCACCGACCATGCGGCCTGAAGACGCTGCACGGCCTTCAGCTCGTCCGGGTCGACGGCACGGAGGTCGCCGGTCGGGGCGATCCAGTCGAGCGCACCGGCCATACCGCCGGGCTGTCCATAGCCGATTTCGTAGCCGCTGAAGTCCCGGACTTCGCCGACCTTCTCGCGCACGATCGCCGGTGCCGCGTTCATCGTCGACAGCATGTCGTCGGCGACCTTCTGCAGGCGTGACCGGACTTCAGGCACCACGGATCGGCGAAGCGATGTCGGCGACCACTCGGGGCGATCCTCGGCAGCACGGGCGGCGGTCTCGACATGCCCGGCGAGAAGATCAACACGAGACCGGCGGGGGTTACCCGGCAGGGTCCGCAGACTCGCCGCCCCGTTCAGCCGCTTGATCGCGGTCTCGGGCTTCACCTTCCCGGCGACGACCTCGCCCGCGAGGGCCGCGAGGGCGTCCGCACCGGTCGGGGTCGTGTCAGCATCACGGACGGCCTGCACCTGCCCGGCGACGCGCTCGTCTGCGGCGACGAGGTCGTCGAGCGCCGGGGGCACGATACGACCTATCTGCAGATCAGCGAGGTTGAACGCCACTTCTTCCGCGCGGGCGGCGAACAGGTTGCGGTCCATTTCGAGGAAGTCGTCGGGTGTCATTCGTGTTTCTCCTTTATCCCGATTGCAGTGTCGGAATTATCACAGCACTACACGCCGCCCTCCCCCGCTTACCGCACCTCGAATATCCCCCTTGACCTGCTGACCCTCGACTACTACCAGCTGCCCCCGAGCTGGTCACCGAGCGGCCCGACGAAGTCGGCGGGCGGCGACGGGCAACGGGCGAACCTTACAGAAAGGTAAGCGGCCCGATTTACGTTTTTGGGTCATAAGTTCTGTCCGTCTCGGAGATCCGGCATAACGGTGGAGGGCCACGGTCGGCGGCGTCGGGGGGCCCTCCCCACCCCTTCGATCTTCAACCCCCCCCCGGCACGCGCGAATCATCATGATTCATTAAGGTCGAAAATGCGTTCATCGCTTCGCAAGAACTTTTCGTTCTTGAATCGTACAACACAATGACTTCGTGACTGTCGTTCGCACTGTCGCTGTCGTTCTCATTCGTTATCGTCGAACTTTTCGTCGCGTTTAATCTCGCCGCTATTTCGTGCTGTTGTTCGCGTCGAGCATCGAACCGAGTCACAGCCAAACCGCGCCCAAACCATCTATCGCGTGCACGTGTTTTACGCATGATTTATGTACTTCACCACTCAATAGCAGTTGTGGCAGTCGTCGCCGTCCGACCACCACCTCGCGCACTGTTGCAGTCACGATGTGCGTAACGTGTCTCGTCCAGCACTCGACCACCACGAGCGATCGGCACAACGTGATCGAGGGTGAACGCTCGCTTGTGGTCGTGCGGCAGCGCCATGTCGATAGGCTCTCCACAGATCCAGCACACGGCGAGCGCCGGGTCACGGGTACAGCGAGCCTTCTCGCGGGCGATGCGCTTGTAGTACGTGTGGTTGTGGCGAGGGCGATCCTTGGTCATGGGTTCAGCCTATCCAGCCCCGGCGGCTCTGTGCGGCTGTCTGCGGCCCTGAAGGGGCCGAACCTACACACGGGTACCCGGCGGGGCTTCAGCGAGCCGCAGCGGGCCGGTGGTGCCGTGTCGCGGGGCGGCACAGGGGACACACGCACAGTCGGGTTACAGCTCGGGCCTTGCGAGGGGGGATCGCTACTCGACCGAGCAGACCACCGGGACCAGATGCGAAACGGTGACCCCCCGACTGCACGTGCGAGGTCATCATCCCACCATCCCGGCTGTAGCGCAGCCGTTCGGCGAAACCGGTCGATCGACAGCCCCGGCGGGGCCAACTTACAGCCCGGCTGGTACCCGTCAGACCGACCATTCTCCCACCCCCTATATAGCTTTACTACTATATAGGGGTTTTAGAACACTGGAACGTTCCAGCCGGGGTGCCATATCCGCAGGTCAAGGTATCTGTGACCGTACTAGCGCCGGGGTGACCGTTCTAAGAAACCGCTAGAACGGTCGACCGGGTCTGACCTGCACGGATACGCCCTTTTTGGCGACCGTTCTAGCGCGGGGCCTGTTTTCTGCCCTGATCTGTCGTAGAACGGTCCCGCCGGGTGTATCCCCGGTGCATGTCACGCCACCTTTTACCGTTCGGCGCGACCGTTCTAGCGAGGACACAAAACCGCAGGTCGCCGTCACGGGGGTGCACGGGTGCCTAGAACGGTCATTCGGGCACCGGTGCCCCGCCGAACGAGCCGTCATCGTAGCGCTGAACGGGCTTCGACGGCTTGACCGGCTCGGTGCCCGTCAGGGCGTACAGCTTTGCCCCGCGCTCGCCCCGCGACTCCGACAGACAGCCCTGCACCGTCAGCGAGATAATCGCCTGCCGTACGCGGTCACGCCCCGGCGGGTCGGCCCGTCTCTTCAGCCGCTCGCCGACAGCGTCGCGTAGCTCGGTCTGTGACAGCACCGCCGGGCTGTCGCTGATCGCCGCCCGCACAACCGGGAACAGCTCGTGCGCGTCCTTCTCGCGGGCATAGTCCGGATCGTCGAGATAGAACACCTTGCGGAACCGGTAGCTGTCGACGTCGCGCTCTAGGTCGACGGTGTGCTCGCCGTCGCGACCCTCGACGTGCAGGTGAAACAGACCGGTGTCCCGATTCTTGCTGAACTTCCACAGCGCGTCGGCGGTGTCCTGCTTCTTCGAATCACCTCGCGGGCCGTTGCCCTCGTTGCCCTGCTTGCTTGACGCATGATCGACGATCAGGTGTGCCTTCACCCCGGCGCGGTCGCACACCTCGCGTATGTGCTCCATGAACCGCGCGGCGTCCTCGTTCTCGCTGACGCCCGCCGTGCGCAGCAGCGGCCCGAGACAGTCCACGATCAGTACCTCGACGTTGGCGGTGCGTAGTCGGTCGACCCACTTCTGCCGTACCTCGGGGTCGGTCACGTCGAACTGCCGGGCCGCACCTTTACGCCCGAGCGACCATGTCGCGAGACGTTCGTTGTTCGCCACAATCTCGGGCCACTCGGTGCCGAACTCGTTGCGCAGGTGTTCCGGTGTCATCTCGGTGTCGATCAGCCCGATACGCCCCGCCGGGGTCTCGACCCGATAGCGACCGAACAACCGGTTGCCGGACAGCAGCGCGGCGATCACGTTGTGCGCGAGCGTGGACTTACCGATCTTCGCCTTCGCGTACAACAGCACCTGTGGCCGGGTGTACGACCACAGCGACTCGACGAGAAAGCTGTCGGTGACCTCGGTTGGGGTCGTCGCGGCGTCACCGATCTGCACCTCGACCTCGGCGACGTCGCCGTACAGCTCCGCAGCTTCGACACGGTCGGCGTTCTTGCGAGCCTTCCGTCGTCGTAGCTCCTTGGCGTCATCGTCGTCCTGCGCGGCCTTGCTTTTCCGCTCCGCCTGTTGGCGTTCGGCGTCGAGCGTGGCGGCGACCACAGCGGCGTCATCGGTCCCGGCGAACAGCGCGACAGCGTGCACGGCGTCGACGGTATCGTACCTGCCGATCGTCACCGTCGCCCGTTGCGTCCTGATACGGGTATCGCGGATGAACTGGTAAGTGTCCGGCAGGCCGTCGACCGCTTCAGCAACGGTGTTCCCGGCGCGGTCGACGAGCACCCGGCGGGCATACTCGACGACGGCAGGGTCGGGGTTGTGGTCTGCGGCGGTCGTCGGGGCGGTCATGACTGCACCGCCTGACCGGTCAACAGGGCGACCACGCGCTCGACCTGCTCGGGCCGCAGCCCGGCGAGGTTCGGGTAACTGGACAGTGCGCGGTGAGCGTGGAACAGCACGCGCTCTACAGCGACGTCCTGTTCTGCGGCGAGGACGGCAGCCGGATCGTCTCCGTGGTCTCGGCGAACGATCCCGAGGGCACGGGCAGCGGACTTAGTACGCCCAGCGCTCGGGGCCGGGTAGTTCGGTTTCGTGGGTGTGCGTGTAGACACTGGGGTTGCTCCGTGGAGTGCGAGCGAACACCCGCGCCGGGGTCTACAGGCGTCAGGTGGTCCGCTGAATCAGCTTCTCTACACGGGAGATCGCACCGTTCTGGTGGGGCAGGGCCGTCGTCCTCGGGCTCGCGCCGCCCCGATAGGCGTTCACGCGGCCACCCGAGGGGCTACATGACGACGACCATACCGCCCCCTAGATGCTGTGTCTACTACTGTTCGCTAGGGTCACAGCAGGTCAACACCACATATTCTGTTACTCGAAGTGTTACCAATACACCGCCACCTGCGACAACGTGGAGTGCTGATAGCAGGCAACACCACAACATGTAGTGGTCGAGGATTCTTCGTGTCATTCAGCCCCGGCGGGGTCGTCGCCGGTTTTCCAGCGGAACACGACCCGATCGGGGTCGAACGTCTTACGCCCCGGCGTGCCGTGCATGATCGTGATGTCGACGAGCGACCGCAGCACGGCCCGGCGCAGGTCGAGGTCGGCACCGGCCCACCACTGCCGTACATCGTCGGTCTCGGCGAGCGGGGCGAGGGCGTTATCGTGCCCGGCAAGCTCCGCGAGCTGTGCGTCAAGCTCGGCGACCTGCTGCTCGACTTTCGGGGCGACACGCGCATACGCCGCCGGGGTGATCGCCCCGAGAGCGACCTGATCGTCGAGGTCGTCGAGACGTTGCCGCACCTGCGCCCGCTTGTCTGTCAGCCGACTAACCTCGTCCACCCGGCCCGAGGTCAACGCGAGGTGAGCGCGTATATCGGTCTGTTCCAACCGCTGCAGCACGACCTCGACAACGGTCTCGTCGACGTTGTCGCCGTGTATCGACGAGTGGAACCCACTCGCCGGGGCGTGCAGCGGCTCGCGGCGACGGCAAGTGTAGCGCCGACACTGTGTGCCGTCGGCCCTCGTCTTGTACTTGATCTGCAGGCTGTCCCCGCACTCGCACCGGTAAATGCCGCTGCCAAGGTGCTTGTTCTTGTTGCCCCGGCGGTTCATTTCCTTCGCCGGGTTGTCGAGGACGTCGCAGACGGCCCGCCACGTGTCGACGTCGAGAATCGGCTGCCATTGCCCGGTGACGCCGTCGAGAATCTGCCGGTTGTGGCGCAGCCGCTTGCCCTTGCGGTCCCTCGGATTCCAGCTGACCAGCCCGGCGACGCGGGGTGTCTTGATCGTGTCTCGCAGTGACTCGGGATTCATCGGGTTACCTCGGGTCGACGTGATCCCCTCGTCCGCCATACGTAGGGCGACCTGCCGCAGCGACACCCCGGCGAGAATCTGCCGGGCCGCTTCGCGCAGCGCTTCAGCTTCGCGCT
This sequence comes from Corynebacterium glyciniphilum AJ 3170, assembly GCF_000626675.1. NCBI lineage: Bacteria > Bacillati > Actinomycetota > Actinomycetes > Mycobacteriales > Corynebacteriaceae > Corynebacterium > Corynebacterium glyciniphilum. The sequence goes on along the minus strand of NZ_CP006842.1, from coordinate 1,566,773 downwards.
CGTCGACGATGTACTCGCCGTCGACGAAGTGGTACCCGAACGAGCGCCGACCGTCGGTGCGCGGCTTACCCGACCGCCGGGCCTGTAGCTGCGCGGCGAGGACACGCTCCGCACGTAGTTCGGACTCGTACGCGGCGAGGTCGCCGAGAACACGAGCCGACATCCTGCCCCCGGCTGTCGACAAGTCCCAATGCCCCGCGTTGACCGTGTGCGTCGACACCCCTACCTGCTCGGTGGCGTCGATGTACTCGTTCAGCTCGATCGGGCGGCGGTGCAAGCGATCGGGTGCCCATGCCACCACCCGGTCGAACTCGCCACGGGCCACGGCGTCGAGCAGTGACCGGTATCCCGGTCGCTTCGCTCCGCTGTATGCGCTGATCGAGTTGTCGGCGTAGACCTTCGTGACCGTCCACCCCTCACGCTCCGCTAGCGCCCGACACGCCTGCTCTTGCCGCTCGACGCCGAGTCCTTCACCGCCCTTGTCGCGACTGATACGGCAGTAGATCGCTGCCCTGACCTGCTGCGGTTGTTCCTGTGTAGGTGTCATGGTCATAACGTACCCTGAAACCGGGTCGGGCTTTCCGGACCCCGGCGGCCCCGACAACCACAGGTGATGTCCTCCTGCAGCTGCGATCTCCAGACCGCGACGAGCCTCCTCCTGTCCGCACACTTCCGACAGGTCCGGTCCGGGGACAGCCGACAACGGACCTCCTCGCTGGTCTGGTTCGCACGTCTCGATCCCCTCCACCAGCTCGCCGCGGATCCACGGGGCCAGATCACGCAGATGGGCAAGGCCGGCCACCTCCAGCCCGGTCACTCGGGCGGCGCGAGATGCTTCAACCCGGTTTGCCCGTGGCACCGCCGCACGACAGAATCCGGCGCGATCCGCCGCCAGGAGCATCGGCAGCACACCGTCTACGGGCCGCACCGTACCGTCAAGGCCGAGCTCTCCGATCACGATCGTCGACCCGGATTCTTCGGCGGGAACCACTCTCTGTGCCACGAGTATCGCCAACACCATCGGTAGATCGAATCCCGACCCCCTTTTAGGCACAGACGCCGGGGACAGACTCATGACCACTCTGCTCTTCGGCCATTCCAGACCACTGTTGATCATTGCCGAACGTACCCGGTCACGTGCCTGGACCACCGCCGTGTCGCCGAGTCCCACGATGCTCATGCCGGGCAGGCCCCTGCTGATGTCGCACTCCACCATCACCGGCGTGCCGCTGACACCGCTCAAGGCCATTCCGCGGGCCTGCCCCACCCGCACCGGAGAGTGTTCACTGAACGTAGTCACCACCCCACCCCCTGGTAATGGGTAATTTCACCTGCGGTGATATCCAGGACATCGAAGCGCACCACCGGCGCCCGGTGGCGCGGATTGCGGCGGAGCCACTCTGCCCCGGCATGCCGCATCGCGGCAAGCTTCGCCGGGGTCACCGCCTCCGCACCGGTGCCGTAGCGCCCGTCGAGCCGCCACTTGACCTCGACGAAAACGATGGTTCGGTCGTCCCCGTCGCCACCGGCGAGGACGATGTCCACCTCGCCACGAGTGGTGAAGAAGTTGCGGTCGAGCAGCCGGTATCCGCGGTCAACAAAGTAGGCGACTGCCTCATCTTCGCCAGCCGTCCCGACCTCCCTGAGGTTTCTGCGTGGACGCGTCCGGCGGGACAACGGTCGCGCAGGCGGGTCCTGGGGTCCGCGGCGACTGTGTCTGGGAGTGTTCGTGCCTGGTGACATAGCTCAGCACTCTGGCACATCGCCGAGGCTGCTCCGTGGCCGATCGCCGTCGTTTCCGCAAGACACTGTGGAGAACCGGGAACCTGTGGACAGACGTTCCTCGACCCGGAGGCCGTCCCGTTCAGGAATCAGTCGGGCATACGCAGATCAGGTTTATCGAGTTCCTCGATATTGACGTCCTTGTAGGTGATCACCCGGACATAACGGACGAAACGGGCCGGGCGATACATGTCCCACACCCAGGCGTCCGACATCCGTACCTCGTAGTAGACCTCTCCGTTGGCGTTACGGGGCAACAGCTCCACGGCATTGGCGAGGTAGAACCGACGCTCGGTCTCCACAACGTAACTGAACTGGCTGACCACGTCCCGGTACTCGCGGTACATGGACAGCTCCACGTTGGCCTCGTAGTCCTCAAGCTCCTCGGCGCTCACGGTTGCTGGTCATCTCCCTTTTCGATCGGCGGTCCGGCCTGCCACCGTTGGTGGGCGGCGGCCACATTGGAGTAAGTGTAACGGTGCTCTGGGGTCCCACCGAGCAGACTCACCGAGGCCATGTGTGACGCAGTACCGTAGCCCTTGTGCCCGGCCAGTCCGTAACCTGGATAGTCACGGTCCAACTGCGTCATCAGCCGGTCGCGGGAGACTTTCGCCAAAACACTCGCCGCAGAGATGCATCGGGCAATCAGGTCACCCTTGACCACGGGAAGGTGCGGGCGTGGAAAACCATTGACCTTCATCGCGTCGGTGAGGATGTAGCCGGGGCGCACATCGAGCCGAGCCACGGCACGTCGCATTCCTCCCAGGTTCGCGTGTTGGATTCCCCAGGTATCCACGTAGGACGCCGGGACATGCACCACGGCCCAGTCATCGGCGACCGTCCTGACCACATCGAAGAAATGGTCGCGCTTCTTCGGGGTCAGCTTCTTGGAGTCAGTCAGTCCGACGAGCTCTGGAATCGGCCCAGGCGGAAGGACGCAGGCCGCGATGGTGACGGGACCACAGCAGGCACCGCGTCCTGCCTCGTCTACACCGGCGACAGGCCCCAGACCGGCCTTGTACACAGCCCACTCCAGCGTCCTGCCGTCCGGCATGGTGCGCACCGGTACCACCTCTACTGCTGGATATCCGGAGAACCGACACCACCGATACGGTCCAACGGCCAGATCCTGGCCGTGACCTTGCCGACGACATCGTCAACCGGTACCGTCCCCTGACGTTCATCACCGATGTGGAACCGCGAATCGCCCGAGTTCGTCCGGTTGTCACCCATCACCCACAAGTTCCCCTCCGGCACTGTCACCGGACCGAAATAGGAACCCTGGCAGGCATCCGACCCAGTCATCGGATCGACCTGGTACGTCAGTGGTGAACGCGTATAGGAGTCATCGACCTTCTTTCCGTCGACCATCACTCCAGGATCACCCGCCTGACACTGTACGGTCTGGCCTCCGGTGGCGATGACACGCTTGACCAGTGCATTCTCATCGGGAGCGAGAATACCGATATAGGACAACGCCGTCTGAATGCCACTGACGACACTGTTGTCGGAACGCTGCGAGACATACTGGTCGTTCCAGGACTCCGGACCGTTGAAGACGACGACATCCCCCGGCGACGGCTCGCCGCCGAAGCTGTAGGACAGCTTGTTGACGAAGATCCTGTCGCCGACGCAGTCTTCACACCCGTGCAACGTGGGTTCCATCGATTCCGAAGGAATCAGGTAGGGACGTCCCACGAAGGAGTTGAACAGAGCCAGCAGCACCAGTGCGATTACCAGAATGATGGGGAACTCGACCCACCAGGGATAAGTCCGCTTCTTCGTGCGGGCGGACTCCTCCCGCCGGGCAGCCACTTTCTGCCGTTCGGTCATCGGGGCCTGCTCGAGGGTGCTCGGCGCACTCTGCCGGGACCCCCACGTGTCATCCACGTCAGTTGTGTCCGGCACATCGTTGTGGCTTCCATCTGCCGCAGTAGAGCCGTCGGCCGTGGTGCCCGTGTCTTCGGGGTCGTTCGGATCAGTCACGGCAACAGACGTTACCAGTCGAGGAGTTCAGTTCCGCTTCCCAGCGGAGGCCTGTCTCCCCCGTTTCCACCGATTGCCGGCTCAGAAATCAGCGAAGCGCCAGTACAGCTTCTGGTCCTTGAAAGCGGCGTTCATCCACGTGTCATAGGCATGGATGCCGACCGGGGTGTAGGTGATGGTCACATTGTCTTTCCCGTGCAGTCTGGTCCACAGGTCCCACGCTGCAGTGGCCCCGAGGCTGCCGATCTCAATCCCCGCTCCAGCCACGGTGGTTCCGAGGTCGTAATCACTGCGCACATCCGGGATACCGGTGGCGACCGCCATATGCACCGGCATGGTCAGGTTGTCGACGTTGATCCACGGGTTGTCCTGCATCCGGGACTGTTCAGAGTCCCATGGAACCCCGACGTTGTCCTCACCGTGGGTGATCGCGGTGCCGTCCACCGCCAGTCGTCCGGCGAGCATCTGGTTGTTGTAGAAGCCGCTCAACGCCAGAACTGAACGGTACATCCCCGGATGTTTCGACGCGAGGTTCACCGCCGAATACGCCCCCATACTCAAACCAACCACTCCCGTACGTTCTCGTCCTCCGTTCGGCACATCGAATTCCGATTCGAGGTAGTCGGGCAACTCCCGCGTGAGGAACGTCTCGTACTTGAGCTCTTTACCGTTCGGCGCGGTGGAATCCCAGTCGACCCAGAAAGACCTCGAGTCGGCGGAAGGAAAGACGATTGTCGCGTCATCGTCGGCGACGTAGTTCATCGCCCGGCTGCTCCAGCCATCACCGCCATGGATACCGTCGAGGAACTGGATGACTTTGTCATTGCCCGGCGTACTCGCGGGCTTCACCACAACAGGAATGTCTCTCTGCATTGAATCGGACCAGACCTCACAGGTCACCGAAACCGCAGTGTGGTTACGGCAGGTGTCAGGAGTGTCAGCAGCTGCACCGGGAACCCCGGTGAGAAATGCTGCTCCAGTAGCGGCCACCACGGTGGCCAGGGCAGTGCGGGCGATGCTCCCGAACGAAGTCGTCATAGTGGAAATGTACAGTGGTACCCCGGCCGGTATGCCACATCCGCAACAATTCCTCCAGGCGTCACACCCGGGCCGGTATACTCAGCGCGTTACAACGAACCGCGTTCCCGGACCGACCCCGGAATAACCTGCACGGGGTTGGACGGGGGTTCACCGGACTCGATCATGTCCAGCACCATAGCCACCGCTGCGCGCCCCATCTGTCGCTGGGGCGCATCGAATGTGGTGATCCCTGGTCCCAGGAGTCGATACCATTCCGGATCATCGAACGCAGCGACGGCGATGTCACCGGGAAAACTCATCTCCCTCGCCCCCAGCACCGCGGCAACGCCCGCCATCAGGCGAGGAGACGCCACGATCACCGCGTCGGGGCGCTCGCTGCCGTCCGAAGCGTTGAGGAGTTCTTCCATCATCTCCCGACCCGAGTCTGCGGTATAGCTGCCGTAGCAGTAGCGCACGCGGGCGTCGGTGCCGGAGACTGCGCCCTGCACGCCTGCAGCACGTGCCACCGTGGTCGACATCGCGGAGTCGCCCAGCAGCACAGCGATATCCCGGTACCCATGATGCATCACAAGCTCCGCGAGTCGACGGAACCCGTCCTCGTCATCGCACAGGACGCAAGGAACACCGGCTCCCAGTTCCGAGCGGTTGAACTGCACCACTGGCAGACCCGTCACGACTGAAGCCCCCACCACGGGGACTTGGATAATGCCGGCGACCTGCTGCTGCGCCAGAGACGACACCAGCGCGTCCTGCCCCGTGGCCGTCGCGTCGGCGACAGTGATCATCTGGTACCCCGCGGCTGCGAGCGCATGATGGATCGTGTCGAGCGCTTCGGTGTAGTATTCGTTGCCCAGATCCGGTAAGACCAGCCCGATGAACGTAGTGCGCTGACGGCGTAGTGCACGGCCGAGCATGTTCGGTACGTAGCCCAAGGCTTCGGCGGCGTCCAACACACGTTGCCTCGTCTCGGGCGCGACCGGCCCGGATCCAGACAGGCTACGGGACGCAGTGCCGTACCCGACGCCTGCTCGTTCAGCAACGGCCTTGAGTGACGGACGGGAGGATTGCTGTCGGGGCATCGTCGCTCACCAGATCCCGATGAGATTCATCCACACACCGCCGACGACGATCCAGATACTCAGCGAGACGACTCCGGCAATGAAGCCGACACGCCACCACTGCGCCACAGTGTTGTACTTCGTCCCGAACAATGTCGGCGAGGCACCACCCGCGTAGTGGGTCAGCGACTGGAAGATATTCGAACAGTAGCCGAGGATCAGTGCGGCCAGCAGCGGTGGTGCGCCAAGGGAGAGTGCGGCGCCCAGGAAGGCGATGTACATCGCCGAAATATGTGCTGTGGCGGAAGCGAAGAAGTAGTGGGCAAAGAAGTAGATGACGACAAGCAAGACGAGGGCCGGGATCCAGCTCATCGCTCCCAGGGACCCGGCAATCAGCTCGGAGACCCAGTCGATGAAACCATAAGCCGACAGCGTTGTCGCCATCATGTACAGCACCGCGAACCATGTCATTGTGTCCCAGGCCGCCTTCTCACGGATGATATCCTCCCAGGTCAGAACGTGAAAGACCATCAGGAGGATCACCCCGAGGAACGCCGTGGTCGTCGCGGAGACTCCCAGGACCAGGTCGCCGACCGTCCAGAGCAGCAACAGGACCATGAACGTGGCAGCCAGCACCTTCTCCCCGTAGGACATCGGCCCGAGAGCGTCGAGTTCATCGCGCGCCATCTGCTTGACCTTCGGGGTGTTCTTCAGCTCCGGAGGATAGATGACGTAGATCACCAGCGGTACAACGATCAGAGCAGTCAGCCCTGGGACAATGGCCCCGAGAGCCCATGTCGCCCAGGAAATCTCCACACCCTGCTGGGACGCCAGCGATGCGATCAAGGGGTTCCCCGCCATGGCGGTGAGGAACATCGCGCAGGTGATCGAGTTAGCGTTCGACGACACGAGGGACAGGAACGACCCGGCTCGGCGCGCGGTGGGACCGGGTTCGGAGTCATACGTCATCGCCACGGATGTCATGATCGGCGCCATTATTCCACCGCCACGCGCCGTGGCGGACGGGATAGCCGGGGACATCACCAGGTCAGCAAGACTGAGACCGTAGCCGACACCGAGCATACGTCCGCCGAACTTGGAGACGAAGAACAGGGCGATACGCCGTCCGAAGCCTGTCTTGATGAACCCCCGGGACAACAGGAAGGCCATCACGATCAGCCAGATGGTGGCGTTACTAAAACCGACCAGCGCATACGGGGCACCCGGGTCATCGCTACTCGGCGCCAACGGGACTAGGCCCAGCAAGACGGCGGCGATCATACCGATAAGGGTGACCGCCCCCATCGGCATGGGGGCGATGATGATGCAGATGATGGTGGCGACGAAGAGACCGAACATACGCCATGCCTGATCGGTCAGCTCAGCCGGGTGTGGGCTGAACCAGAAGATCACGGTGATGAGGATCGGTATCCCGAATCCGATGAGAATCGTCTTCCAGTGTGACACCGGTGGGGCGTCGACCCGGGGATGCTCCTCGGGGGCTGCTGCTGTCGCGGTGGGCATGTCGCAGATTCCTTTGCATGAGACGATCCGGCGCAACGGTGGAGTTCTCATCCACTCGATGATGGATTCGTTTCCACCGTGCTATTGGAATCGTATCCATGCCCTCTTACCCAGGACAAGGTCCCTTGGCCGTGACTTCTGACACGTACGGCCCTCCACACCCACGAACACACGAAAGAACCCCGGACCGCGGGACGTCCGAGTCAGACGACACGCAGGCCGGGGCCCGTGTTCAGTGCGGCTGTGCCGCGGAAGCTTAGCGCTTCTCCTTGATCTTGGCTGCCTTACCGCGCAGGTCGCGGAGGTAGTACAGCTTCGCACGACGGACCTTACCGCGGGTCAGGACGTCGATGTGATCGATGTTCGGGGAGTGGACCGGGAAAGTACGCTCCACGCCGACGCCGAAGGAAACCTTGCGGACCGTGAAGGTCTCGCGGATACCGGAGTTCTGACGACGGATAACGACGCCACGGAACACCTGGACACGGCTCTTGGCACCCTCAATGACCTTGACGTGGACGTCGAGGGTGTCGCCGGGGCGGAAGTCGGGAATGTCGCTACGCAGCTGTGCGGCGTCGACCTTATCGAGATAGTGCATGTTAGTTTCCTTGCTGTGTCTTCGATCGGACAGAGGACCCACGACCTGCTCGGACGAGAGATGCGCGTTCATGCCCACACCATTGAATTTTGACGCGTCCCTCACCTCGGTGACAAGGCAGAGTTCACGCAACCCGGTTATTATGCCAGCGCCGGTCCCTAGCGGCCAAACCCGGCCCGCTTGAGCGCGTCGGCCATCGACCCTGCGGCCCGGTCCTGCTTCTGGCCGCCGCCTTTCCTCCCATGGTTGTCACGCCCACCGGCTTGTCCCTTCCGCGGCTGGCGGCGATTCTCACCACCGGCCTTCCTGCCTGAGGGCTCCCCCGGTTCATCCTGCAGCCGCAGGCTCAACCCGATACGGTGGCGGTCAACGTCAACCTCCATGACCTTGACTTTCACGACCTGACCCGAGCTGACAATGTCATGCGGATCAGAGACGAACTTGTCGGACATCGCCGACACATGGACCAGCCCGTCCTGGTGTACTCCCAGGTCAACGAAGGCCCCGAAGGCCGCGACATTCGTCACTGTCCCCTCCAACACCATGCCCGGGGCCAGATCCGAGATCTTCTCGATTCCGTCTGCCAGCGACGCCGTGCGGAACTCGGGACGCGGGTCGCGTCCCGGCTTGTCGAGCTCGGCAATGACGTCGGTCACGGTCGGCACGCCGAAGGTGTCGTCAGCGAAGTCGCGTGGGTTGAGCCTAGTGAGCACCGCTGTGTTTCCGACGAGTTCTGTCACCGATACCCTGGTTGCCTCGGTAATTCGACGCACCAGAGGGTATGCCTCCGGGTGCACCGCAGAGGCGTCCAGAGGATCTGAGGCGCCGTGGATACGAAGGAAGCCCGCGCACTGTTCAAACGCCTTCGGTCCCAGTCGGGCCACATCCTTGAGCTGCCGACGGGTGGAGAAGGCCCCGTTGTTCTCACGGTGGTTGACGATATTGTCCGCCAGGGTCGCGTTCACCCCGGCCACCCGGCGCAGCAACGGTGCAGAGGCGGTGTTCACATCCACCCCAACGGAGTTCACCGCATCCTCCACCACGGAATCCAGTCCCGAGGCGAGCAGTGCCTGGTTGACATCGTGCTGGTACTGACCCACGCCGATGGACTTCGGATCAATCTTCACCAGCTCTGCCAACGGATCCTGCAGCCGACGTGCGATCGACACCGCGCCACGCAGGGCCACATCCATGTCCGGAAACTCCTCAGCGGCCAGTTCTGAGGCGGAGTACACCGAGGCCCCGGACTCACTGACCATCACCGGGGTCGGCCGGGTACCCGTTGCGGTAGAGACGGTCTCTGCGATCTCCCGTGCCAGTTTCTCGGTCTCACGAGACGCCGTGCCGTTGCCCACCGCCAGAAGTTCGACATTATGCCGGGCACACAGGGCGGCAAGTGCGGATGCCGCTGCATCCCAACGGTTCTGGGGTTTGTGCGGGTAGACCACTGCAGTGTCGAGGACCTTGCCGGTCTGGTCGATCACCGCGCACTTCACGCCGTGGGCGTACCCCGGGTCCAGACCGAGAGTGGCACGCTGCCCGGCCGGGGCCGCCAGCAGAAGATCCCTCAGGTTACGTGAGAACACCTCCACAGCGGCTTCATCCGCGCGCTCCTTGAGCCGCATGCGCACATCCACGCCCGAGGACACCTGCAGCTTCGTGCGCCACCCGAACCTCGTGCATTCGGCACGAAACCCGTCCGCTGCATCGCCCCGTGGTTCCAGTCCACGTGCCAGTGCGATCATGCCCTGGTAGACCTCATCTTCACCGGCATCGAGGGTCAGCTGCAGCACGCCCTCTGACTCGCCTCGAAGGAGTGCCAGAATACGGTGGCTCGGCAGTGTCGTGAACGGCTCCGAGAAGTCGAAGTAGTCGCGGTACTTCTGTGCTTCCGGAGAATTCTCCGTGCCGGGAGCCGCACCGGCGGACATCGAGCCGGTGTTGAAGAACTTCTCACGGACCTCTCCGACCAGGTCCGCGTCCGTGGAGATCTCCTCGAGCACGATAGCCCTGGCACCGGCCAACACGGCTTTGGCGTCGGCGAACCCGTCACTGACAAAGCCTGCTGCCAACTCTGCGGGATCGGTGGAGCAGTCTTCGAGCAGCCGGTCCACCAACGGCTCCAGGCCTGCTTCCCGGGCGATGGTGGCTTTCGTACGGCGTGTGGATTTAAAGGGCAGGTACAGATCCTCCAGGCGGGCCTTGGTGTCGCACCCCAGGATCAGATCACGGAGGTCATCTGTGAGCTTGCCCTGTTCGTCGATGGCGGCAAGAACGGTCTGCTTCCGCTCCGCGAGTTCGCGCAAATAGCGCAGCCTGGTCTCCAGGGTGCGTAACTGCGAATCATCCAGCCCACCGGTGACTTCTTTGCGGTAGCGGGCGATGAACGGGACAGTGTTCCCCTCGTCCAGCAGCCCGACGGTGGCCTGCACCTGGGCCTCGCTGACATCGAGTTCCCTGGCGAGGGCGGTAGTGATTGTTGAATCGCTGTTTCCTGCGGTGTGTCGGACGCTCATTCGGATGATCGTAGCGTGGACGTCTGCCCGAACCAGAGCCCGGGCGACCCGTCGGGAAGGATCGGCAGACATGCTGCAATGTCCCGGGTGATATCAGCGGTGTTCAGCGCCCCGCCCTGCCAGTGTGTGCCCTGCCAGCGGGCCGTTACCGTCAGCCGGTGGACCTGTTCACTGACCGGCGGTGTGTCGAATCGCTGCTGATATTCGGCCACGAGCATGTTGTCCGGTTCGCATGCGGACTCGATACCCGTCAACGTCACCTCAACGCTGGTGGCGCCGTGGTCGCCGAGGGTGTGTCTGATCGCTACAGCCAGCGCTGTGACACCGTCCGGACGAACCAGGACATTCATGTCCGTTGCGGTGATGACGATTCGCCCGGGTGCTGCCATAGCCACAACGTTAGTCGAGCTCGCCGGTATGCGCCGGTATGCGTCCGTGCTAGAAGGGATGCTCGAACGGGTCAGGATGCGACAAGCTGCCCTCCTGTTCATAGGCCTCCCGGTTGGTGAGGTCTTCATCCACGGCGGCGTCGACGACGTCGCGGAGTCGGTGGATGGTCACGGTGGACCGGGGGATCAGCGAGCCTGCCCCGGAGGAGGTGATCAACCGGTGTGGGCATGCCAGCAGCCAGTCAGTCACTGCCCGTTCCACAGACCGGTCCGCTGACGGGCAGTACGGGCTTTCCACGTCGGGGAAACGACGACGCCACGGAGCATCGTTGACCTCCCACGGCACAGGTTCCCCGTAGAAATCCGCTCCGCTACAGCAACCCGCGTCAGAGCTGGACCCGTCCTCCCCCTCGCGTTCTCCACCCACCAGGTCGCGTTGCCGTTGCAGGTCGGCTTCCTGATCTTCGATCCTCGAACGCAACCCCGCATGGCGGTCGATCCGACGCCAGATTGCATCCATGTGTTCCAGGGTCATACGGCCGTCCTCCACCGCGGACCAGTACATTTCCGGCATTCTCCAGGACAGTTCAGCAGCGTGGCGGAACCGCGCGGCGTAGGCGGCTCCGCGCGTACGTACCATCTCTGAGATGGCGGCACGCTCGGCCGCAGAGCGACCCCGTAGTCCGCTCTGGGCCATCCTCAGCTCCATTCTGTTGAACGGATAGACGGTGAGTTCCTCCACCGACGGACTGTTCACCGGTTCGGTGACTGGCATGCTGATCTCCCCTTGTCCCGCGGCCGGCAACGTATCCGGCCGTCGAAGGAAAATAGTAGGGACTGCACCGCCCTCGCCGTGCTGCCCGCTCAGGAAAGCACCAGGACGTTGTGGACAGCACCTCTCCTGGGGACAAACTGAACCGCAACAGAAGGACCGTCCGCTGTACTACTCCCCCGGAGCGTCCAGGACGCTGCGGTCACGGTCGTCCAGCGCGCCCTCCCGCTGTAGTGCCTCGATCAGCTCGGGCCGTGTTGCCGCGGTGCGCACCAAGGCCTGGTCCCGGCGCCACCGGTCCACCTTCGCGTGATCTCCGGAGAGCAGCACCTCAGGGACCTCCCGCTCTCGCCAGATCCTCGGTTTGGTGTAGCTGGGGCCTTCGAGCAGGCCATCCTGAAAAGAGTCCTCTTCGTGGCTCCGACGGTTTCCCAGAACACCCGGAATGAGCCGCACCACGGCCTCAGCCATCACCAGCACCGCAACCTCCCCGCCGATCAACACGTAATCGCCGAGGGAAACTTCCTCCACCCGGTACCGCGTCGCTGCATCATCGAAAACACGCTGGTCAATTCCCTCGTACCGGCCACAGGCGAAGACAAGCCGCTCCTCTGCCGCCCACCGTTCGGCGGTATCCTGACTGAAGGGTGCCCCGGCGGGGGTCGGGACGACCAGCACAGGACGATTGTCACCGTCAGCATGAGCCTTCCCGATGTCCACCGCGTCGGAGGGAACATGCGGTTGTGCACTCTCCAGCCGTCTCACCGTGGCCGCTGGCCCGGAAAGGGCCGCAACATCATCGAGCGCAGGGCCCCACACCGTCGGTTTCATCACCATGCCAGGCCCACCACCGTAAGGGGTGTCATCCACCGCCTTGTGCACGTCATGTGTCCAGGAGCGTAGGTCGTGGACGGCAACGTCGAGGATTCCGCGCTCGATGGCCCTCCCGAGAAGAGCGTGCCGCAACGGATCCAGGTACTCGGGAAAGATGGTGATGACGTCCAGACGCATGGGGGTCGATCTTACCCGAGCTCGAGGAGCCCCTCCGGCGGGGTCAGCACCAGCGCACCGTTGTCCAGATCGACGATCGGGACGATAGCGTGTCGGAACGGAACCAGGATCACCGCCCCTGCTGTCGGCAGCGGGGCGTCAGCGTCGACCGCGACTTCGAGCAACGTCCCGGCAGGGCCGTGAGTCACACCACTGACCACACCGATATCGACCGGTTCCGGGGTCACGCCCTCATACGCTCGGGCGTTGGCGGTCTCTTCGTCGACCTGGCCGCAGTCAAGCACCCTCAGGCCTTCGAGCTGATGGTCGTAGAACCCCTCCTCCCCCGAATCGACCACAGGGGCACCGAAAAAGCGCAACCCGCGCAGCGTTTCAGCCTCCGTACGGTCCGAGACCCCCTCGACCGTGACCAGCAACCGACCTTGATGTGGCCGCGTCGCTGTCACGGTGAGGGTCCGTTCCTTCCCCCGTTGCCGGCCAGTCAGCACGGTCCCCACGGCGAACCGCCCTGACGGATCATCGGTGGTCGGATCGACCACCAGCTCCCCCCGCACACCATGCGGCTTGATCACCCGGCCGATCTGAAGTTGTTCAGTACCTGACATGGAGGTCAGAGTACCGCACGACACCTCAGATGTTAGATGACACCCTGTGCGGCCATGGCATCGGCGACCTTGCGGAAGCCGGCGATGTTGGCACCGACCACGTAGTCGCCCTCCATGCCGTATTCCGCGGCGGTCTTCGCGGTCGTCCGGAAGATATTGCCCATGATGTCACGCAACCGCTTGTCCGTGTATTCGAAGGACCAGGAGTCGCGGGAGGCATTCTGCTGCATCTCCAGCGCGGAGGTTGCCACACCACCGGCGTTGGCCGCCTTACCCGGTGCGAAGTCGATCTTGCGCTTGCCGAATACGCGGATCGCATCGTGCGTGCAGGGCATGTTGGCGCCCTCGGCCACGTACTTCACGCCGTTATCGGCGAGCAGCTCAGCGGATTCACCGTCCAACTCGTTCTGGGTAGCACACGGCAGAGCCACGTCAGCCTCGACCTCCCAGACGTTGCCGCCCTTGTGGAACGCGGCGCCCTTGGCCTCCTTAGCGTAATCGGCGACGCGGAGCCGTCGGACTTCCTTGATGTCCTTGAGCAGTTCCACGTCCACACCGTCCGGCGTAGTGACGTACCCCGATGAATCGGAGAACGCGACGACGGTGGCGCCGAGTTCCTGCGCCTTCTCGATAGCGTAGATCGCCACATTGCCGGACCCCGAGACGATGACCTTGGCATTGTGCAGCCGCTCGCCGCGGGCGGTCATCATCTCCTGGGTGAAGTACACCGCGCCGTAGCCGGTCGCCTCGGTACGGACGAGCGAACCGCCCCACTGCAAACCCTTACCGGTCAGGGTGCCGGACTCGTGACGGCCGGCCATGCGGCGGTACTGGCCGAAGAGATATCCGATCTCGCGTCCGCCCACACCGATGTCACCGGCGGGGACGTCGATCTTGTCACCGATGTGACGGCCGAGCTCCGTCATGAATGACTGGCAGAATCGCATGATCTCCAGGTCGCTACGGCCCTTGGGGTCGAAATCGGAACCGCCTTTGCCACCACCGATCGGCAGGCCGGTCAACGAGTTCTTGAAGATCTGTTCGAAACCCAGGAACTTGATGATGCCGAGGTTCACGGACGGGTGGAAACGTAGTCCGCCCTTGTACGGACCGAGCACCGAGTTGAACTGAACACGGAAACCACGGTTGACGTGGACGTTGCCCTGGTCGTCGACCCATGGAACCCGGAAGATGATCTGCCGCTCAGGCTCGGTGAGCCGCTGGATCAGCCCCATGTCCGCGTAATGGGGGTCCTTGCGCAGCACGTGCGTGAGGCTGTCGAGAACCTCGGAGACCGCCTGGTGGAACTCGGGCTCGCCTGCATTCCGCTGGAGGATCTGCTCGTAATAGGTCTTGACTGTGGCATCGACGTCCATCGTGCTCCCTTCGGTGAAAACTTCTGTACCGTCGATATTTTACCTGCCAGACACAGTTCATTTAACAGGTTCGCCACATCCGTGACCCAGGACACATAACCTGACCTGCTTTGTTTCAGAGTCGGCCTGCACAGGAAATGATGTCGAAACACTTGCGAAATCTATGTCCGGTGGACGACGGCCGCGAAGACCACCCCCGACACGCACCCCCGTCACTGCATATCGGTATCACCATCCCGACAGATCCCGACAGACGAAAACACCGTCTCCACCGAATATACGGTGGAGACGGTGTCCGAAGAATCGCGCTCAGAGTCCCTAGGTCCCCGGAACGTGAAGACTAAGCCAGACTACTCGGTCTCAGCGGCCTCGTCAGCCTTCTCTGCTTCTTTCTCGGCAGCCTTGTCAGCCGCCTCAGCCTCAGCTGCAGCCTTGGCTTCCGCCTCTTCCTTGGCCTTCCGCTTCTTATCGGTGATGGCCTCGGCGGTCGGTGC
This sequence comes from Corynebacterium glyciniphilum AJ 3170, assembly GCF_000626675.1. Classification (NCBI taxonomy): domain Bacteria; kingdom Bacillati; phylum Actinomycetota; class Actinomycetes; order Mycobacteriales; family Corynebacteriaceae; genus Corynebacterium; species Corynebacterium glyciniphilum. Next base: position 1,551,621 of record NZ_CP006842.1, on the reverse strand, counting down.
GTCAGCAGCTTCTGCCAGTGCGGCATTGAAGAGATCCAGCTTGGATGTCTTCTCCGGCTGAGCCTTCAGGGTGCCCTCGGCGCCCGGGAGACCCTTGTGGGCCTGCCAGTCACCGGTGACCTTCAGCAGGGCGAGGACCGGCTCGGTCGGCTGCGCACCGACGCTCAGCCAGTGGCGTGCGCGCTCGGAGTCGATCTTGATGACGGACGGCTCGGCCTTGGGCTCGTAGATGCCGATGTTCTCGATCACCTTGCCGGAGCGACGGGTACGGGCGTCAGCGATGACCACACGGTAGTGCGGGGTGCGGATCTTGCCGAGACGCTGGAGCTTGATCTTGACGGACATGAAAGGTCCTCTTTCCTGTTGACGGTCACCGGGCAGTACGGTCACCCACATCCGACGACACCCACACACGTGAGGACGCCCGGCTGCAGGCCGGTTCAACCCTTGGATTTATCCTGCGCGTGACCACCGGACGACCGGGGTCGTGATCGGTGTTACGCAGACCGTTCGACACTACAGGGAAGCAGGTCACCCGGACAAATCAGTCAGCGTCCCTTGCCGAAGTCGAGATTGTCCATGTCGATGTTCTCGAAACCTTCAGGCATCTGCTGCTGCATCTTCTTCAGGTCAGCCATTGACGGCATTCCGCCACCTCCGGGCATCCCCGGCATTCCGCCCATACCCGGCATACCAGGCATGCCCTGCGGGGTCTTCGGCTGCGAGGGGCCCTTCTTCGCAGGTTTGCGTTTGCCGTTCTTGCCCTTCCGACCCTTGGGCTTCTTCTTCGTCGCGGACCGCCCCATACCGCCACCCATGCCGAACTGTCCGGCCATCTTGCCCATCATCTTCTTGGCCTCGTGGAACCTGCTGACCAGCTGGTTGATGTCAGCGACAGTCACACCCGAACCTGCTGCGATGCGCTTACGCCGCGAGGCGTTGAGGATGTTCGGATTCTCGCGCTCGGCGGGCGTCATGCCGCGGATGATCGCCTGGATCCGGTCGAGCTGTTTTTCGTCGACCATGTCGGCCATGTCGTTCATCTGCTTACCGCCGGGCAGCATCTTGAGCACGTTGCCCAACGGTCCCATCCGGCGGATCATGAGCATCTGGTCGAGGAAGTCCTCCAGTGTGAGTTCCCCGGAGGCCATTCTGGCCGCGGAGTCCTCTGCCTTCCTCTGGTCCATGACCTGTTCGGCCTGCTCAATCAGGCTGAGCACGTCACCCATGCCGAGAATGCGGTTGGCCATACGGTCCGGGTGGAAGACGTCGAAGTCCTCGAGCTTCTCACCGGTGGAGGCGAACATGATGGGCTTGCCCGTGACCTCACGGATCGACAACGCGGCACCGCCTCGGGCATCGCCGTCAAGCTTCGTGAGCACAACGCCGGTGAAGTCCACGCCGTCGCGGAAGGCCTCAGCGGTGGTGACAGCGTCCTGACCGATCATCGAGTCGATGACGAACAGCACTTCGTCCGGGTTGACCGCATCGCGGATGTTGCGGGCCTGGGTCATGAGGGTTTCGTCGATACCCAGCCGACCCGCGGTGTCGATGATGACGACGTCGTGCTTGGTACGCCCGGCCTCTTCGATACCGGCATGAGCCACGGCGACGGGATCCCCGTGACTGGTTCCCATCTCGTGGTCGAGGGAATCCAGCGAGGTACCCGGGTCCGGTGCAAATGTCGGCACGTCAGCGCGCTCACCGACGATCTGCAACTGCTGCACCGCACCCGGACGCTGCAGGTCACAGGCCACAAGCATCGGGGTGTGCCCCTGCTTGGCCAAGTGCTTCGCGAGCTTTCCTGCCAAGGTGGTCTTACCCGCACCCTGAAGACCGGCGAGCATGATCACGGTCGGCGGGTTCTTCGCGAGATTCAGGCGACGGGTCTCGCCACCGAGAATGCCCTGGAGCTCCTCGTTGACGATCTTGATGACCTGTTGTGCAGGGTTGAGCGCCTCGGAGACCACGACACCGTTGGCGCGCTCCTTGATCCTCTTGATGAAGGCACGGACAACCGGCAGCGAGACATCCGCCTCGAGGAGAGCCAGACGGATCTCACGGGCGGTGGCGTTGATGTCCGCCTCGGTCAGCCGTCCTTTACCGCGCAGGCCCTTGAGGGCGCCGGACAAGCGGTCGGACAAGGACTCAAACACAGTGGAAAATCTCCCTTACACAATGACTTCTGACTTCTCCACCGTACCCGGTGTCCGTGGACCTGCCTACTCACACATGGTTCGGAGACAGACTTTGTCAGGTGCACCGCCGATTCGGCGTGCGGGGGTATCACACTCAGTTCTTCTGGTGTGCCCCGTCGGCAAGGTCATTGGCCCGGTGTGCGTTCCCCTGTGCGGAGTCGAAGTCGGCGACTTCCTCAAACTCCTGATCGTTGTCATCAGTGTAGGAGTACGCACTCTCTGCGTGCTGGGTGCTGTCAATACCGGCATTCTCGTCGTCGCCGGAGATCCTCCACCCCATGGTGTACTTCAGTGCCAGTCCGATGACAGCGGTGACGACTGCACAGAACACGACCGCAACCACGGCGATGACGATCTGGACGATGAACAGTTTGAACCCGTCCGATCCTCCCCCGGTGAGCAGGCCGCGATCGGTCGCCAGGAGACCGATTCCCATCGTTCCCCAGATACCGGCAACCAGGTGTACGCCGACCACGTCGAGCGAATCATCGAACTTGAAGCGGTACTTCAGTCCCACACCGACCGCGGCGAGGGCACCACCGATCGCCCCAAGAATGATTGCGGTGAGCGGAGTCAGGTCGCCTGCAGCAGGAGTGACCGACACCAGGCCGGCGACGACGCCGGACGCCGCGCCGAGGGATGTCGTGTGCCCGTCGCGGAGCCGCTCCACGAGCAACCATCCCAGCATCGCTGCACACGTCGCCGCGGTGGTGTTGAGCCACGCCAGGCCTGCTTCGCCGTTCGCTCCGAAGGCCGAACCACCGTTGAACCCGAACCAGCCGAACCACAGTAGCGCGGCGCCGAGCATCACCAGGGGCAGGTTGTGGGGCCTCGACCCTTCCTTCATGAATGTCCGGGACCGTCCGATGATCAATGCCAGCACCAGTGCAGCCACACCGGCGTTGATGTGCACGACGGTGCCACCGGCGAAGTCGATCGGTGCAATAGCCGCGACGGTCTCGCCGTCCTCGGAGACGGTACCGAACATCATCGCAGCCAGTCCGTCTTCTCCGTCAGACAGCAGACCACCGCCCCACACCATGTGTGCCATCGGGAAGTAGGCCAGCGTAGCCCAGATACCCGCGAACACCATCCAGGTAGAGAACTTCACGCGATTGGCCAGCGAACCGGAGATGATCGCGACGGTAATTACGGCGAACGTCAACTGGAATCCGATGTCGATGACGTTCGCGTAGCCCGCGGCACCGGCGATGAAGTTGCCCTCCGCGTCTGTGACGGAGTCCTTCAATCCGAAGAACTCGAACGGATTCGAGAACAGCCCGCCGACCGTCTCGCTACCGTAGGACATCGACCAGCCCCACAGGACGTAGATGACGCCGATCAGCCCGAGCGTGCCGAACGACATCATCATCATGTTCAGAGCGGATTTCTGTCGCGACATGCCGCCGTAGAACAGTGCCAGCGCCGGTGTCATCAACAGGACCAGCGCGGCGGACATGAGCATCCAGGCTGAGTCACCTGTCGCTGCCGCCATTTCCTCGGATGTCATTTCGGGGAACTCCTCAGGGTTGCGTGGGGGTTGTCTCCGGCACCTCGCGCCGGTGTCTCACGCTGAGTAGTTAACTGCCCCGATGTTTCGCCTGTTCATGCCGCATGATTTCCGGTGCATGAAAAACACCGCCGCGAGATTACGACGGTGTTTCGGCATACGGAGCGACAGTCGTCGGTCAGCCCAGCAGAGCGTCGACAAACCCCTCGACCTCGAAAGGCGCCAGATCGTCAGCTCCCTCGCCGAGTCCGACGAGCTTCACCGGCACCCCGAGTTCCTCCTGGACCTGGAAAACGATGCCGCCCTTGGCGGTGCCGTCCAGTTTGGTCAGCGCGACACCTGAAATGTCGACGACCTCACGAAACATCCGGGCCTGGACGAGTCCGTTCTGGCCGACTGTGGCATCAAGGACCAGTATCACCTCGTCGACCTTGGCCTTCTTCTCGACGACGCGCTTGACCTTGCCGAGCTGGTCCATCAGCCCGACCGAGGTGTGCAGTCGACCTGCGGTGTCGACAACGACGACGTCGATACCGTCGTCGACACCCTTGGCGACCGCGTCAAAGGCCACGGACGCAGGATCCGCACCTTCCTTGCCTCGCACGGTCTCGGCACCGACCCGTCGTCCCCACGTCTCCAACTGGTCGGCAGCAGCGGCGCGGAAGGTGTCTGCCGCGCCGAGGAGGACCGAGTGGCCCATCCCGACGAGGACACGCGAAAGCTTGCCGGTGGTGGTGGTCTTCCCTGTCCCGTTGACTCCGACGACCATGATGACCGCCGGCTTACCGTCGTACGGCATGGCGTGGATCGACCTGTCGAGATCAGGTTTACATGCGTCAACCAGGCAGGACCGCAACAGTGCCCGTGCCTCTGCCTCGTTCGAGACGCCCTGGGCCGTGATGCGCTCCCGCAGGTCCTCGACGACCGCGAGCGTGGTCTTGGTTCCGAGATCCGCCATGAGGAGGGTGTCTTCGATCTCTTCCCACGCATCCTCATCCAGATCGCCCGCGGAGAGGATACCAAGCACGCCACGTCCGATGACGTTCTGCGACTTGGAGAGGTTGCCGCGCAACCGGCCGAGACGTCCCTCCACCGGGGCGATCTCCTCGACAGGTTCTGGCTCGGCCTCGGGTTCGGGAGCGGGTTCTGGTTCAGGAGTCGGTTCCGGCTCAGGCTCAGGGCTGGGCTCCGGCTCAGGAGTCGGCTCCGGCTCGGGGGCGGGAGCTGGCTCCGGTTCGGGAGCAGGTTCCGGAGTCGGCTCCGGACTGGGCTCAGGTTCGGGAGCGGGTTCCGGCTCAGGCTCGGGAGTCGGCTCCGGCTCAGGAGCGGGTTCCGGCTCGGGCTCAGGTGTCGGCTCAGGCTCCGGGCTGGGCGCCGGCTCGGGGGCGGGCTCAGGGGCCGGTTCGGGAGCCGGGGCGGCGGGAGGGGTCGAGGGCTCCGCTGCTTCCGTCGGCACTGGCGGGGTCTGCGGTTCTGCTCCGCCGAGTTCCTGGCCCGGAAGAACCTCCGGCTCCTTCTCCTCCACACCAGCCGCAGTACCGGCGCTGAAGTTGAATCCACCCTGCGCCTGGTAGTTACCGGACGACGGCTTTTTCTCTTCGAGTTCCGTCTTCTTCTCGAAGGAGATCTCCTTCTGCTTCCCACGGCGCAGGCCGAGGACGATGAGGAGAGCGACGATGACAATGACCGCGACGGCGGCTATGACTATCCAGATAATCGGGTCCATGCCACCAGTGAACCAAATGTCCCCTCCGCCGTGTGGCGGAGGGCGACGATTTCTCTGCCCCGCATCTTTCAACACGCCGAGGCCCGTCCTGCACGTCGACGCCTTGAGCCGTCAGGTCACCCAGGCCATCGAGAAATGACCTTGACACTCAAGGTACGGAAACCTTGAGTGCTCAGGACATTCTGGGACGTCGGCCCGAGTCGAGGTGACGCTACTCGCTGACGATGGAGTCGATCGCAGCCTCAGCAGCGCCAGTCTCGCCATCACCGCCCTCGATACTTTCAGCCAGATCCTCCTCCACACCCTCATCGGGGCCGAAGACGCCGAGCACCATCGCGTCCGCGGCAACGAGGTCACCGGTGACCAAATCCGGCACGATGCGGGCGATCTCGGCCCACCCCGGGTACGCCGATGACAACTGTCCTGTCGACCCCAGCCGCCCGTGGGCGTGCATGCGAGCCGCGATCGCCAGGATCATGCTGATCACCGGGGTCAGCGCCCAGCGGTTGTCGGGGTTGTCGGTGTCGACGTTGTCGAGCTTGTCGAAGCGCACGCGCGCCGAGGTGTACAGCTGCCGGTTGGTCTGACGGATCCGTCGCAGCAGTGCCAATGCCACGCGCAGCAGCCCCGGGTCGGCGAGTACCTGGCCGAGCTCTTCACGGTGACGGAAGGTCTCGAAAACTGCGATCAGCCGGGAGTTCTCCTCCGACAGGGCACCGGGGACGACCTGGGATCCGGCGAAGAATGTGCTCAACACCGCGTCCTGCTGCTCCGGCGACAACTGCGCGATCTGCACCGTCGTGGCGTCAATACAGGAGGTCTCCAATGTCGCATCCCTGCCGGTCTCCACGGTCTGGGACAGCGGAAGCCCGCCGATGGCGGAGAGACGACGCCCGATCTCACGGCGCGAAGCGGTGTCCTCGTCATCGGTTGCGGCGAGTTCACCGAGGATCTCCAGTGCTGCGATCCAGGCGACACCGGGACGCGGGTCCGGCGTGGATGAGCGAAGCGACGCGTGGACGAGCCCCGACAGAATGAACTGGGCAGGACGGTCAGTGGACGGTACCAGCGACCGGGACATCGCCCGGAGTGCCTCACGGGGATGGCGTGCCAGGGCGGCGTGCATGGCGGCGCTGGCGTCCGCGGTGGCTTCCCCGGTCAACCAGCCGGCGAGGACGTCCCACAGCACGGTGAGGACGTCGGTGTCTTCCGGCAGCTCATCCGACGCACCGGCGAGATAGGCGGAAAGCTGAGTCCACGGGCCGCCGTCATCCGGGCGGGCATGCCCTTGGATGTCGACGCGTAAGGCGCCCGGTCCTGGCGAGGCGGCCGGATGCAGTGGGCTGAACCGGTCGCGGTTGTAGAACTGGACGCTGAGGGCACCGGCGTCGGTGAGCTCCTCCGGGAGCTCCGCAACACCCTTGGTGAAGGACAGCACACGCGCAGACATCCATGGCGCAGTCAGCGGCCACACCCACGCAGGTGAGTCGGTCTTCGGTTCCACCGTGAGTGTGGCCAGTGAGCCGTCGCTGGTGGGCTCAGAGTAATTCAGCGTCCGCTTCTCTGCAGGCCTCATGGTGACCAACCGCACACTGTGGCTGCGCCCGTCAGCAACAAACTCGAGTTCGCAGGAACCTTCGGTCAGCTGAGGCAGTGACGCCCGTACCGAGGACAGCGACACTGACCAGGTCACCTGGTCAACTGTGCCCAGCCGCAGGGTGCGTACGGGTGCACCGTGACGGTCGCGGATGACCAGCCGAGGCGACTCAACCGGCATACCCGGTCGGATCCGGAACCGGGTCGCAGAGTTGATCTCCACTGCCGGGGCGACCAACGACTCGGTCCGCCACATCGGGTCCTCCCCGATCAACGGCAATTGGAATCGCAGGCGCGGTGGCTCCACGACCAGCGGAAGTGCATCCCCTGCATCGGTTTCCGCGATGACCTGGACGGACTTCTCCTCGGCCGTGATGTCCACGGACTTCGGGATGAAGAGTTGCTTCTCCCCCGGGAACAGGGAGACGGACACCGGTGTCAGACCGGCGGCCAGGCCGAGCCGGGGGCTGGCCGGTGCTTCGATGTCCAGGCCCTCCACGATGGCGAACTCGTGTCTGAAGGATTCATTGCGGGGCCCACGCAGCCGGACCAGGTACTCGCCTACCCACGGGGTCTCGTAGGCCTCGGGGTCGAAGACATCGAACATCCCGCCTTCGGCGGGGACCTCCAACGGTTCCTCCTCAGTGACCTCTTCACCAGTCTCGTCGGGTCCGGCCCAGGAGCTGACCGAGAGGAACCAGATCTCCGCTGCCCCGGACACGGTGGCAGGGAACACTGCCTGCAGGCTGGAGGCGTGCACGGGCAGACCGCCGAGGGTCCGGATCGCCGGTAGCACGTTCTCCGGTTCGCGGAACCAGACACGCTGACGAGCATCCACACAGCGCACCGTGCCCATCGGCGGGCGCGCGACACCAGGACGGTCGACGTGCAAAGCCGTGGCGGCGGACAGATCCAGGTCACGGATGACCCAGCCGTCCCAGGCCTTGACCTGCCACTCTCCCAGTACAGGAAGTTCGCGGTCGGCGACCGGGTCCACAGCGGTGGAATCCTCGGGGCAGACGACGAGCACGCGGGAATGGTGCAGGGACACCCGGTCGGTGAGTTCCTTGCCGCGGCGGGTGAAGACCATGACCGGGTCGGCGTCGTCGACGACCGGCAGTACCCATGATTCTCCGTGGGTCAGGTCACGCACGCCGATCTCACGGACGGGCCGACGCACCGGAAGGTCCAGGGTTTCGGTGACCGGGCGTCCGGGCGCATCGGAACGGCGGGTCCGGAAACCGGCCGGTCGTCCGTCGACGTCCACGTGCCAGCGGACTTCGCCCACCGCTGCGTCGCTGTCGTCACGTTCGTCCCCGGCGCCGCGGACAGACTCCAGCGGCTGTTCCGGGAGTCGCAGGATGACACGTTGACGGGCCAGGTCAATGGCCAGACGGGGGCGGTCCTCCCGGGTTCCCACGCCGACACGGTGCCGACGCGCCGTCGTCCCGGCGGGGCGTTCGCGCAGTTCCTCGATGACATCCTCGAGCACCAGAGGTGCCACCTGCGCCTCCTCGCCGGCGTCCGCGAGGGAGTTGACCCAGTGGTCGGGGTGTTCTGCGGCGAGTTGCACGACCCGCACCACCGGCGTGATCAGCCGGATGGCGAGGTCCGGAAGGGCAGCGCACAACGGCCCGGCCTGAAGTGATTCCTCGGCGAGCACGGCAACCACCGCAGCGGCTTCCTCGGCGGGAGTGGGCAGGGCGTCACCAGCAAGCCTGCGGGTGTCGATGAGCTCGATGAGTTCGGGGACCCAGTCTGTCGCGATGCCGACGTGGGCGAACAGACGTCCCTTGTCACCGTCGGAGCCGGCAGCTGCGGCGTCCATCGAGTCGAGTCCTGCACGGGTGAGGATCTCCGCGTAGTCGATCAGCGCGACCCGGGGGTCCGTCGGCTCCAGTCCGAGTCCCGTCCAGAACTCTGATTCGAGTTCTCCGACGACATTAAGACGTGCTGCGCGAAACAGCAGCGTGGTCGCTGTCAGCGCAGGACAGGTCCGCAGCAGGGCGTCCTCGTCAGCGCCGGCGCGGATCTGGCGGGAGAGGAACTCACCGAAGAAGATGGTGATGCGTTCCAACTCGTCACCGGTGATGTCGAGGTCCACGAAGACCGCAGGATCACCGCTCAGTTCACCCAGACGTCGGGAAAGGTCGATCTCGGTACTGGACGCCCAGGCGAGGAGATTGTCGGACAGGTCGGCGATGGGCCCCTGTGTGGGGCTCTGTGCGGGGCTCGAGGTGTTGCTCACGGCATCCCATTCTAGGAGGGGTCGGCGGGTTCGGCTGGCTTGGGGTCCATGCGTTGCGAGATGACCCTGGTGACCCCGTCACCGCGCATCGTGACCCCGTAAAGAACGTTGGCCACATCCATGGTCGGCTTCTGGTGCGTGATCACGATGAGCTGGGAGTCTTCACGGAGTTCCTCAAATAACGCGATGAGCCGACGCAGGTTCACGTCGTCCAGGGCGGCCTCCACCTCGTCCATGACGTAGAAGGGGCTCGGGCGGGCACGGAAAATCGCGACGAGCAACGCCAGCGCGGTGAGAGATTTCTCTCCGCCGGAGAGCAGAGACAGCCTCTTGACCTTCTTGCCTGGCGGACGCGCCTCGACCTCGATGCCGGTGGTCAGCATGTCGTCTGGTTCTGTGAGGATCAAGCGGCCCGCACCGCCCGGGAAGAGGGTGTCGAACACCCGAGGGAATTCGTCCTCGACGTCATTCCAGGCGTCAGTGAACAGGGCGAGGATGGTGTCGTCGACATCTTTGATCACGCCCTCAAGGTCGTCCCGGGCTCTCTCGACGTCATCGAGCTGGGTGGCCAGGAACCGATGGCGTTCCTCAAGCGCCGAGTACTCCTCCAGGGCCAGCGGGTTGACTTTGCCCAGTGAGCGCAGTGATTTTTCAGCGGCTTTGAGGTCACGGGTGGCGGCGTCGCGGTCGAAGTCGTCTCCGGGTGCCTCGTCCAACAGTTGGGCGGCGGCCATCCCGAGCTGGTCCATGGCCTGCTCCAGTGCCTGTTCGATGCGCAGCTGTGCCTGGCTACGGGCTATCTCGGCGGAGTGTGCGGTGTTGGTGAGGTGATTGAGCCGCAGCGTCAAGGTGTTCACCTTGTCCTTGCGTTCATTCAGGGCTGCCTGCCACTGGCGGTGGGCCTCGTCGGTGCGGGCACGGGTCCCCTCGGCACGGTCCAATGCGTCCCGGATGCGCAGGTCCACTCTCCGCGCCTGGTCAGCGACGACGCGGGCGCGTTCACGGGCGGCCCGACGCTTCGCGGCAGCACGGTTGAACTGTTCCCTGGCCGCCGTTTCCTGACGCGCCTGGCGCCGCAGACTCTCAGCACGTCCCCGATGGTTGCCGGCACGTTCTTCCGCGGTACGCAGCGCGAGTCGTGCCTCCATCTCCATGGCACGGGCCTGGGTGAGCGCCTGGGCGGTCGCGTCGCGCTCGGCGGTGGACGGCTCCGTACCGCTTCCCTCCTCGTCACCGTCGGCGTCCAGGCGGGCGAGCCGGTCAGCGATCTCATCGGCCTCGATGGCCAGGGCGTCACGACGTTTCTCCGCCTCATCACGCTGGGCCACCGCCTTGTCCAGGAGTCGACGCGCCTGGCCTGCGGTACGTTCGGCGGCATCGACACGGTGCCGTGCGGCAGTGAGCCGGGTGCGGTGGTCCCGCACTGCTGCCGTAGCACCGGCAGCTGCGGTACGCAGCTCCTCCGCAGCCTGCTCGGCACCGCTGAGAGTCGCCTGCAGATCGGCCAACTCGGCCGTGCGTGCGCTGATATCGGCGACAGCCTGATCGATTCTGGTGGACAGTTCAACGGGTGTCGTGCCGCCCGATCCGGCCGCGACCCACCCCGCGCCGACGACGACTCCGGTGGGGGTGACCGCGCGGAGTCGTTCATCGGCCGAGACGGTCCGGCGCCCCTCCTCCACATCAGAAACGGCAACGACGTCGACGAGCAGCGCCGTGACTGCAGGAACAACCGCGTCGGCGATGTCGATATGATCGAGAAGCCAGTCGGTGGACGACATTCCGGCACCGCCGACGCCACGATCCAACCGCCACGACTCTGCAGCGCTGTCTGCGCCATCCCCGGCCAGCAGCAGGGCACGCCCCTCAGCGGCGTCGACGAGCGCGTCAACCAGTGTGTCGAGCGCATCGGGACTCTCCCCGGCTAGCCCGGCCGGTAGGACGGCGGCCACTGCCTTCTCCCACCCGTCACGCACAGTGAGCAGTTCGGCGAGGGGGCGGAGTGCCTCCAGTCCCCGCTCCTCGGCGGCGCGCACCGCCACGGCCGCCCCGTCCGACGGACGCAGGCGGTCGCGCCATGCTTCCACCGACGCCTCCAACGAGGCAATGGTGCGCTCCAGGTCGCGTTCTGCGGCGCGGAGTTCAGCGACACGGCGTTCCGCGCCGGTGGACTCCTCGGCAGTACGGGCAGCAGCGTCCTCCAGTCCCGAACCCTGATTCTGCAGTTCAGCGAGGGCATCGGCGGCGTCGGCTTCCTCAGAGCCGGTGGTGGCCTCCAGCGACTCGCGTTGTTCCTCCACGGACTGCTGGAGGCGGTTGATCTCCTCATCTGCCGCGGTGCGACGCTGCTCCACCGCCTCTTGCTGTGCCAGGAGGCGGACGATACCTTCGCGACGGTCGGCGATAGCCCGCACCTGCGCGAGATGCTCCTGTTCAGCGTCGCGCGCCGCCTCGTCTCGGGCCGCGACATCGTCCCGGATGCTTTCCAGCCGCTCGGTGGCGACCTCCACCTCCTCGTCGAGCATCGCCTGCTCTTCTTCGGCCTGTTCTGCCCGGGCGATCAGTTCATCGGGGTCCTGGCCGGTCCAGGTAGTGTCGGCGCCGGAGTCGTCGGCACGGTCGGAGGCGATCCGCAGGGTTGCGGCATTCTTCTCGGCGATGGTCGACAAGCGGAACCACAGTGACTTCGCCGCTTCCGCTTCCTCGAGTGCGGTGCGCAGTTCCTCCTCTGTCACCGCCAATTCCCCGCTGTGCTCCTCGAGCCCCTCCTTGAGTTCAGCGATGTCGGATTCAAGCACTTTCGCCTGGGCATCGGCGTCATTGAGCTCATCAGAAAGGCGACGGACCTTGTCTGCGGTGAGCAGCAGTCGGTTCGACCGGATGGTGGCCTGCACCTGCTCGGCGCGTTGGGCAGCCTCGGCCTGTCGCGCAAGTGGTTTGAGTTGTTTGGCCAGTTCGTCAGTGAGATCGTGCAACCGGTCCAGGTTGCCCTGCATCGAGACGAGTTTGCGCTGTGCCTTCTCCTTGCGACGACGGTGTTTGAGCACACCGGCGGCCTCTTCGATGTAGGCCCGCCGTTCCTCGGGCCGCGACTCCAGGATCTGTGCCAGGCGTCCCTGGCCGACAATCACGTGCATCTCGCGACCGATGCCGGAGTCCGACAACAGCTCCTGGATGTCCATCAACCGGGCCTTGGCACCGTTGATCTCATACTCGCTGGCACCGTCACGGAACATGCGACGGGTCACCGACACTTCCGTGTAGTCGATGGGGAGTGCGCCGTCTGCGTTGTCGATCGTGAGCGTGACCTCGGCGCGTCCCAACGCCTTACGGTCGCCGGCGCCGGCGAAGATGACATCCTCCATCTTGCCACCGCGCAGGGTCTTCGCCCCCTGCTCCCCCATCACCCAGGCGAGAGCGTCGACAACATTCGACTTCCCTGAGCCGTTCGGACCGACGACCGCGCAGATACCCGGTTCAAGTTTCAGGGTCGTCGCCGACGCGAAGGACTTGAAACCCTTCAGGGTCAACGACTTGAGGTGCATGGGCGTGGATTTTACCTCAGCGGGTCTCGAACCCCGTGTAGTCGCCACGCGGGCCCGTCACCGAATCCACCACCTGGTCCACACGACCCGGGGTGTCACCCGAGCGCAACCAGGCTTGCAGGGCAGCGGTGGCATCCTCCGACCCCTCGGCGACGACGAGGACACGGCCGTCCGGATAGTTGGACGCAAAACCGACCAGACCGAGCTCGAGTGCCTTTGTACGGGTCTTCCAGCGAAATCCGACGCCTTGGACGAGGCCGTGGACCCACGCGGTCAGTCGGGTTGTCGGTGCATCGGCGTCGCTCATGGGGCCAGTTTAGCCGCGGAGCGTCTGCGCCGGAACAGCGTTGAACGCCTCGTCCTTGTCGTCCCAGCATTCGATGTTCTTCAGCTCGGGCAACATGCTGCGCCGGAAGACCGGATCCAACCCCTGCTTCTTCTGGTCGGTGTAGTTACGCAGCAGTTTCAGCGCCACGGGGCACAAAGGGATGATGGCACACAGATTGACCACCACCATGATCGCCGTGAACGTGTCGGCCAGCGCCCAGATGACCGGCACGTTGACGATGGCGCCGAGGAAGACACAGAGGACGACGAGGAGCCGGAAGCCGAACATCACCGCCGGATTCTTCGTGAAGTACTCCACATTGGACTGGGCAAGGTAGTAGTTGCCGATCACCGAGGAGAATGCCAGGAAGAACAGGATGAAGGTGACCGCGTGGATCCCCCAGTCGCCAACCTGTGACGCCATGGAATCCTGGGTGAGGCTGGCACCCTGGATCTCCTCGCCGAACGGCGGATCGGACAACAGGATGATGAACGCGGTGACCGAGCAGACGATCAGCGTGTCGAAGTAGACCCCGAGGGTCTGGACAAGGCCCTGCTTCACCGGGTGGGACACCGCAGCAGTTCCGGCAGCGTTCGGCACCGAACCCTGGCCCGCTTCGTTGGAGAACAGGCCACGGCGCATACCGTTCATGAAGGCGGCACCGACTGCTGCACCGGCAACCTCACGGAAGCCGAGGGCATGGCCGACGATCTGGGCGAAGACACCGGGGATCTCGGACAGGTTCATCAGCACCACGATGAGTCCCAGACCGATGTAGGCCACCGCCATGAACGGGACGATCACCTGGGTGAAGGAGGCGATCCTCTGGACGCCACCGAAGACGATGATTGCCGTCAGTGCCGCGACCGCCAGGCCAATGATGATCTTGAGGGTCAGACCGTCATTGTCCGCAGAGCGGCCCATGGACTCGACGATGGAGTTGGTCTGCAGGGCATTGTTGATGAACCCGAAGGTCAGCGTGATGACGATACCGAAGATGACAGCCAGGACGGGCTTATTCAGACCACGGGTCATGTAGTACGCCGGGCCACCCCGGTAGGCGTTGTTGGCGTAGTCGCGGGTCTTGTAGAGCTGAGCGAGTGTGGCTTCGACGAATGACGTGGCGCCGCCCAGGATGGCGATCATCCACATCCAGAACACCGCGCCTGGACCACCGAGGGTGATGGCCACCGCGACGCCGGCGACGTTTCCCGTTCCCACCCGCGATGCGGCAGAAATGGTGAATGCCTTGAACGGGGAGATGCCCTTCTTCGCCGTCGCTTCGGGATCACGACTGAGCATCTCGTCGTCTTCATACGGTGCCTCAGCAACCGCACCGAACATCTGGGGGAACAACCGTAGCTGGACCAGGATCGTGCGGACACCGAAGTACAGACCGGCTCCTACGAGGGCCCAGACGACGACGCTCCACACGCCATCGTTCATGGAGGTGATGAAATCCGTCATTTTCCGGACGTTACTGGGCAGCGGAGGAATGTCCCTTATCAACACGCTCGGAGGTGGCACAGATCACTTTGCGTGGCTCATCATGTTTCGGCCGTGTTTCCTGGCTCAGTGGTCGTCGTCGTCCAGCAGTCCGGTCAGCTCCTCGGCGACATCCGCGAGGGCAGGATCGTTGTCGAGGTCGACGTCATCGATGACGTCCAACAGGAAAGATGCTCCATCAGTGCCGAATGCCACGATGATCTGCTCCGCGAGGAACCTGCTGCCCCCGATGGACGGGTGCGCGCGCATGTTGAATCCGGGCGTCGTGATGTCCCAGTGACCCGAGACATAGCGGTCTGCGTCCCGGGCGCAGGTCGAGTTGGTGTTGACGGTCATGTCCCGGATGTCGATGAACGGCACCCTGGCGGTTTCCGCCGCGGCCTTGTGGTTCTCTTGGTTGGCCCGCTCAAATGCCGCCGTCGTCGCGTCGGACTCGCCGAAAGGGAGGTTGGGAATGATGTTCCAGTCGCAGTAGATACCGCCAGGACTGGTGGTGGAGAGTCGACCCAGCAACAGGATCTCCGCGTCCGGGGCGACCGCACGCACCTTCTCCACCCCGGCCACAAGGTTCTTTCGGATCACCTCGTCGGACAAGCCCTGACGTTTGTCGTTCATCCCTGCTGCCAGTACCACCGTGGAGGTGTCGTTGATGTCGTCGGCGCTGATGGCGCGGTCAATGCGGTCGAGCATCCCGACGGTGGTGTGCCCGTTGCACGCCCAGTTCTGGACGGGACGGCCCGTTTCCTGGCCGACGATCGCCGGCCAGGCGTCCGGAGCGACAAAGCAGCCCTCCTGTTTCGGGTAGGCGAAGCCCAGCGCAGGGTACCTGTTGACCAGCCAGTGTGAGTTCGCCGTGAACGAGTCTCCGAACGCCACAAGATTGTCGACAGTGCTGTCCGAGTACGGGTTGACCCTGGGGAACAGGGCACCTAGCGACGGGATACCTGAGGATCCGGCCACACTCGACCCCGAGCCGGGAGAACCGAGAGAACCGTGGGAGCCTGAGGACGCTGAGGAGCCTGCCGAGCCGCCCTGCGGGAGCTCCTCTGCCACCGACGGCGACGCGGTGACGGCGAACAGGGCCGCAACGGCGGCGAGAAAGGCGGTGATACGATGGCGCAAACGCACGGCAGAGTTCTCCTGGGAATCACGATCGACAGTGGAGGATTGTCCCATGCATCACCCCGGCCCGGCGCTGTAAACGCCGCGGGGTCAGCGAGAGTCACCGAAGGTGCCCGTGGGACTACCGGTAAGTGTAGTTCATCCTTAACGGAGACGATGGAGAACCCCAGTTTCTCTTGGCTGGAGAAGATGTTAACCAACAGAGGTGACTGAACACTGAGATAGCTGCGTGGGTCATACGACCTCGCCACATCTCACGTGCCTCGGCAGACGGCAGGTAGCGTGTACCTATGTACTCATGGAACGCACTTCGTGACCTGATTGTCCGGGGCACCTCAGCGCCGATCGCTGCGACCATGCGGCTCCACGGCGACTTTGACGGCTCCCAGTTCGGCTGGATGATCGGTGGGGAACGCATGGCGAGTCTGATACTCGGTGCCGGGGACTATCGTCTCGTCAGGGACCATCACCGTCGCCTGGTCACTGAGATGGACGGCACTCCCCGTCTCCTGGACGCTGACGATCGGGCTGTGGTCATGACACACGGTGATTCGGTGGACGGATCGGAGTACCTGTCCGTCACGACACCAGCCACATGGCTCCTGTCCCCACGACAGTTGCTCGGTATTCTCGACCAGGTCTTCCCTGCCGGGCTGGTGGAGGACGTCACTGTCCGGGGCCGACGTGCCTACCGCATCCCCGGGCTGCCTGGACGCCACCTGGACAGCTCCGGTCGTGCCCGATGGATCGACGTAGACGCCGTCACCGGTGTCGTCCTCGCCGTAGACACCGGTGACGGCGGCGGAGAGCTCGTCGACGTGGATTTTCCTGACGTCCTCGACGCTTCCGTCTTCTCCTGGGATGAGCGACACTACGGGGCGCCCCGATGCCCTGAACCGTGGCAGCCGCCCACGTCCAGCGGCACGACTGATCTGCTCGAACCTACCTCGGAACCTGCAGGCGAATGTCCGGTACCGCAGTGGAGTGAGCGTCGTCCCACCGACGAGGAGATCGTGGTCTTCCGGGAGCTTTGCGACGTCGCACCAGAGGACGGCCTGCCGTT
The DNA here is from genome assembly GCF_000626675.1 of Corynebacterium glyciniphilum AJ 3170. Classification (NCBI taxonomy): domain Bacteria; kingdom Bacillati; phylum Actinomycetota; class Actinomycetes; order Mycobacteriales; family Corynebacteriaceae; genus Corynebacterium; species Corynebacterium glyciniphilum. The sequence continues at coordinate 1,534,779 of NZ_CP006842.1, read as the reverse complement.
GCCCGGCTATGACTTCGTGCACGAGCATCCGGACGGCGGGTACATCGTACTGGATGAGTGGGAGGACGACGACGCCAGAATACTGGTCTATCACCTGGGCCGAGTGATCGACGGTGAGGTCCACTGGGTGGAGGAAGCCTACAGTCTGGAGAGCTGGACGGTGTTTGTCGTCGACGGTCGGATATTCACGAGCGACCAGACGACGCTAACCCTGAGAGACACAGACCTTGAGGTGGTCAGACGATACTGGGCACCTGCAGGAAATCCATGGCTCGAGGTGGTCGACCCGTGGTTCGGGGCCTTCCACTTCCGGCTCAGTTCCACCGACCCGGACTGGAGCGAGGATGATGACTCCGGTATGTACCAGCTGTTCGATCCGGACACACTCGACATGGTGCTGGAGGTACCCGTCGAAAGGTCGGATGTCGCTGCACAGTGGATGGACGGTGAACTGTGGCTCTCCGACGGTGAGCTACGGATCTTCACGCCGCCGCAGTGACTAGGAGTCATCGGCCTGCGCAATGACATCGGCTGCTCCGTCGACGCTGACGGCGGCATCCGACAACATGATGATGCCCTCGCCCGAGTCCCGGTCGAAACCGAGGTAGGAGCGGTAGCCACCCGTCCCGCCGTTATGCCACGTCACCGCTGGAGTGGTTGTTGTCGTGAACCAGGCCCAGCCGATGTCATCATGATCATCGAAGTTCCGACGCGGTACCGCTGCTTCTGCCCCAGTGGCGTGACCATCTCTGACTGCGCGGAGCCAGATACTCAGATCGTGCGCGGTGGAACGGACAGCACCGGCCGGCGCTGTACCGGCCAGGGTCCAGGGGGCCGCGGGCAGACCCGACGCACCGTAACCGTGGGACAACCCCTCTGCACCCTCAGGCACGTAGGTATCATCCATGTCGAGTGGCTCAGTGATACGTTGTCGCACGAGGTCCGCATAGTCCTGGCCGGTCACCTCGGACAACGCCTGGCCGAGGACCGCGAACCCGTAGTTGGAGTACTCCGGAACCTGCTCGCCGACCGAGATATCCGCAAGGGACTCCACAACCTCCTCGTCACTGGCACGGTAAGGATCCGCCAGTACCGGAGGTGAAATGAACGACACCGCCGCATCCACCGCGTTGGCAGGGGGCATCATGGCGGGCAGTCCGGACCGCTGCATAGCGATGGACTCCAGATCGACTGTTCCCGCTTCTTTCCCCTGGAGCTCAGGCCAGATCTCGTCCAGTCGGGTGGTGGGCGCTACCTCACCCCGACCGACTGCATCGGCGAACAGTGCCGCGGTGAAGGTCTTCGTGATTGATCCGATCTCAAATTCCGTATGCTCATCGGCGCCCTGCCCTGCCCACGTCACGTCGTCTCCCTCAATGTGCGCAGCGGCATAGTGTTGCCAATGGCCTGGACCGACCGACGACGTCACCTCCGCGGCCAGTTCCGGGTCTCCGGTCGGCTCACCCTGGAACGCCCGCGGGGCAGGCGCGGCAGCGATCAGCGTGCCCGCGGCCAGCGCCCCACTGACTAGAACTACGATGCTCCGGGCGAGGAAGCTGCGTCGCCTCGGAATTCGCGTAAGGGCCGCATCTCGGACCATCGCCGGTTTCTCCATTGCGTTCTTCTCCTAACCTGGTGAGGTGCGGAATCGTCAGTAGGTGCCGATGAGCACGAGGGTGAGTAGTTGGACGATCCGCTGTGCAGGTATCCGCCAGTGCCCTCGTCGTGTGTTTTCCAACCACCCCGCGCCCGACAGTGCATGAAGGTGGTGGTAGATCTGGCCCGTCGTACCAAAGCGCTCATCGGCACCGAGCTGGGCCGCCGTCGTCTTCCCCTCGTAGATGGCCTGCAGCAGCGAGAGACGGACAGGGTGGCCGACGGCATTCAGAAGATCAGCCGCACCCGAGAAATCAATGTCCTCGAGGTCGGGGGTCGCCAGTCCCATCTGCCATGACACAGGTGAGTCGCTGCCCGGCGGTGTCACATGGCCGGTGTACGTCACCCCGCCGGACGGTCCCATCCGTTCGATGAGCCCGTTGAGCGCCCAGAACGTCTCGTTGTCTTCGCGTCCCGCCTCGTCAGGCCGGGATGCGGCGGTCTCACATGGATGCGGTGTATCGCCGGCAAGCGAGCGTTCCAGGTCCAAGACCCGGCTTTCAAGGTGGGAAACCCTGTCATTCAAGGAGTCACGATCGGCCATGGCTGAGATGATAGCAGATTTACGTAATTACGAAATGACGAACATCTGCTTCCCGCACCGCCCCCTTCAGCGCATTGTCTGGCACACCGGGCAGAAATGGGAAGACCGGTTCATCCACTGCTCGCGCACCATCGCCGTCCCGCACCGGTGGCATGGCTCCCCCGCTCGGCCATACGCGTTCAGGGAGCGGGAGAAATAGCCGGATGCGCCGTTGACATTGACGTAGAGGTCGTCGAAGGAGGTCCCACCAGCGTCCAAGGCACGCTCCATCACCTGCCGTGCCGCATCGAGCACCCGCAGGACGTCCTGCTGTCGCATCGCGCTCGCCCGCTTGCGGGGGTGCACCCCGGCAGCCCACAGTGCCTCATCCGCGTAGATATTGCCGATGCCGGAAACCACGGTCTGATCGAGCAGAACCCGTTTGATCTCGGACCGACGGCGACGGACCGACCTGGCGGTCTCTACCGGATCAAACGCCGGGTCCATCGGGTCGAGTGCGATGTGTGGCACCGGATCGGCCCCGGTCAGTTCCCAGCGCCCGAAAGTCCGCTGATCCACGAACGTCAGTTCCAGGGTCTCCCCCAGCGCCGTCACCAACCTCGACCGGATCCGCACGTGCGGTGAGACAACCTGACCCGGCTCCCCCAGCAGCATCTGGCCGGACATGCCCAGGTGCACCAAGAGGTTCCCCCGCTCCGCGAGCTCTAACCACAGATACTTTCCGCGTCGGCGTACATCGGCCACACGAGCCCCACTCAACCCCGCGGCAATCGCTGCCGCGCCACCGTCCTGACCACGGACGGCACGCGGGTGGAGAACGTCGGTGTGCTGAAACTCGGCTCCGAGAATGTGCTCAGCCAGACCACGTCGCACGACCTCGACCTCAGGGAGTTCGGGCATGGGTCAGCTCAAGGCCCTGTAGGCCTCGCGGGCGGCGTTGTGTTCCGCTTCCTTCTTCGTGTGGCCGGTTCCCTGCCCACGCACGGTGTCGCCGATGGTGACCGTGGCATGGAATGTCTGGTCGTGTGCCGGCCCCTCGGCGGCAGAAGCGTATGCCGGGTCGCCGGGGATCCGAAGGTCGCTGAGCTTCTCCAGCAGCACCGTCTTCCAGTCCATTGTCAGGCCGGTGGACGGTGCAGTGGTGATACGGTCCTCGAAGATCCGGAGCACGGCCCGCCGTGCCGTCTCGAAGCCATGGACGAGATAGATCGCACCGAGCATCGCTTCCACCGAGTCCGCGAGGATCGAGTGCTTGTCGCTGCCACCCGTGAGCATCTCGCCGCGTCCCAGCAGGATGTTGTCGCCCATGCCGAGCTCCCGGGCGACATCCGCCAGGGCGTACATGTTGACCACTCCGGCACGCATCTTGGAGATGTCCGCCTCCGAACGTTCCGGGAACTGCACGTAGAGCTGTTCTGCGACACTGAGCCCCAACACGGCGTCCCCGAGGAACTCCAGTCGCTCATTATTAGGCAGGTTGCCGTTCTCATTCGCGAAGGAGCGGTGCGAGAGTGCCAGCCGGAGCATGTCATCCGGCAAATCCACGCCCCATGCTTCGAGCAGTGGGGTGTGGTCGGTCTTCGAGTAAGCGGCGTCGAGTGCAGCCTCACCGGTGAGACGGCGTTTGCGTGCCATCAGTCATCCTCCTCCGAGTCCGACGAAGCGCCCTGCCCCACACCGGGGAATTTGTCGGCGAGTGCGGCCCACCGCGGGTCGACGACCTCCTCCTCGCCGGATATGCCGTCAGGTGCCGGCGTCGCGTCGGAGCAGGCCTGCCCGTAGTCCTCACACACCGGGTTGAACGGCAGGTTCAGGCCTGCCTCATCCACGAGCAGCTGGGTGATGTCCACCCGGTCGTCCTGCACCAGGTGGGGCTCATCGCCCTCTTCGGCATCATCCCCGGAAATGAAGTCGGGGGTCGTCCCGAAGACGTCACTGACATGGAGCGAGACGTCCTGACTGATCTCACTGAGGCAACGGGAACACTGGCCAGTGACCCGCGCGTGTGCCGTGGCGTCCACCAGGAGGGACGGCCCCAGGTTGGTGATGTCGGCCACGACCTCGACCTGCGCCCCCTCAGCAACACCGAGCATTTCACCGCCCAGGCGGACCGGAGCGGCCCCGGAAGTCGTCACATGGTGCGGTGCGCCCACGGACACGAGCGGCTCTCGGACATCAAGGAGAAAAGGATCGTTACTCACACCATGTTTCTACCCTTGAGACCGGGGGTTGTGCGAATCAGTCCCGGTAGCCGTCCCGGTACTCCTCTCGGTACTCACCACGCGGCTCCCGCCGTGCAGTGTCCCGTCCCCCGTTGTCGCCATGCCGGACGCCGGACACTCCTGCCCCCTTGCGCAGGGCCGACCGGTCACGGGAAACGGTGCGCAGCGTCCCGGTGAGCGATTCCTCGAACTGAGCGAGCGTGGAATCTACGTAGTGGTCGCACTCGCGCCGCAGCCGGTCGGAGTCGGAGTGTGCTGACTCCACGATCCGGCGGGCTTCCTCTTCCGCGACGCGCACGACCTCCGACTCGCCGACAAGCCGCTGCTGCTCGGCGATGCCCTCGTTGACTGACCGGTCGTAGGACTCGTTGCCTGCCGTGACGAGACGCTCGGCCTCTGCCTCGGCGCGTGAGGTGGTCTGCTCGTACTCCGCGCGGGCATCGGACACCAGACGGTCCGCCTCGGATTCAGCACGTGCCACCGTGGAGTGGGCACGTTCCTCAGCGTCGTTGACCATGTCCTCGGCCTGACGACGTGCCTCCTCGAGGATACGGTCCCGCTGTGCCTCAGCGTCGCGGACCAGAGTGTCCGCCTCGTCCTCAGCGTTGGCGATGATGCCGTCACGGTGGTCGAGGACGTCCTGGGCATCGTCCATCTCGACCGGGATAGCGGTGCGGACCTCGTCCAGCAGGTCCTGGACCTCGCGGCGCGGGACCATGCAGTTGGACGTCATGGGAACGCCGTACGCCTGGTCAACCATGTTCTGGAGATCATCGAGGCCCTGGAAAGTCTTGTACATGCGTCCCAGCATGCCAGAAATGTGGCGGACGGTACGGATGTGACACGCAGAGCCGGGACGAGACCGGTCGGCGCAGCCTCCGTCAGTTGCCGTACTTGGTGGCCACCGCGGCGGCGACGTTCTCCGGCAGCAGGCCGCTGACGTCACCGCCGTACTTGGCAACTTCCTTGCAGATTGTCGAGGAGACGTAACCGTACTCTGGATTCGTCAACAGAAAAAAGGTCTCCACCCCGGAGAGCCTCTGGTTCATCTGCGCCATCGGCAACTCGTACTCGTAATCGAGGGAGCTGCGCAGTCCCTTGACCATCGCCGGGATGTTGTTGTCGGTGAGATAATCCACCAGGAGCCGGTCCCAGGTATCCACCGTGATTCTCCCGGCCTCCGGCACACCGCTGGCGTCGAGCGCCTCACGGATCAGCGTCATCCTCTCTTCCGCGGTGAACAGACCGGATTTATTCGGATTGTAAGTGACCAGGACAGTCACCTCATCAAAGTTCCGCGCAGCACGCGTGAAGATGTCGAGGTGACCGTTGGTGACGGGGTCGAACGACCCGGGGCAGCAGACTCGCATGGAGTTGATCCTACCTTCCCACTCAGGCGGCCCCCCGCCAGATCGCCATGTCCATGCGGGCGATCCCGTAGGTTCGCTTCTTCAGTTTCTGGTTGGTCTTCTCGAACCCGTGCGGCCATGTGACCTCGTCGGACTCGACATGGCGCTCGACGACGACCACGGCATCCTTCATCAAGGTCGGCACCAGCGCAGCAACCATCTCATCGACTGCGTCGTCGGTGAGCTCATACGGAGGATCGGCCAGAACCATCGTGAACCGGTTGTGTGGGGCGGTAGCGAGGAAACTGGACGCCTTCGATTCAATGACGTGCACCTTAGGATGACCGACCACGGCAGCGTTGGCCCGGATGGTCTCGCATGCCCGGTGGTTGTCGTCGACCAGGGTCACCTCGGCTGCCCCGCGCGAGCCTGCTTCGAGCCCGAGCGCGCCAGAACCCGCGAAAAGGTCCAGGACCACCTCCCCCTCGAAGCCGAAACGGACCTGCAGGGAGGAGAAAAGGCCTTCCCTGGCGCGGTCGGCGGTCGGTCGTGTGACACCGGCCGGCACACGGAGCTTTCGTCCGCGGGCGGTGCCGGAGATAATACGTGTCACCGGGGATCAGCCCTCCCCAAGACTCAGCAGCAGGTCGCCGCCGTCGATGCGGGCGAAATCCTCGACCGCCCCACGGTGCACGACACCGGGGCCCGGTGCGTCCACGGCGCTTTCGAGTTTGGTGGCTTCGACAACGGCGAGCCGGTCGCCGGTGGCGACGTTCTGGCCGTCCGCGACAGCGAATCTGACGATCCCGGCAAAGGGGGCGTGAATGTCCATGCCCCGGATTCTATCGTGCCGGTCAGCTCCGCTCGATGTACTCCTGGTCGCCCTCGGTGAAATCTGCCACCAGGGCCCTGGCCAGTGCCTCGTCATAGCGCACGAGGTCCTCGGCGTAGCGGCGGGCCTCGGCCACGATCTCTCCGTCAGTGGCCAGGTTGAGCAGGCGGGCGCGCCGCACCCGCGCCCCCGACTGGCTCTCACCGAGAACGTCGCCTTCGGTCCGCGTCTGCAGGTCCAGTTCGGCGAGCGCGAAACCGTCGGTGGTCGCGGCGACGGCCTCGAGACGTCGGTAAGACGCCACGGCAGCCGGGGTGGTCTCCTCCGCCTCCGGGTTGATCATGGTGGTCAGGAAGCACAACGAGGCATCTGTGCCACGACCGACGCGTCCCCGTAACTGATGAAGCTGACTGACGCCGAAATTCTCAGCGTCCATGACGACCATGACCGTTGCCTCGGGTATGTCCACCCCGACCTCGACGACGGTGGTCGACACCAGAACGTCGATCTCTCCACTGGCCAGGTCCTCCATGACCTCGGTCTTCTCCGACATCTTTCCGTGGAGTCGCCCGATCTTCAACCCTTGCAAGGGACCGATCTCGAGTCGGTCAGCAACATTGTCCACCCCTCCGAAACCCTCGATCTTCGGCACCACGATGAAGACGCGGTGACCATCCTCGACCTGCTCCCGGATCACGGCGAAAAGCCGGTCAACCCAGGAGGGCTTCCACATCGGGACGACGTGGGACTGCACCACACCGCGTCCGATCGGCGAGGTGTCGAGAGTGCAGACCGCCAGATCCCCGAACATCGTCATCGCCACGGTGCGGGGTATCGGCGTCGCCGTCATCACCAGCAGATGCGGAGTCCTGTCGATAGGCGACTCCTCGCGTAGTTTGTCGCGTTGCCGCACGCCGAAGCGGTGCTGCTCGTCGACCACGACAATGCCCAGGTCATAGAACTCCACCGCATCCTGGATCACCGCGTGAGTACCGATGACAATGTCGGTGGTACCGGAGATGATGTCGAGCAGCGTGTCACGCCTCTCGGACACCGGCTGGGATCCGGTGAGCAGAGACACCGTCACCCCCGTTCCCTGGAGCAGCCCGGTCAGCGTCTTGTAGTGCTGTGCCGCCAACACCTCGGTGGGTGCCAGGAACGCACACTGGGCTCCGGAGTCGACGACGCGCAGCATCGCCAACAGGGCAACAACCGTCTTGCCCGACCCGACGTCACCCTGCAGCAGCATGCTCATCGGCGTATCAGTACCCATCGACTGGCCAATGGTGTCGAGCGCTGACTGCTGAGCGTCAGTCAGCTCATACGGCAAGGCCCGGACCAGGGCTGAATAGTGCGACTCGTCCTCGATATCGACTACTGCGCGCCCCTGCCGTGTCGTGGTGTCCGCCCTGCGAAGCGCCATGACGAGCTGCAATGCGAGTGCTTCATTGAAGATTAAACGGGTCCGGGCGGCCTGCGGTCCGTCCTCGGGCGGGCGGTGGATGTCGTGGAGCGCGGTGGCGAAATCCACGAGCGGGTGACCGTCGATCTCCGGCCATACCGGTGCACCGGTAACCTCTGTCGGTGCAGGCAGCATATCCGACGGGCGTCCCATGGCCTCGAGAACATGGCCCGTGACGGCGAGGACCTCAGCCCCGGTGGTGCCGGTCCGGCGTGGATAGGTCGGCAACCACGGGACCGACAGCATCTCCTGAGCGGCACGCATTCCCCCGGCGACCTCGACGATGGTCTCCAGCGGGCCGAATGCGCCGAAAGCCGCCTCATAGGCTTCCCCTTCAAGCTGCTTGCCGTCCGGACCGGGCCCGGGGTGCAGGGTGATGTAGCTAGGGTTGCGCAGCTGCCACTCGTCCCGGAACAGCTTGAGCTTGCCGGAGAGCATCAGTTTCGCGCCCACGGTGATGAACGGCTGGTGGCTCCGGGCGGCACCGAACAACGCGGAAGAGAAATCCTCCCCGTTCACCCTGAAGCGGAAAGCGAGGATCTCTCTGGGGCCTTTTCTCGCCCGGTTGTCCTGCAGCTGGGCCCAGGTAACCTCGCCGAGACAGGTCAGGAGCTCACCCTCGATGAGGGCATCGGTCCAGACCTCGCCGTGCACGATCTCGGTGTCATCACCGTTCATCGCTCCGGTCCCACTGGTGTGGACGTATCCCGTCGGGAAGTTCATCAGTGCCTGGCCGAGAGTCGCCAACCCGGGCTTGCCGGCGAGCTTCCGGGCACGCGCCGGGGAGATGACCAGGCTCAGCGGCCGCGGATCGTCCCACCCGAGCATCTACTCCACCCCGACCTGCGCCCCGGTTCCCAGCCCGGGGACACGGTAGCAGTGCACCTCTACCGCCGGGTGGGCTGTACGGAGCGACTCGATCATGTCGGCGACCGGATCGCCGATGGTGTCCTGTTCGTCTCCGGGACCGTCGTAGAGGACGGTGACCAGCTCTCCCCCGTCGGCGAGGAGGTCCTCAACGAGGTCGCTGAGCGCATCGGGCCCACCGTCGGTCTCCCTCCACCGCTGTGCGGACACCGCATCAGCCATTTCCTCGGCATTCTCGTCCAAGTCAGCGGTGGGACTGTAGACCGCCAGCGCGGCCAGGCCCCCCACGAAGGACTCGGTGTCAACCACCGTTGCCTCTCCCGTCGAGGAAGACAGGCGACCGAAGAGTTCGGTGGTGTCCTGCCCATTGGTCAACACAATGCAGCCGGTGCCCCGACGCTCGAACTCGGCAATGATTGTCTGGGTGTCACCGGCCGTCGCCCCGGCACCGGCGAACATGTCGCGTAGACCGCCCTCCGGAGCCAAGGCCAGAACAGGGGCGGTTGCCCGTGGCGGCTCGGGAGTATCGACCAGGGGCAGGACCTCCAGGACGAGATCGCTGATCACACCGGTGCTGTACGCCAGCTCGATCAGGGGGCCGGCGTCGGTGGTGTGCACGTGCACCCGCCACGTCCCACTGGTCTCTCCAGGTACAATCACCACGCTGTTTCCCCGCAGGTTAAGCTGTTCACGCAGTTCATCAAGCAGACGATCATCTGCCTGGTAGGTGAACATGACCTCGATCTCGGCGACCGGGGCCCGGTCGGAACGACCTGCGTGCTGCCCGTCATCGACATCGTCGGCGGCCTTGCCGGAACCGTCTCCACCGTGGGATGGCGCCGGCTCCTTCTCGGACAGCGCATCAACCAGCGCGTCGAGGATCACCACCAGCCCCCGTCCGCCGGCATCGACGACTCCGGCGGACGCGAGTTCCGGAAGCTGGGTGGTGGTTGCTGCAAGCGCCTCCATGGCAGCGTCGCGGGTGGCCCGGACAACGTCGTCAGCCGTGACCGATTCCCGGGGGTCTGCGGACTCCAGGCTCTCCGACGCCTGTTCAGCCGCTGCGTGCAGGACCGTGATGATCGTCCCCTCGACAGGCACCGACACCGCCCGACGCACGAGTTTCTCCGCCCGGTGCAGCATTCCTGGAAGCGCTGAGACCGGCAGCTCGTCCCGGTGTGAGGCCGCCGCAGAATCCGCCAGTGCCCGGAGGAACTGGCTCAGCACAAGACCCGAGTTACCGCGGGCCCCGGTGACTGCTCCTGCTGCCAGGGACCCGGCGATATCTGCGACGCTGGTCCGGGTCACAGCGGCGGAGCGTGCATCCCCGTGGTCCTGATGCATACGATCAACCGCGGACTCCATCGTTGCGGTCATATTCGACCCGGTGTCGGAATCGGGGATCGGAAAGACATTGAGTTCGTTGATCTCGTCCTTGTGGCGGGCCAGGCCAGCTGCGGCCTGCTCCGCCCAGGAGGCGACGTGCGCACCCGTCAGCATGACGCCTCCTCACCGCAAGAGGAGCCGTCGCGTTGACCGGAGAGGTCCCAGTTAACCGGGGAAGCACCCTGCGCTTCGAGAAGCTCATTGGCTCTGGTGAACGGTCGCGAGCCGAAGAACCCCCGGTACGCCGACAACGGTGACGGGTGCGGCGACAGGATGCACCGGTCGCGTCCGACCACGCCGGCCATATCCTGCGCCTGCTTTCCCCAAAGGATAGCCACCATCGGACGTTCCGCGAGGTGCTTCACCACTGCCCCGGTGATGTCCTCCCATCCGTAGCCGCGGTGACTGTTCGCAGCACCGGCCCGCACGGTGAGCACCCGGTTGAGCAGCATGACCCCGGCATCGGTCCACGGTGACAGGTCAGCGGAGCCGGGACGTGGCAGGCCCAGGTCAGATTCGTACTCGGTGTAGATATTCACCAGTGACTTCGGTAAAGGCCGTGTTTTCGGTGTCGATGCGAAAGACAGTCCCACCGCGTGGCCGGGCGTGGGGTACGGGTCCTGTCCGAGGATCAACACCCGGGTCTCGGAGACGGAACGCGACAACGCACGGAAGATGTTCTCCGGCGCAGGCTGGACGGGCTCCCCCTCCGTGAGCCTGGCGGCGGTCCACTCCGCCGCGGACTCGACGGCCGAAGCGTCGAGTTCATTGCGCCAGGATGGATGGATCGTCGCGAGAATCCGCCCGGCGACAGTGTCGGATTCAGCCAAGGGAATCCCATCCTCCGGTGTAGATCGGTGGCTGACCGTCCACGGTCACCGCCGGGGCCCCACCGGCCTCGCGCACCGTTCCGAGGGTCCTGTACCCGGCCGGGACCTGCTGCGCAGTGGTGCCGATCAGGGTGTGGTCCTCACCGCCGGTGAGCACCCACTCCCACGGATCCACCCCGAGAACCTCACCTGCGTAGTAGAGCTGGGCGTCCGGTGTCAACGCAGCGCCGTCAAGGTCCAGACTGACCCCCGAACGCGTCGCGAGCGTCGTCAGATCCCGCAGCAGGCCGTCGGAGTTGTCCGTCATCGACGACACCCCCGCGGCGCGCGCCACCGAACCACGCCCCACCACCAGCTCCGGTGCGCAGTGCCGGTGCACCAGGTCCTGCAGCACAGCATTGTCCGGGACAGCGTCCCGCGAGCCGAAGTAGCGCAGGATCGCCTCCCCTGCAGCAGCATGCCCGATCACCCCACTGGCGATCACCTCGTGGCCGGGGAGTGCTCCGTCAATGGTCATCGCAGGATCCGGCCCCGCCAATACTCCGATCGCGGTCAGCGACACCACGAGCTGAGTTGAGGAGACCACATCGCCTCCGACAAGTTCCACAGCCCACGGTGCTGCACATTCCCCGACGCCACGGGCAATCTCGGAGACGACCTCCAGCCCCAGGTACGCAGGCGCCGCCAAGGACATCAGCACCGCTGTCGGCCGTCCACCCATCGCCTGGATGTCCGCGAAATTCTGGGTCACCGCCTTTGCGCCGACCTCGAACGGGCTCGACCAGTCGAAACGGAAGTGCACTCCCTCCACCAAGACGTCCGTGGTCGCGAGGTGGCGGGAGTTCGGCGGAGCCGGGTCGAGCACCGCCGCGTCGTCACCGTTGATCTCGCTGGGGGCTGCTTCACGAATCGCCGCGATCGTCGCCGCCTCGCCCGCCTGCGCCACGGTGAGCTTCCCTGGTGCCTTTCCCGTCATCGGTCTCCTCGAATCGTCACGCACCGTGCCTGGCTGACAACGAACCGGTTCACTGCCCCCGGAGATCGGGAGTTTCGCCCCGGGGGCCGTAGAATCATCCGCATGTCTTCACGGTCTAAGGTCACCGATCAGGGTAGCAGCACCGCCGGACACGGAATCGTCCGACGCAGGGGAGCCGTCCTGGCGCTGTTGATCGCGGTGGTGTTCGTTGTCTTCGTTCTCGTCGGCGCGAAGATCCTGGTGGACCGCAGCGTCTACACACCAGTGGCCATGGGCCCGGTGGATGCACCAGCCGCCGACAGTGCCACCTGCGCCGAAATCACCGACGATCTTCCCGACCGGATCGGGGACTACCGGGACGTGGGCGTCGTCGACCCCGCGCCGGACGGGAGCGCCGGTTACCGCGACAGCGGTGGCACCGAGCTCTCCCTGCGATGCGGTGTCAACGCACCCGGGCAGTACACCCTGCTCAGCTCCGTCCAGGACAGTGGCGGCGAACAATGGCTTCAGATCGCCGACGCGACCCCCGGGTCCGAACTGACCACCTGGTATTCGGTCGGACACTCCCCCGTCGTCGCAGTCACCACTGACGGCAGGATCTCCGCCAGCGATCTCAGTGACCTGGGCGAGGTCATCGCCCGTCACGGCGACAGCGCCAACGCTCCGGCACCTGCAGATGTCCCGCTGGCAGACCAGTCCGCCACGCACAGCGACGACTGTTCTGCGCTGGAGAACGCGCTGCCGGACAATCTCGGCGAGTACCGACGTCTTGCCCCTGACAGCGTGTCGCCGGATACCGCCGAAGCCATCGACGGATCTCTGGTATGGGTCGCCGATGGCCGTGAACCGGTCGTCCTGCGGTGTGGTGTGGACCTCCCGGACAGCTACGAGGCCGGCGCACAGCTGACCCAGATCGACGAGGTCCCCTGGTTCCAGGACACCGCACTGGCAGAAGGGTCGACCGCGGGGGTCTGGTACGCGCTGGGATACGCCGACACCGTGGCGGTGTCCCTGCCGCTGGATGCCGGCAACAGTGTGCTCACCGCTGTCTCCGAGGCCATCGACGACACCCTGGAGCGCACTGCCGAGCAGTAAACCGGGCCGGTCCGGCCGCCCCGGGCGACGACCGTATGTTCCGCCGCTACGTCGCCAGCGCCTGCGCGATGAGGATATCCAGCAGGTCCGCGTAGTCCACGCCACTGGCGGCGAACATCTTCGGGTACATGCTGATCGGGGTGAACCCGGGCATGGTGTTCGGCTCGTTGAGGACCGGCCCCTCGGGTGTCACGAAGAAATCGACCCGTGCCAGCCCTGAGCAGTCCAACGCCCGGAACGTCTCTACCGCGAGACGACGGACCTCGGCCACCTGGTCATCCGGCAGTGGCGCCGGAATCTCATAGGTGATGATGTCGTCCAGGTACTTCGTGTCGAAGCCGTAGAACCCTTCGGGCCCGTCCTCGGTACCCATCAGCATCGAGGGGTAGGAGGCCTGGATCGTCCCGTCCGGGTACTGCAGCACACCGCACTCGACCTCCGGTCCCTGCAGCATCGATTCGACCAGGACCTTGCTGTCTGCGGCGAGGGCGGTCTCCAGGGCGGCCGGGAAGTCCTCCCAGTCACTGACCTTCGAGATGCCGATCGAGGACCCGCCCCGCGCCGGTTTAACGAACACCGGGAGTCCCAGCGACTCCTTCTCCTCGTCAGTGAGAATCCGGCGCTCAGTGACGATCACCTCGTCCCCTACCGGGATCCCGGCGTGTCGGGCGACGGCTTTGGTGTACTGCTTGTCCATGCATGTCGCCGAGGCGAAGACACCGTTGCCCACGTACGGGACGTTCGCCAGCTCCAGCAGTCCCTGGACGGTGCCATCCTCACCATTGACACCGTGCAGGACGGGGAAGACGACGTCGACCTCGGCGTACAGGGAGCCGTCCCCGAAGCGCAGCTGAGCGCCCCGCTTCCCTCCCAGGTCGAAGGTGACAGCGCGTCCCCGACTGACCTCCGGGAGCTCACGACCGTGGGCACGCAGCTGTTCCACATCCGTGGTCCCCTTGACCCAGACTCCGTCGCGGGTAATCCCCACCGGCACAATCGTGTAGCGCTCGGGATCCAGGTGAGAGATCACCGCACCGGCAGAGATGCAGGACACGCTGTGTTCGGTGTTCTGACCTCCGTAGAGCACCGCCACAGTGGTACGGGTGTGTTCTGCGGAAGTGTCGCCGGCCGGGGTCACGGGGGTATTGACTGGGAGATTCACGGGGACCAAGTGTAGCGGTCACACCCGGATCCTGGGTCACTCGGCTTTCTTGGTGCGGCCCATCAGTGCCCGGATCGCGGTCTGCACGTCCCCGCCGTGGTGGCATACCCGAACGACTTCCCGGGTAATCGGCATCTCCACCCCGTGTGCCTCAGCCAGCTCGGCGACAGACATGCTGGAGATCACACCCTCGGCGACCTGTCCTTTCGTCGCGCCGCTGGCCTGCTCCAGAGACTCCCCCATACCAAGACGTTCACCGAAGGTGCGATTGCGTGACAGCGGCGAATTACACGTCGCCACCAGATCCCCCATGCCTGCCAGGCCCGCCATGGACCGTTCCTGCCCGCCGAGCGCCACGGTCAGCCGGGTGATCTCCGTCAGACCACGTGTGATCACCGTCGCGATGGTGTTGTGGCCCATCCCCATCCCCGCGGCCATGCCGCAGGCCAGCGCGATGACGTTCTTGCAGGTACCACCGACCTCGCAGCCGATGACGTCATCGTTGGTGTACGGACGGAAGTAGGCGGTGGCCAACGCAGACTGCACCAGTCGGGCGCGACGGTCGTCGGTGCAGGCCACGACGCTTGCTGCGGGCTGCTGCTGCGCAACCTCGACAGCGAGGTTGGGGCCGGAAAGAACCGCGACTCGACCGGGGTCGACGTCGGCGACCTCCGTGATGACCTGGCTCATGCGTCGTCCTGTCGAATGCTCAATGCCTTTCGCAAGGCTGACGAGAGTAGCTTCCTCCGGAATGAGGTCACGCCACTGTTCCAGATTCTCGCGGAGTGACTGCGACGGAACGCCGAGAAAGACGACGTCGGCACCGTCAAGCGCTGCAGCGGGATCCGTCGTGGCGGTGACCGACGACGGCAGGACCGTCCCCGGCAGGTAGGTCGAGTTCCGGTGCTCGTCGTTGATCTCTGCAGCGATCTCCGCCCGCCGCGCCCACAATGTCACCGACGGGCTGGCCGCAGACCCGGTCGGCGCCAACTGCGCCCCGATCTCAGTGTCCGCACAGACCTTGGCCACCGTCGTCCCCCAGGAGCCCGACCCCATCACCGCTACCCGAACCATTCTTGTGCGCTCCTCTGTCTCGTCTATTACGTTCTCCGCGACCATCACCGCTACGCTGGTGGACGGAAAAAGTTCCGGCACTTCTGCTCCCCAACATTGAACCATGACGCACCCGGTCCGTGGTGACGGCTCGACCGGACCGGTGCGCTCGGGAAGGCGTCCCCCTTGATCAGCCACACCGGCACCGGAGACCTGTCAACCTCCCTGGCATCGAGAAACCTCGACAAGGGCACGTCGGACCGGGCCGTCGAGACGGTTGAGGCCCCCGTCGGCCATGTCGCCCGGATCGGCAGCACCCCCGCCGACGAGTTTGAGCGCCCTGTCTTCGCCGCCGGTGCCGTCCTGTGGCGCCGCACCAGTCCCGACGGCCCCGGCACCCCGGAAACCGCCGGTGGCGACAACGGTGACGAGATCGAGATCGCCGTGATCCACCGTCCCCACTACGACGACTGGTCCCTGCCGAAAGGCAAGGTCGATCCCGGTGAGAACATGGTCGCCACCGCCACCCGCGAGATCGCCGAGGAGACCGGGTATTCCCCTACCTTGGGATGGCTCCTCGGTTACATCCACTACCCGCTCGGAAACAAAACCAAAGTCGTCTACTACTGGACCGCCGAAGTAACCGACGGCCGTTTCCAGGACAACAATGAAGTCGACGAACTGCACTGGCTGTCCCCCCACGACGCCAAGGCGAAGGTCAGCTACGACGCGGACCGGGACGTCATCACGGCCGCCGAAGAAGTCCTCGCCCTGGGCTGCACACGGCGAGTGCTCTACGTGCGCCATGCTAAAGCGATGTCCCGGGACAACTGGGAAGAGGACGATGATCTCCGCCCCCTGACGAAGAAGGGGCACCGCCAGGCCGCGGCCCTGCCCACGGTGCTGGAGGGTTACCAACCGAAGTCCGTGTTCACTGCGGCACCCGAACGGTGCCGCGCCACGGTGGAACCGACGGCGGGCCACCTCGGCCTTGACATCGAAATGAACGTCAACCTCGGCGATGCCGCGCTGCAGCACTCCGCACGCACGGTCATGGAGGCGCTTGTCCAGGCGAGCTCGGCCCCGGTGAGCGTGGTGTGCTCCCAGGGGGAGATCATTCCCGCCGTGGTCTCCGGGCTGGCGGAGGACGCCGGCTTCGAGATCGAGGATCTGCGCACCAAGAAAGGCAGCGTGTGGGTCCTGCACTTCGGCGCGGATGACACCTTGCTCGGTGCCGACTACCTGGCCTCACCGCTCCCCGTGCGGTGATAACGCACGCACAGCCCTGTCACTCTCAGTCGTCGGCCAAGGCCGGTTCCCAGCTCACCCCGAAGCGGTCCGTGCCCGCACTGTCGAGGCCGAGCTCACGGCGCAGCATCTCAGCCTGTACGGGGGTATTACAAGACACACGGAATGTCACCGCGTCGGTGAAGGTGAAGGATTGTTCCGCACCGGAGTCCATCGCTGACACCCAGACACCCGCCAGTTGGGCATCACTGAACATCACCGACCCCGCCACGGCCGGGCCCGTGTCATCGCGGTAGGTAACCAGCGCTCCCGCCCGGGACCGCCCGCCAGTGTCACCGTCGAATACCTCACCGAAGACCCTCGTCCAGGTCTCCACCGCCTCGCCCGCCTGATTCTGTGCGGCGCCAGAGAACAGGAAGGAGGGGATCAGAGCCGGCCGTGGTGCACCGGCAGGGTCTGTGAGCATGAGCTGCCAGCTCATCCCGAACTGGTCCTGCACCCAGCCGTACCGAGCACTGAACGGATATTCCCCCAGAGGCATCAGGACCGTCGCTCCGTCAGCGACGAGTCCGTCCCACACCGTGTCCAGTATCGCTCGTGTCCGGGCCGAGGCAGCGCGGCGATCGTCCTCACTGCTGTCCGCGGACCAGCCGAAGAACACCGGGTCAATGTTCACCAGGAAACTGGTCGCCGGCGAGATCACTGCTCCGCCGGGGCTGTCTGCGGCGTCGGTGAGGTGGAGACGGAGCCCCGCGACGGTCAGTTCCACCCCGTCGTCGGTACCCACTACCCCGGTCGCGCCGAGCTCCAGTCCTGCCTCCTCGAAAGGACGGAAGACATCGGTGTAAAAGCGAGCGGCGCCGACCACGCCGTGGTCTCCTGCCTGCAGGCGTAAGCGCGGGATGATGTGCTGGTGGCGTTCCATACTCCCTGAGCCTACGTCACTTTCAGAGGCAATATCACCTGGACGGCAGAGGTAGTGGTCCGATGGCGGAGCCGCAGGTCGGATTTCCGGCGGAAAACAACGCTTACCCCTGCCAGCGTGCCGAGTCCTCTGCCACGGGCCCCGGGCCGCTACCGGATAACAGGCTTGAAGGTCGGCCTGGTCGATTCGTAGTCCGAGATCGCCGTCTCGTCCTGCAGGGTGATGCCGATGTCGTCGAGGCCGTTGAGCAGACGCCACCGGGTGTCGTCATCGACGTCGAAGGCAAAGACGTACTCGCCCAGGGTGGCGGTACGTGCCTCGAGATCGACGGTCATCTCCACGCCGGGCTGCTGGTCGATCAGTTTCCAGATCAGCTCGATGTCCTCCGGGGTCATCGTGGCGGCGAGTAGACCATTCTTGGCGGTGTTGCCCCGGAAGATGTCGCCGAAGCGTGGGGAAAAGACGACACGGAACCCGTAGTCCAGCAGAGCCCACACCGCGTGCTCACGGGACGAGCCGGTGCCGAAGTCGGGGCCTGCAACCAGCACCGTCGAATCAACGAAAGGTTTCTGGTTGAGCACGAATTCGGGGTCGCGCCGCCAGGACTTGAACAGGCCGGACTCGTAACCGGTTTTCGTGACCAGTTTGAGGTACTCGGCGGGCACGATCTGGTCGGTGTCCACGTTCGACCGGCGCAACGGGCAGGCGACACCGGTGTGTGTGCTGAACTTCTCCATGGTGCTCAGGCTCCCTTCTCGACGCTGAGGGTAGGCAGATCGGACGGACTGGCCAGGTGACCCAGGACAGCAGTCGCTGCGGCGACCGGCGGTGAGACCAGATGGGTGCGTCCGCCCTTACCCTGACGGCCCTCGAAGTTGCGGTTCGACGTCGATGCCGCCCGCTCCCCCGGGGCAAGCTGGTCGGGGTTCATGCCCAGGCACATCGAGCACCCCGCGGTACGCCACTCGGCACCGGCGTCGAGGAAGACCTTATCGAGCCCTTCGGATTCCGCCTGTGTCTTGACCGAGGTGGATGACGGCACGACCATCATGTGCACCGAGCGTGCGACGGTCCGGCCACGCAGCACTTCGGCTGCGGCCCGCAGATCCTCGATACGGCTGTTGGTGCACGATCCGAGGAAGACGGTGTCGATGCCGATCTCGCGCAGGGGCGTTCCCTGTTCCAGACCCATGTATTCCAGCGCGGATTCCGCTGAGACCCGCGCGGTCTCGTCGGTGATGTCCTCCAGGTACGGGACAGCGCCGTCCAGCGGAAGCCCCTGGCCCGGGTTCGTACCCCAGGTGACGAACGGCGTCAGGGCGGATCCGTCGATCTCGACGACGGTGTCGTAGGTCGCACCCTCGTCGGTCTGCAACGAGCGCCAGTACTCGACCGCGTCGTCCCAGTCCTGACCCGTCGGCGCATACCTGCGGCCATTGAGATAGTCGAAAGTCACGTCGTCCGGGGCGATCATCCCTGCCCGCGCACCTGCCTCGATGCTCATGTTGCAGATCGTCAGGCGCCCTTCCATCGACAGCTTCCGGATGGCTTCACCGCGGTACTCGATGATGTGCCCCTGCGCACCACCAGTACCGATCTTCGCAATAATGGCGAGGATCAGGTCCTTTGCCGTGACGCCGGGCTGCA
This sequence comes from Corynebacterium glyciniphilum AJ 3170, assembly GCF_000626675.1. Classification (NCBI taxonomy): domain Bacteria; kingdom Bacillati; phylum Actinomycetota; class Actinomycetes; order Mycobacteriales; family Corynebacteriaceae; genus Corynebacterium; species Corynebacterium glyciniphilum. The sequence goes on along the minus strand of NZ_CP006842.1, from coordinate 1,515,525 downwards.
GTTCACCGCTGACGTCGATCGCCATGGTCTTGAACGGGGCGAGCGGCAATGTCTGGGTCGCCAGCACATGTTCAACTTCGCTGGTTCCGATGCCCATGCCGATGGAGCCGAAAGCGCCGTGGGTGGAGGTGTGCGAGTCACCGCAGACGATGGTCATGCCGGGTTGGCTCGCGCCGAGCTGCGGTCCGACGGTGTGCACGATGCCCTGGTCGCCATCGCCCATGGAGTGCAGGACAACGCCGTACTCCTCGCAGTTCTTGCGCAAGGTCTCCACCTGCAGGCGTGAGACCTTGTCCTCAATCTCGAGGAGATTGCCCGAGTGGACACCCAGGGTCGGGACGTTGTGGTCCTCGGTGCCCAGGGTCAGGTCGGGCCGCCGCAGCGGCCGGTTGTTCTGCCGCAGCCCGTCGAACGCCTGCGGGCTGGTGACTTCGTGGATCAGGTGGAGGTCGATGTACAGCAGGTCCCGTCCACCGTTCTCTCCTCTGGTCACGACATGTGAGTCCCACACCTTCTGCGCGAGCGTGCGCGGGGGCGCGGTGGTCGTCTTGTCGTCTGGTTGCGTCTGCCGGGTCACAGCATTCACAGTTCTCTCCTCAGTCCCTTCAGTCCCTTCAGCCTTCCGGAGAATCCGGCGGTGCCCGCTCGTCACTGCGTGGCAGCCTGGAAGTTCCACTGGTTGGAATGTATAGTATCAGATCATGGGAAACCCCACCTACACTGAGACGTCCTCTCCGAACCCGACGGCTGCGGCGGCCACGGCGTCCACGACCACCAGCGGCATCCAGGTCCTCGACCGCGCCCTGCTCATCCTGGGCATTGTCGCGCGGCGCCCGCACAGCCTCTCCGAACTGTGCGAGACCACAGGTCTGCCCCGCGCCACCGCGCACCGGATCGCCGTCGCACTGGAGAAGCACCGCATGGTGACGCGCCTGGAGGACGGTCAGTGGACCGCCGGACCGGCGCTGGCGGAACTCGCGCCGAAGTCCTCCACGCGACTGGACGAGGCCGCCGAGCACGTCCTGCCCGACTTGGTCGAGCGCACCGGCGAAGCCGTCCAGATCTACAAACTGTCCGGACGGGAGCGCGTCTGCATCGCCACGGCGGAACCCCGGCAAGGCCTGCGGGACACGGTACCAGTAGGGAACCGCCTGACCCTCACCGCCGGGTCCGCGGCAAAGGTCCTCGTCGCCTACTCCCCCAAGGTCTTCCAGGACGATATCCTCGCCAACGCAAACTACACCGCTGAGGATCTCGAGCTCGTCCGAGCCGGCCAGATCGCCGAATCCGTCGGGGAACGGGATGCGGCCCTGGCCAGTGTCTCGGTGCCGGTGCGGGACGCCTCCGGCGTGGTCGCCGCCCTGTCGATCTCCGGGCCCGCCGAGCGTATGGGCCCCTCGCCAGCGGCGCGGCACCGCGAGGCACTGCAGCACAGCGCCGCCGAGTTGGAGCGTTACCTGCGCTGAGGGGCCAGGAGGCACGAGCGCACACTGTCGCGCGCTGAGACGGACACCCTGGGTCGGAAAATGGGGACGTGCCCACCCCTGAGTGTCTGTCCCAACGCCACACCACGTTCCGACGGTCCTGCGGACGCAGAAAAGCCCGGTCCGAAGACCGGGCTGAACGTAACTTGTACCCCGTACGGGATTTGAACCCGTGTTACCGGCGTGAGAGGCCAGCGTCCTAGGCCGCTAGACGAACGGGGCAAGGACTTTCACATAGATTGACCAGCAGGACGTGTGTCCGCGCTGTGCAACGGAGAGAACTATATAGGACTGTCGGTAGAAGCACATAATCACGTCCATGACGTGCGAAGATCCTGTCTGAACCCCGGTCCGCCCCACCGACTACGCTGGACCCATGACCACGCTCAGTGCCGACCGTCTCCGAGGCTTCCGGCTTATCGCGCAACTGCTCGCACCGTCACGGGCGCGACCGCTCCCCGAGGGGGCGGACATCCACGCCGCGTCCGCGCACATGCTCGCCGTGCAGGCGCAGAATCTCCGTGCCGGAGTCACCGCACTCGGTCTGCGTGCTGGAGTGACTGACCTCGCCGAGGCTGCCCTCGACGATGCCGGTGTCGTCCGCAGCTGGTCGCAGCGCGGCACCCACCATCTGCTCGCCGCGGAAGACGTGCGGTGGATGACCCGCCTGTGCACGCCACGGGTCCAGGCTGCCTCGGAGAAGCGCCGAAGCGGCCTGGGGCTCTCCGACAACGACGTCGACACATGCCGAACGGCGCTCCTCGTCCGGCTCGCAGCCACTCCCGCTCCCCTGCCACGCAGCGAGGCCTACCAGGTGTTCGCGGAGGCGGGGGTAAACCCGGACGGCGGGCGTGGGCCGCACATGCTGCGCCATTTCGGCGGTGAGGGTGAGATCATCCAGGGGTCGCGCTCCACCGGCACAGGGCGTAGCGAGGACACCTTCGTCCTCCACGACGCCGTCGTGCCACGGCCCCGCGACCTCACCGGGAAGGACGCGTTGCGCGAGCTCGCCGTCCGCTACTACCGCTCGCGCGGGCCTGCCACCGTCAAGGACCTGGCATGGTGGTCGGGGCTGATGCTCCGGGACGTGCGCACAGCGACCGCTCTCGCTCTCGACACCGGCACTGTCGTCACTCTTAACGCCCCAGACGGTCGGATACTCCACCTGGCCGACTGGCAGCGGGATGTCACGGACGCAGAAGTCGACAACGCGCTCAGCACTCCACGGGACCTTCCCGCTTTCGACGAGTACCTGTTGGGCTACACGGACCGCTCAGACGTCATGACGGACGCCGTGGCCGTCGAGGTCGGCCCCACGAAGAACGGCCTCTTCCATGCGTTCCACATCGAGGACGGCACCGTGACGGGCCGGTCCTGACCTGTTACTCCGACAACAGCCGCGCCTGCTCCTCGGCGACCGCCAGCAGCTCTTCATTGCTGAGGTAGTCGCGGTCGAAACGCTGCCACGGCTGTTCGACCATGCGCCACTGACCGGTCGTCCTGTCGCAGAACGGGTGTGCCGCGCGGACCCACCGCATCCAGGGGGCCACCTCCCCGGTATCGGGGCTGATCCGTGTGTAGTGCAGCACCGTGCAGTTGAAGATGGTCATCTCCGAGTCCTTGTCGTACCGCAGGAACTCCTCGTCACTCCATCGCTCGAGGACCAGGCGCGTTGACCACATGAAGTCCCCGTGCGTGACCACCAGGACGTTCTGCTCGCTACTCTCCCGGTGCAGGGTGCTGAGCATGTTCCGCACCCGGTTCTCTGCGACGTTCGCGATCGACTCACCCGCCGGCGGTGCCCAGTACAGCGGATCCTTCCTCCGCAGCAGAGCGTTGTGCGCGTACTGCTCCTCGAAGACCTTGCGCGGCAGTGGCGAGATTTCGCCCCAGGACCGCTCTCGCACCACGCGGTTCTCTTCCCACCGCGCGCCCACCAGTCCCAGGTTCGCCGCGGTCTCCCGGGTACGGACGTACGGGGAGGTGATACAGCGGTCGAGATCGTCGACATGGTTGGTGATCCACGTGCCAGCCGCGTGCGCCTGGGCGACACCTGCATCGGTGAGCCGCCACGAGCGGTCCGCCACCAGCATCGTCTCTTCACTGAACAGTGCCTGGTCGCCGGCCTTGTCTGCACGCTGGATCACATTGGCTTCACTCTGGCCGTGGCGGACGAGGATCAGGTTCTTCGGCATGGTCACCTCACCCACCCTAGACCTTTCGTATACGAACCCACCGACGCACCCTCCCTCCCCGCCCCTACCGGACTGGTCCGGTCTGGTCGACGTTGTTCTGGAACACCGCGGCATCGGTGGAATTGCGGGTCCCGGACCGACAACGGCGCGGGGTTCCGGAGCCCCTGACCCTGGACATGCGAAAAGCCCGGTCCGAAGACCGGGCTTTTCATTCACATACCTTGTACCCCGTACGGGATTTGAACCCGTGTTACCGGCGTGAGAGGCCAGCGTCCTAGGCCGCTAGACGAACGGGGCGAGAAAACAAACTGCACATCATATCCAGCGTTTCCGCTGGCCTACCAGGACTCGAACCTAGAACGACGGTACCAGAAACCGCTGTGTTGCCAATTACACCATAGGCCATTCGTTGCTCTGTGCACCGCGTGTTCCCCGCGCTGCCTTGCAACGGTGGATACTATAACCAGGACGCACTCCGAGTCGCAAATTGCGAGGTCAGAGCAGTACTCCTGCTCCAGTAGCCGTCCTACTCCGCGGCGGCCCACGGCGTGACCGCGCGGGCCGCACGCAGACGGGCGAGGGTGGACTCCTTCCCCAGCAGCTCCATCGACTCGAAGAGCGGCGGCGAGACCGCAGCCCCGGAAACCGCCACCCGCAGGGCGCCGTAGGCCTTGCGCGGCTTGAGTTCCATGGTCTCGATCAGACGCGAGGACAGGGCCGCCTCGATGGTCGCGGTGACGAACACGTCACCGTCAATGGCCTGGACCTCCTCGATGGCAGCGTCGAGAACCTCGACCGCATCCTCCTTGAGGTTCTTCTTCGCCGACTTGGCCTCGAGCTCGAGGTCCTCGTCTGCGGTCACCAGGAAACGCAACAGGCCGTCGGCGTCGCTGAGGGTCTTGATCCGGGTCTGCACCAGGTCTGCGGCGAAAGCGAACTTGTCGTCCGGATAGTCCGTCGGGAAGCCCTTGTACTCCTCCAGATAGCTGCGCAGCCGCCCGGTGAAGTCCTCCAGATCCAGCAGGCGGATGTGGTCGGCGTTGAGTGCTTCGAGCTTCTTCTGGTCGAACCGCGCCGGATTGGGTTTGACATCGGCGACGTCGAAGTTCGCCACGAGCTGCTCGACGCCGAAGACGTCCTCGTCAGCCGACAGGGACCAGCCCAGCAGGGAGAGGTAGTTCAGCATGCCCTCCGGGATGATGCCGTTGTCCCGGTGGTTGAACAGGTTGGACTCCGGATCACGCTTCGAGAGCTTCTTGTTGCCCTCACCCATGACGAACGGCAGGTGGCCGAAGGTGGGGGTCGCCTCGGCGATACCAATACGCACCAGGGCCTCGTACAGCGCGAGCTGACGCGGGGTTGACGGCAGCAGATCTTCGCCACGCAGCACGTGGGTGATGCGCATCAGGGCATCGTCGACCGGGTTGACCAGGGTGTAGAGCGGCTGGCCGTTGGAGCGTGCCACCACGAAGTCCGGCACCGTCGTCCCGTCGACGACCATGTCACCGCGGACAAGGTCAGACCAGGTCCAGGACTTCTGCGGCATACGCAGCCGCCACACCGGGGAGCGCCCCTCTGCCTCGAAGGCCGCGATCTGCTCGGAGGACAGGTCGCGGTCGAAGTTGTCGTACCCCAGCTTCGGGTCCCGACCGGCCGCACGGTGACGCTCCTCGACCTCCTCGGGGGTCGAGTAGGCCGGGTAGACGTCGCCGGACGCCTTGAGCTTCTCGAGAACCTCTGTGTAGATCTCCATACGCTGGGACTGCCGGTAGGGACCGTGCGGGCCTCCGGGCTCCCCGACACCCTCGTCCCAGTCCAGGCCGAGCCAGGTCAGGGAGTCGACGATCGCCTCGTAGGACTCCTCGGAGTCGCGGGCAGCGTCGGTGTCCTCGATCCGGAACACCAGCTTGCCGCCGGTGTGCCGGGCGTAGGCCCAGTTGAACAGTGCGGTGCGGACCATGCCGACGTGCGGGGTCCCGGTCGGCGAGGGGCAGAAACGTACGCGTACTTCACTCATGGTGCCCTATTTCACCACATCCACTCCCCCGCCACGTCGCCGGAGTACCCGGCGGAGCGCAGCGCACCCACCCATTCCTCCAGCGGCAGCGCGCCACTCCCCGGTGCACCACGACCGGGTTCGTCGGCGATCTGGACGTGCGCCGGGAATACCGCATCGTCGTCGTCCGACTTCCCGAGAGTGTCCAACCACGTCGGCACGTCATCGGTCTGGCTGAGATGCCACAGGTCAGCCAGTAATGCGGTGTTGGAGATGCTGCTGATCACCGCCCGCGCGTCAGCGATCGTGGCGATCGGATAGTCGTCCACACCGGAGCTGGGCTCGATCAGAACGATGCCCTGCCCTCTGCCTTCCGCCGTGTGCGCCACAGCAGCGATGTTGTCGAGCTGGTCGGGTCCGAGCTTACGGCCTCCTCGTCCGACCAACAGGTTGAAGCGGTCAGCTCCGGTACCGTCAGCCAGCCGCGACATCGCGTCGACATGCCGTCGACTCAAGGGCCGCTCGTGCAGGACACCCCGGTCCCCGGCCGAGGTGTCACCACCCCAGTAGTTCACGGCGATCAGGGTGAGTTCCCGACGCGTCAGCTCGCCCACCAGGTCGTCGATCTCGTGGTCAGTGGGTTCAGGGGTGGTCCACGGCCACCACAGCTCAATCCTGTCCAGGCCAAGGGCTGCGGCCCGGCTCAGATCCGGGTCGCCCGGCGGCCTCCCGATTGAACAGTTCACTGTGTTCACCATGCTGGTCAGTTCCGCTGACATACTTTCGTCTCCGTTCTCCCGGGGTATTCCTCGGGACGGTACCGGTTATTCCAATCTACCGTCCGGAAGCGTTCTGGATCAGCGAGAATGGCAGCCATGACTGGTTTCGAGACTCCCCCGCACCCTGACCGTCCTGCCGACGCGCCTGTCGTCGCCATTACCGGTGCCGGCGGTGGGCTGGGGCGGACTTTCGCCGTTGCCCTGGCGGACGCCGGTTGGACTGTCGCCGCTCTGGGCCGTACCCGGCAGACCCTCGAGGAAACCGTTGTGGCCTGTCGGGGCGACGGGCACCTCGCCGTCGTGTGCGATGTGACCGACCGGCACTCCGTCGCCGCTGCCTTCGCCCAGGTGACCGGTGAGCTCGGAAGACTCGACCTTCTGGTCAACAACGCCGGCGTCCCCGGTCCCACAGGTCGTATCGACACCATCGACCCCACCGACTTCGACACGACCGTACGCACCAATCTCACCGGAGCCTTCCTCTGCACCCAGGCCGCTTTCACCTGGATGGCGGCCCACGGCGGCGGACGGATCATCAACAACGGGTCCATCGCGGCACATGCCCCACGTGCAGGCGCCGGCGCATACGCCGCATCCAAGGCTGCCGTGGCCTCGCTGACGGTGTCGACGGCACTGGACGGCCGGGACGTGGGGATCACCGCCACTGAACTGGACATCGGCAATGCACGCACCGCGCTCCTCGACACATTCACCACGAATGCTCCGTCCGAACCCACCTTCGACGCCGCCGACGCGGCCCGACTCCTGGTCAGCGTGGCACAGATGCCCACCGACGTGAGCGTGGACCGGGTGACGGTGACAGCTGCCGGGATGCCGTACCTCGGCCGTGGCTGAGCGCGTCGGCGCCCGTGCCCGCACCTGTGGGACGAGCAATTTCAGTTTGTTTCGCCCCCCTGAGTACGGTGGCTGTGTGATCAATAACGATCGCCCGTCAACAGCGCCGGACTTTCTCCTGTCCCGCGCGTCGGGCAGCATCCGCACTCAGGGGACACGCACGTCCTTCCCCGATCCGTTCGAGGCTGCGACAGCACTGCGTGACGGCAGCGCACGACTCGTCGTCGGCGCCGTCCCCTTCGACACCGGAAACCGCGCCGCGTTGACGGTTCCGGGCACCGTGATCGAAACAGAAGGGCCGCTGGAACCGCCCGCCCATTACCGTGGTCGGGAACTCGGTGACCGGCTCGAAGTGGTCAACGTCCACCCGTTGAGCAGCTCCGAGGAACACCAGTCCACCGTGGCGGCGGCGATCGAGACGATGCATAACACGACCCTGCGCAAGGTGGTGTTGGCACGGGCCGTCGACATCGAGTTCGCCGAAGAGGTCGACCCACTTCTCATCGCCGCCCGGTTGATCGACCTGTCTGCTCACCGGGACGGGTTCGCCGTCGACCTGTCGGCGACGGGACGCTCGGACGACCGCGGCACCATGCTGGTCGGTTCCTCCCCCGAGGTGCTGATCCGGAGACGCGGGACCACTGTCGAAGCGCGTCCGCTGGCAGGTTCCGCTGCCCGGCTTGCTGACCGGCAGGCCGACGAGACTGTCGGACGGATGCTGCGGGACTCCACCAAGGACCTCACCGAACACGAGTTGGTCGTGGACCACTACCGGCAGGTACTGAGCGGCGTCTGCTCCGAGCTCTCTATTCCTGATGCACCCGAGTTGATCAAGACCAATGAAATGTGGCACCTCGCCACTCCGGTGCGCGGCACGCTGCCAGACCTGAACTTCTCCGCCCTGGATCTCGCGCTGATGCTGCATCCCACCCCGGCGGTCGGTGGCACACCCACTGACGACGCCATTGGCATCATCAACGAGGTCGAGGAACCACGCTGCTTCTACGCCGGGTTCGTCGGGTGGTGCAACGATGACGGCGACGGCGAGTACATGGTCAGTATCCGCTGTGCTGAAGTCGCCGGAGCCACGGCGAGGGCGTGGGCCGGCGGTGGTGTCATCGCGTCGTCCTCCCCTGCCGCGGAGGCAGCGGAGACGACGGCGAAACTGCAGACCGCATTGCGGGCGCTCAACGTGCCCGCCACGATGCGGGCGGTCTGAGCCCCCCTCCCTCCAGGTAATCCCGCCCCCCTCCGGCGGGAACGGGTCAGTAGGCCTCGATAGGGTTGACCAGGTGTCCGAGACCCGGGATCTCGATGTCGATGGTGTCGCCGGGGACCATCTCAGCCGTGCCGGCCGGTGAACCGGTGCAGATCACATCACCGGGAAGCAGGGTAAAGGCCTGCGAGACCCACTCGACGATCTCCGGGATAGACTTGATCATCTGGTCCGAGTTGGAGTCCTGCTTGGTCTCTGTCTCCCCGTCATGGGTCAGGTGGGCCTTGATCGGCAGGTCCGTCAGGTCGGTGAAGTCCAGGTCGGTCTCGATCCACGGTCCCAACGGGCAGAAGCTGTCCAGTCCCTTGGCACGCGACCACTGACCGTCGGCGAACTGCAGGTCGCGGGAGGAGACGTCATTGACGATCGTGAAACCGAGCACGACGTTCTTCCAGTCGTCGCGCTTGACGTCCTTGCACGGCTTGCCGATAACGATGGCCAACTCGCCCTCAAACTCGACCCTGGTGGCCCACTCCGGCTTCCGGATCGGCGCACCGGTACCCACGACGGCTGTCGGCGGCTTCAGGAAGAGCGTCGGCGGCAGGTGCTCCGCGGACTTGTTGAAGACCTCCTTGACGTGGTCGGCGTAGTTGCGTCCCACGGCGACAACCTTGGAGGGCAGAATGGGGGCCAGCAGACGGACGTCCTCGAACGACCAGGTCCGTCCAGTGAACTCAGGCTCCCCGAAAGGGTGGCCGGCGATCTCACGGCAGGTTGCCCCGGTCCCGTCGGCCTCTCCCCCCTCCAGTGCCACGAAGGCCATACCTTCAGGGTGTGCGATGCGCGAAATTCTCATGGTCACTTAGCTTACAGAGGAAAACAGGGGACACCGAGACCGCCCCCGTCTATACTTGTGCGGACCTCAACGTCGAATAGGGTGACCGGCCGTTCGCCGGCGAGGTCATCGCGAGAAACAGCTCCGCACAGGACAGCGCGTCCGTGACCGCCCGGTGCGGCGGGTAGGACGGCAGCCCGTAACGGTCCCGGATCCGCGGCAGACGCAGGTCCTCACCCCGGGGCTGGACGGAGTCCCGTTCCATCCGTCGCCGCTCCAGCGCGTAGGTGTCCAGGGTCGGGACGACCAGCCCCGCGCCGAAGACGGACCGGCACGCCGCGGAGAGGAAATCTTCCTCGATCATGGAGAAGTGCGCCAGCATCACCCGTCCCTGCAGTGCTGCAAGCAGTTCTCCGAGAGCCTCCGCCAGCGGCATGCCGGCATCGACCATGTCATCGGTGAGACCGTGCACCGTGGCGGACTGCCCGACACCGCCACCGTCGTCCTTCGCACCGGAAATGACCACCTCCCGAGCACCCGACAGGACGATCCTGCGTCCATCCATCGGTACCCAGCCGATCGACAACAGCCGGTCGGTGGCCAGGTCAAGTCCGGTGGCCTCGACATCGACGGCGAGCACGGGAAGGTCATCCAGTGACGTCGAACCGGCGGGTCCGGCCACCGCGTAGAAATCCGCGAGCGCCCCGGTGGCCCGACGCTTCTCCCACAGTCTGCGCAGCAGGTTCATGTGTTCCTCACCGGATACTTGACTGCCAGCGAGGTCTGGATGCCCTTGATGATGCCGAAGGCGTCGCGGAGGTTCTCCCGGTCCAGTTTGCCCAACGAATCCGGGTCGATCCGGTAGTTCGCCTCAGCGCCGCTCCGGAGTTGGCTGGCCTGGTGCCGCAGGGACAGTGCTTTGAGGAAGTTGAAGGCTTCCGTCAGATCGCGGGCGGCCTTCTGAGTGAGGACCCCGGTGGATGCCGCCTGGGCGAGCCGCTGATGAGTCCCCACCGCTTTGACCCCACCCATCAGGGCGTATAACCGCGCGATCTGGACGATCGGAGCGGTGCCACCTGCTTTGACGTCGAGGGTATTGCGGTAGTCACCGCCGCGTTGGACGACAAGACCACGGAAGATGCCCAGCGGGGTCTCCTTCCGGGCCACCAGGGCAGCCAGGCGGGCGTGGAACCGGGAGGAACTGCGCGCCAACGCCACTGAATAGCGGTGGACCTGGTCGGCAAGTTCGCGGGCCCCGTAGATCGGACGCATATCGAAGAAGGTCTGCGCATGCAGCAGTGCGTCGGGGTTCGGGGCGGTGACCCAAGTGTGGAAGGAATCCTTCCACTGGTCCACCGTCATCCTCCACGCCGGGTTCATCGCCATCATGTCGCCCGGGCACAGGCGCTGCCCCGCCTCCCCCAGGCCGACGCAGACCAACCGCCCGAGTTCGGCGAAGTACTCCCCGTGGAGGTCCTCGTCGTAGGAGTTGTGGAGGACCAGGCCGTTGTCCTGGTCCGAGGAGAAACCGACAGCGCGACGGGCCTGGGAACCGATCACGATGAAGGCGTAGGGTACCGGCGGCGGGCCGAGCTTCTCCTCCGCCAGAACCAGGAGGCGACGTGCCAGAGAATCCAGGCCGACGGTCAGGATCTCACTAACCTCCTCAGCCGATGCTCCACGACTGATGAACCCGCTGGTCATCTCAGCGGTATCGTTGAAGATGCTGCGCATCTGCTCGGTGTCGGTGGCTTTCGCCAGGTCTGCGGTGAGATAGATCGGGTCGTTGCGCAGTGCACGCATAATGTCCGATGCCGAGATCACACCGGTGACCCCGTCGCCACCGCTGTCGAGTCCTCCGACGACGGGTAGGTGGTGGACACCCTGCTCACTCATCATCAGCATCGCCTCGAACGCCGTGGTGTCCGCAGTCGTGGAGAACGGATCTCGCGTCATGATGTCCGACACCGGGGTATCCGTGGACACTCCCTCGGCGATGACCCGCGTGCGTAGGTCACGGTCAGTAATGATTCCCACCAGCTCGTTGCCGGACACCGGCGGAAGCCCGAAGGTCTCTGCCGTGTCTGCCGTGTCTGCCGTGTCGGAGATGACGGGAAGACAGGAGATCCCGTTGTCACTCATCAACCGGGCTGCCTCGCGCACCGTCGCCTCACACCCCACGGATACCGGGTCGCGGTCGACCAGCTCGGCAACCCTGGTACGTAGCGCATCTGAGCCAGAACGCACGCTGAGCCGCTCTGCGGCGACCCTGATCCGTTCCGAGACGCCGGCGAAGTAACGGGCGACTTCGGGGTTCCGTTCGATCAGCCCACGGACTTCCTCGCGTGCCATCGTCAGCAGAAGACTGTCCTCGACCGCGATCATCGTGTAGCGCGACGGCCCGGGTTCAACACCGAACCCTCCCTTGGTCACGATGGTGGAATGGCCGAAGAACCGCCCGGTCCCCCGTCTGTCCAGCAGCACGTCCTGGCTGTCGAGGACGTCGACAGCGCCCGAACGGATGATGTACAGGGTGTCGTTCGGCTGTCCGGCGGTGATGACGGTCTCCCCGCGTCGGACGTAGATGATCTCCATCTTGCCGGGCAGAGAGTCCAGTTCCTCGTCCGGGAGATGACTGAATGGCTCGTGCCCGCTGAGGAACCTCCGGACCTCATCAAGTTCCACACTCATGGTCGGCAAGTCTATGGGCCGCGGGCCACGCACCGCCCCGGAATGCCCCCGAACCGGGGGTATATGAAACAAGTTTCACATCAATTCGTGTCTCCGTTCCACGAGGCGATGTGACGTGGATTACCCTGACTGGCATGGCACTGGAACACGCGATCATGATCTCCCTGGCCGAGAGGCCGGGAACCGGTTATGAGCTGGGACGACAGTTCGCCACATCCTTGGGCCACTTCTGGCCCGCAACCCGACAGCAGATCTACCGCACCCTGGCCCGGCTGCACGACGACGGACTGGTGACATGTCGCGATGTCGCCCAGGACGGCAGGCCGGACAAGAAGATCTACACCCTCTCCCCCGCAGGCAGGACGGCTCTACGCTCCTGGATCTCCGATCCTTCCGAGCTGATGAAGATCCGCGACGACCTGTCGGTGAAGATCCGCGGCGCCGAACACGGAGACCTCGACGACCTCCTCGCCGATATCGGGAGACACCGCGACGCCCACGAAGAACGGCTCCGGCTTTACCGCAGCTACGAGCGCACCCAGTTCCCTGAAGTCGCTGAAGCCGCTGAAGCCGCTGACTCCCCCGACGTCCCCGGCTCCCCCGGCGCGACGGGGACAGGCAGGGCCCTCACCGGACGCCGGCTGCACCAGCACCTGGTCCTCCGCCTCGGCATCCGGCTCGAGGACAGCTTCGTGGACTGGTGCACCGAAGTATTCGACGCCCTCACACACGACGACCGAGAAGGACAGTGAACGACCGTGACAGACGCAGTGACGACACCGACGACGCCGACCCCTCCCCCGTACCCTCATCTCTTCCGACCATTGACCATCGGTGGGCTGACTCTCCCCAACCGTTCGGTGATGGGGTCGATGCACACCGGTCTCGAGGACCGGATCTGGCACGCCGACCAGCTCGGCGAGTTCTATGCGGAGCGGGCCCGTGGTGGTGTGGGGCTCATCGTCACCGGTGGTATCACCCCGACGCGCAGCGGTGACCTGATGCCCTTCGGCGGCCGGATGGCCACTCCCCTGGCGGTTCTGCACCACCGACGGATCACCGACGCCGTCCATCGCGAAGGTGGACGGATCGCGATGCAGATCCTGCATGCCGGACGTTACGGCGTAACCCCCTTCAAGGCTGCCCCGGGCACGGAGCCGTCCCCCATTCACCCGTTCAAGCACATCCGGATGACCGAGGGGATGATTCGGCGCACGATCCGGTCCTACGGGCGTGCCGCACGGCTCGCCCGGAAAGCCGGCTACGACGCCGTCGAGATCATGGGCGGCGAGGGGTACCTCATCAATCAGTTCCTGTGCCCCCACACCAATGACCGGACTGACCGCTGGGGTGGGTCCACCGCCAACCGCCAGCGCTTCCTCGTTGAGGTCATCGACGAGATCCGACGTCAGGTTCCCCGGGATTTTCCGGTGATCCTGCGTCAGTCCATCGCCGACTTCGTCAAGAACGGCCAGACGTTCGATGAGATCGCACTGATGTCCCGACGGGCCGAACGCCACGGCGTCGATGCGATCAACACCGACATCGGGTGGCATGAGGCGCGTGTCCCGACCATCGTCACCTCGGTTCCCCGGGCGGCTTTCGTGAAGTTCACGGAGCGTCTGCGCGATGAGGTGTCGATCCCGCTGATCGCATCGAACCGCATCAACACCCCGGAGGTCGCCGAGGGCATCCTGGCCAACGGCAAGGTCGATGCGGTGTCAATGGCGCGCCCGTTGCTGGCCGACCCTCACTTCATGTCCAAGGCGAAGGAGGACCGTGCCGACGAGATCAACACCTGCATCGGTTGCAATCAGGCCTGCCTGGACCACGCATTTGTCGGAAAACCCATCTCCTGTCTGGTCAACCCGCGGGCCGGACGGGAGACGAAGCTGGTGCTCTCCCCGACGAGGCACGCGAAAAAGGTCGCTGTCGTCGGTGCCGGACCTGCGGGGCTGTCGGCGGCGGTGTCCGCTGCCGAGCGTGGCCACCAGGTTGAGTTGTTTGAGGCGCGTGACAGTATCGGCGGCCAGTTCTCCATCGCTGCCCGGATCCCCGGTAAAGAAGAGTTCCACGAGACGATCCGGTACTTCTCCACACAGCTCGACAAGCTCGGTGTCACGGTCCATCTCAACACCCACGCGTCGGCGTCCGATCTGGCGGACGGCGGATTCGACCACGTGATCATCTCCTCGGGGGTCATCCCCCGGGTACCTGCGATCGAAGGGGTGGACCACCCCAGCGTGATGACCTATGCCGAGGCCGTGCGTGGCGAACGCGAGATTGGCGGCACGGTTGCCGTGATGGGTGCCGGCGGCATCGGTTTCGACGTGTCCGAGTTTCTCACCACACCGACCGGCCCGGACTCCCCCGCGGTGAACCTGAAGGAGTGGGAGCAGGAGTGGGGCGTCGACGATGACCCGGCCGCTGTCGGCGCGTTGACGAAACCTCGCCCCGCGGAGCCGTTACGTCAGGTCTACATGGTGCAGCGCAAGGCCTCGCGCCAGGGTAAGACGCTGGGAAAGACCACAGGCTGGGTCCACCGCGCCGCCGTGAAGATGAAGAAGGTCGAACAGATCAGCGGTGCCACCTACGAGAAGATCGACGACGACGGTCTGCATCTGGCCTTCTACGACGAGAAGGACGGCACCCGCACACTGACCGGACGTCGGGTACTCAACGTCGACTCCATCGTCCTGTGCACCGGTCAGGAATCGGTCACCGATCTCGTCGAACCGCTCCGTGAGGCCGGTATCACCTTCGACGTCGTCGGCGGCGCCGACCTCGCCGCTGAACTCGACGCCAAGCGGGCGATCCTGCAGGGGACGGAGGCCGCCGCAGCCATCGCCTGACCCGGGCGATAGGGTCGGTTCAGGTGCCTCACCCGCCTCACATCACACCTGCCCCCTCCGAAAGGCCGTGCATCCCCGTGCCATCGTCGCCATTGTCCCGCCGCAAGTTTCTCCTGGGCGCCGGCGCGCTCACGCTGGCTGCCGTTCCCCTCGGCGCATGTGCCGGCGACGGTTCCTCGAACGGTGGAGGCGATTCCGGCGGTGGTGAGCAACGTGCCACCCCGGTGGGCGACACGGGCGTTGCCGTGATCCCGGATGACCCGTCGGGTGTCGCCAGCAGCGCAATCTTGTTCGCTGCAGCCGACACCGCCGTCATCGTCGCCGCATCAGCCACCGACGGTCTCCTGGAGGCAGGATGTGCCCTGGCCCGCGAACACGGGGTCCCGGTGTTCGCAGACAGCGACTCAGCCACCAGCGACATCACCGGGGAGCTGGAACGACTCGGTGTCTCTGACGTCGTCCTCGTCGGCGGAACCGACACTCCTTCGATGCCGTCGGACAGCACGGACCCCGGCATCACGGTCCATACGACGGGCGATAGTGGCAAGGACGACACCAACGACAACGGTGACCCTAATGTGGCCTGGCCGGACGAGGCGTCCGACGGTGTCCATGGTGACGACAGGGAACGGTCGGGGGTCGCGCTCGCAGTGTCCTCGTCGTCACCTGTCAGCGTCGCGACGGCTACCGCGGCGGGCTTCACACTGGTGTCGGTCACCGCCGCCGACCCGCGTTCCAGTGACGAGTCCATCGAGGCCGCAGTCGCTGAACTCAACGGTGCCGGCAACCTGGTCGCCCTGGGAAGTGCCTTCGGTAGCGACGACGACCTGCGGCGCCGCGGTGAGCTCGCAGAGACCGTGGACGGACGCCTACCTGGCGGCGGACAGGTCATGTTCCCAGGCCGGAAGATCATCGCACTCTACGGGCATGCGAATGAGCCTCTGCTCGGTGTGATGGGCGAGCAGCCACCACGCGAGGCGGTCGCCAGGGCACAGCGGCTCGCAGAGCAGTACGATCCCACCAGCGATGTACCGGTCATCCCCTCATTCGAGATCATCGTGACCGTCGCCGCCGAGGAACCGGGCCCCTCAGGGAACTTCAGCAACTACAGCGACCCTGAAGAGGTCAGACCCTGGATCGAGGCCATCGTCGATGCCGGCGGGTACGCCATCATCGATATCCAGCCTGGCCGTGAAACACTCCTGCAGCAAGCGCAGTACTACGCCGACCTGCTCAAGCATCCCAGCGTGGGACTGGCTCTGGACCCGGAGTGGCGACTCGGTCCCGATGACCAGCCGATGATCGAAGTAGGGCATGTCGATGCCTCGGAGATCAACGAGGTCGCCGACTGGCTCGAGGGGCTGGTTGTCGCCGAGAAACTCCCTCAGAAACTGCTGATGGTCCACCAGTTCCAGCTGCAGATGATCCGCAACCGCGAGAACATGGTCACTGGAACCGACAATGTCAGCATCGCGGTGCACTGCGACGGGCACGGTCCCCAGGGCGTCAAAATGGAGACCTGGAACGTGGTCAGGCAGGGACTCGACCCGGCGATCGCCCTGGGCTGGAAGAACTTCATCGACGAGGATGAGCCGATGCTTACCCCGGAGCAAACTGGGGCGATCAACCCGACCCCGGACATCGTCAGCTACCAGTAGCCGGGCTATGCCCCCCGAGACCGGGCCGTCCTGTTCCCGGTACGTCTTGCTCACTGCCTCCGTCACAATGTCCATGTCATCCACTGTGCGGGAGAACCGCCCTGGAGTTTAAGGGGCTCAGACGATGACGGGAGCTGGCTCCACCCCCTTTCTCATGCAATGTCGGTCGCATCAGGAAGGACACAGCCGAGATAAGAAGCCACATTGCCCCGGCTATGACTCCGAAAGGTACCCACAGAATATCTGTCCACCAGTTCGGGGGCCATGGTTCACCTCTGTACACCGCATTCGCCACCGCGATTCCGGGAACGGTGACGGCCAATGTCAGCATCCCCGCGCTGACCACCACCACGAGGGACTCCCACCCGATCACCCCGAGAAGATGCCGTCTTCCCGCGCCTGCACCGATCAGTACGCGGACATCGGTCCTCATCCTCGGACTCAGCACCAGTATTGACGCGATTCCGGCGGCCAACGGTGGTATGACTGCCGGCGCCAGCATCGGCACGAGAAGTTCCGCCCCCGTCAACTCCGCTCCATCGGCCCGTACCAACACCATCATCGGTGACCCGATACCGACGATCAGTCCCGCCAGGAGAAACCACGGTAGTACCTGGGCGTTCGTGAACGCTGAACGAATCCGTGAGCCACCTGCGGCCACCCTCGCGGACGGTCCGAAGATGTGGAGCAGCCTGGTCCAGTGCAGCAACGCCAGAGACAGCCATCCGGTCACGGGGAGAACAGTCAGCAGGACGATGACCTGGACGCCGAGCACCGCACCCTCTTCGTGGATTTCATCCGACGTGAGAAACATGACCAACGCAACTGCCATCATGAGACTCCAGGCGGTGGCGAGGATTCCAGGCCGGGCTGTGGGGGCGACCGCCGTTCGCAGCGCAGCGACCGGGCGCACCCGGGACACCGCCAACACTTTGCCTACGCTCCCCAGGACAACTGCGCCCATGCAGATGGCGACAGCGATGACGATGACGTCGAGTCCGACGTCCGGGTCACCGAGCGGGGCTCCCTGAACTGCGAAGTAGCCTGCGGCCCACGGGACCAGTGGACAAGCCAGCAATGTTCCCGGGACTACTGCAATCATCGTGACCGTGAGTACCTGGACCATCACCACTGTGAACGCAGCTGCACCTGACATCCCCACCAGTTTCCACCGGGCGTAGGTGCGTCGACGCTCATTCACGACGAGTCCGGTGATGGACGTCGTCGCACAGACCGTCCCGATCAGCGCAAAACCGAGAAGTGTGCCCCCGACTTCTGCGGCGCCTTGCTCGCCGTCAATGAGGAACGCCAACGAATACGCCGTAGCTGCCCCCGCAGCCGCCAACGTGACCGCCACAGCGAACCAGGAGTACCGGGTGGCACGGACATCGGACCACGCTGTCGTCAGGATGGCGCTGACCATCAGGACCTGACCCGGGCGGTCGAACCGTTGACCACGTCCACCGTGCGGTCGACAATCCGCAGATTGTCCCGCTGGTGTGACACCATGACGACAGCCACGCCGGAGTCTGCCGCCGCACGCAGACTCTGCAGTACTACTGACGTACTCGCAGGATCCAGCGCAGCCGTCGGTTCATCAGCGAAAATATAAGGGGTCTCGGCTATCAGAACCCTGGCGACCGCCACCCTCTGCTGTTGGCCCCCCGACAACTGATGAGGAAAGTGCCGCTGCAGACCGTCGATTCCGAGCCTGCCGAAGACGGTGTCCACATCTTTCTTCCGCACCCTTTTCCCCACAAGGCGTCGCGTGAGCAATGCATTGTCACGGGCGTTCATGGAGTCCAGCAGATTGAAATCCTGGAAGATGAAGCTCCGTGTCCGCCTTCCAGGAGAAGAAACCACGCCGGACGTCGGCCGGTCCAGTCCTGCCATCATATTCAACAGCGTGGTCTTTCCTGCGCCAGACGGTCCGACAAGCGCTGTGACCTCGCCGACTCTCGCGGTGACTGACAGTCGGTCGATGACGGTCCGGGAGCCGAAGCGTTTGGTCAACTCAGTGCACGTTATGTGATTGTCCATGATCACCCATCCCAGCCTGTCGGCCGCAACTCGCCCATGGCACAGGCACCCGGGAAAAGGTGGAGCCAGCTCTACCGCGGTGTGGTCGGGGCACGCGTTACAGTCGAGGGGTGACCACGACGCCCGGTACAGCTGACCCTCCGCGACATTACTGGCCGGACGGCTTCAGCATCTGGCCCTGGCGGTTTCTGACCGGCCAGCCTGTATGGAGGGCACTTGGGTGGACACTGTGTCTGGCAGTGGCTTTCATCCCGGGACTTGTGGCGACGGTGATCCTTCTCCCCTGGCTGCCACTGAGCGCCAGAGTGGCGGACCTGGTCGGACGGCTCGCCGCCCGGTGGATGAAGGTACGGGTACCGCGACGACGGGCGAACCGCTGGTTCGACTGGCCGCAGGCAATGGAGCTCCTTGCGCAATTGCTTCTCGCGTTCGCGGCTTTCGCCCTGGTGGTCGCGCTCGGCACCATCACCGTCTTCCTCGCGGTGATTCCGTTCTTCTACCGCAACTCGGTCGGAGGGAACCTCTCATTCGGGTTCTGGGAGACCGGCTGGGCACCTGCAGTGTTCACCGTGTGCTGGACCCTGACCATCTGCGGCGCGCTGTTGCTTCTCTATGCCTCGTGGCTGATCACCGGCTGCTCTGTCGCATCCGCCGTCCTGTCCAACACCACCACGTCGGAAGAAGTTGCTGAGCTTACCCGGTCCCGCGCGGTCCTGGCTGATGCATTCACCGGTGAGCGACACCGGATCGAACGGGAGCTTCACGACGGCCCGCAACAGTACCTGACTGCTCTGCAACTCAACGTTGCGACCGTCGAACTGACGGCGGGAAACGGCGGAGACATCACCCGCGAACTGGAGAACATCAAGGTCAACGCCAGACGGGCTCTCGATGCACTCCGGACGACTGTGCGTGGAATCTACCCGCAAGTTCTGGCTGACAGAGGTTTGCATGAAGCCCTGCAGGAACTCGTCGCCCACTCCGGCATCGACGGTGAGGTCGTCGACCTGCGGACGGTCGCGACAGAACAACTCACGGACACCTCGGCGCTCCTGCTCTACCACTGCTCCGCCGAGGGGATGACGAATGCGGTACGGCACGCGCATGCCGATGAACTCCGGATCAGGTTAAAGAACGAGCGGGACTCCACGGTACTCAGCATCGACGACAACGGTGTTGGCCTCGATGACGACTCTCCTCTGATGTCCACCAGCGGCACCAGCGGTACCGGTCTGGCCGGGCTCCGGGAACGGGCTGCCGCACTCGGAGGCACCGTGACACTCACACCGTCCCCTGCGGACAACTGGACAACCCGACTGGAGATGACACTGCCATGAACATCCTTCTCGCTGAAGACACGTCCTTGCTCAGGGAAGGCCTGGCCGGCCTGCTTCGTGCGGCTGGACATGAGGTGACTGCCGTGGCAGACGCTGATGCCCTGATCACCGATGCCCGCGACCAGCGACCCGATCTCATCGTCAGTGACGTCCGGATGCCACCGACGATGTCTGACGACGGGCTCGCCGCTGTCCACCGACTCCGCAAGGAGTTGACGGAATCCGGCGACATACTGCCGGCGGTGATGCTCTCGCAGTACGTCGCAGCGGCTTACCTTGATGACTTGCTGGACCACGGGGGCTTCGGTTACCTGCTCAAGGAACGTGTTGCGGACGTCAATGACTTCCTCACGGCGATTGCCAGCGTCGCCGAAGGCGGTACCGTCGTCGATCCGGAGGTGGTCAAGGCTCTGGTGAGTGCGCGACACAGCGGTATCGAGGATCTCACGGACCGCGAACGTGAAGTCCTCGAGCACATGGCCGCCGGGCATTCAAACACGCAGATCGGCGAAAAGCTCTTCCTGTCCGCTGGTGCGGTGAGCAAACACGTCGCCAATGTCTTCATGAAGTTGGGCATGGCGCCGTCAGACGAGAATCGTCGGGTACGTGCCGTCCTGACGTGGCTGCGGCACTCCGGACGCTGAACCGCGTGGTTCCTCCGCATCTCGCCGTATCCGGGTGTTTACCGGACCGCCGCTGCCACCCGGTCGCCCACGTCCACCGTGCGCACCGGGGAGCCGTCACGGGAGCCTGCCTCTGTGAGGACCGCGGCCTCGATCGCATCCGCCTGGGTGTTCCGCAGTTCCGCGTTCTCGCCCTCGTCGCCGGCCAGGTGCCGCAGTAGCAGCGCGACCGACAGAATCGCCGCACAGGGGTCCGCGATCCCCTGCCCTGCGATGTCGGGCGCGGAACCGTGCACGGGCTCGAACATCGAGGGACTGCGGCGTGACGGGTCGATGTTTCCCGACGCGGCCAGACCGATACCCCCGGTGACCGCACCCGCCAGGTCCGTGAGGATGTCGCCGAAGAGGTTGTCGGTGACGATGACGTCGAACCTGCCCGGGTCAGTGACCATGTAGATCGTGGCTGCGTCGATGTGACAGTAGTCGACCGTCACGTCCGGGAACTCCGCACCCACGGTTTCCACTGCACGAGCCCACAGGCCACCTGCGTTGACCAGCACATTGGTCTTGTGCACCAGCGTCAGCTTGCCCGTCCGCTCCTGTGCCCTACCGAATGCGTCACGCACGACCCGCTCCACCCCGTACCAGGTGTTCTGGCTGACTTCACTGGCCACCTCGTGGTCGGTTCCCACCCGCAGCGTGCCGCCGTTACCGCAGTACAACCCCTCGGTGCCTTCGCGGACGACCACGAAGTCGATCTCACCGGGATGCGCCAGCGGAGAGGACGACCCCGGATAGAGCTTCGCCGGACGCAGGTTCACCGCGTGATCGAGAGTGAAACGCAGCGGCAGGAGCAACCCGCGCTCCAGTACCCCGGCAGGTACTGTACGCGGATCACCGATGGCCCCCAGGAGGATCGCATCGTGGTCGCGCAGTGAGGCGAGGTCTGCATCAGTGAGAAGCTCGCCGTTGCGCAGGTATCGACGCGCCCCGAGATCAAAATCCGTGACGTCGACAGTCTCATCACCGGTGACTGCCTCGAGGACCTTGAGAGCTTCGGCAGTGACTTCGGTGCCGATTCCGTCTCCGGCAATGACCGCGAGTTTCATTCTGTGGACCCCTTCTCGCTTTCTTGTCTCACATCGTTGGAAATTCTCGGTCAGAATACCACGCCTCCGGTCCCGCCTTGCGCGTCTCCCGGTGCGACAGCGCTACACTCTACTTTCATCCTACGAAACTTCTCCCGAAAGGCTCCGGCCTTGACAACTTCCTCCGGCACCTCTGTCGCCGCTCCACCGACTGCCCAGGACTCACCCCTCGTCCCCGCCCGGCGGCTCGGTGGACGGACCGTGCTGACCCTCGCACTCATCGCGGTGGTCTCCCTTGTGGCCTATCGCGAGACACGCCCGGTGGTCTTCGGACGTGCACTGGACCTCTACAAGGTACCGACCGACTTCATGGTCTACTTCCGCGCTGGTGAAGCCCTTGCCCACCACGGCAATATCTACGATGGCGCGCTGTACGGCCCACTCCCGTTCACCTACCCCCCGTTCGCCGGCACACTCTTCCGTGGGCTCGCCGTCGCACCTGCAGAGATGTCGGCCACATTCTGGCAGCTTGCCTGCATCGGCGCTCTGGTCTGTGTCATTCTCGGCACACTCGTCCGTCGTGGTTACCGACTTGACGCCGGGACCGTGGCTCTGGGTTCAGCCGCCGCACTCGCTGCGCTGGCACTGTCGCCTGTCAGGGACAGCTTCTTCTACGGCCAGATCAACATGCTGCTGATGCTGTTGGTCTCCCTGGATTTCCTGCGCACCAGAGACCGGTTCACCGGGATCGGCGTCGGAATTGCCGCGGGCCTGAAGCTGACGCCGGCATTCTTCATCCTGGTCTTTTTGATGCAACGCCGCTGGCGTGACGCCGCGACCGCGACCGTCACGTTCGTGGTGACCGTAGTCGTCGGGCTTCTGACCGTGCCAGACGCCATGCGCTTCTGGACGTCTGCGATATTCGACTCGACACGGATCGGCAGCGACACCATCTCCGCGTCACAGTCGTTGAAGGGCTTCACAGAGCGAACATTCGGTGAAACCACACTCGGCACCGCCGTATGGCTGCTCGCCTGCGCGGTCGTGGTCATCCTGTTGTACGCCGCGGTCCGGTGGGCGACCCGCCACGACAACCAGCCTTTGGTCATGGCACTGGGTGGCATCACCGCCTGTCTCGTGTCCCCGTTCTCCTGGCACCACCATTGGGTGTGGCTTGTGCCCCTGGTCGTGTGCCTGGTGGACCTGGGAGTGAGATCGGCGCCGTCATCGACGGGCGGGCGCATACGTTCCTGGGCAGTGGCCCAGGCAACAACGGCCGTAGGCGTA
Source organism: Corynebacterium glyciniphilum AJ 3170 (assembly GCF_000626675.1). Taxonomy (NCBI): domain Bacteria; kingdom Bacillati; phylum Actinomycetota; class Actinomycetes; order Mycobacteriales; family Corynebacteriaceae; genus Corynebacterium; species Corynebacterium glyciniphilum. The sequence continues at coordinate 1,492,589 of NZ_CP006842.1, read as the reverse complement.
CTGGTGGTCTACGTGGCGATGATCCCGTTCGTCAGCCATCAGATCTCGGTGCACTGGTCGTTCATCGGGCAGCAGCACATGTCCGCCCCCATGGACAATATGTGGGTACTCTGGGGTTTTCTCATCGTGACCGCATTCGCGGTGACGGCCCTCGTCGAGTGGCGACGGACCCCCCTCCCCTGCCGCCGCTGACGCCTGACTCGGTCAGACAGCCTCAGGACCGTGCGCTTCGACGTGGTTGCGGGAGGCCAGCATAACGATGACGGCGAGAACGGCTACCACGGCAGCGACATAGTACGGCACCGAGACGCCGACTCCTTCCCCGAGCTTGGTGGCGGTGAACGGAGCGATGACTCCACCCATCCACCGGACGAAGTTGTAGCCTGCCGACGCCACCGGCTGCGGAGCGTCCGAGACACTCATGGCCATCTCGGTATACATCGTATTGTTGATGCCCAGTAACGCGCCGGAGATCACCACAAGTGCCACCACAACCGGGGTGGTGTCGTGGAACACGCCGAGCAGGACGTAGATCAGCAGCAGGCCGACCAGTGTCGTCATCGTCGTATTCGCCGCACCAATGCGGTTCTGGATCAGCGGAGCGATGAACACGGAGAACACGGCCAGGCAGCAGCCCCACCCGAAGAACACTGCACCGATGCCGATCTCGCCGAAACCGAGGATGAACGGTGTATAGGCCAGAACGGTGAAGAAACCGAAGTTGTAGAACAGGGCGGAGAAGGAAACTCCGAAGAGGCCCCGGTGCCTGAGTGCCTTCAACGGTGCCGAGAGGCTGGTCTTCTCTGCCGGCGGCGGCGTGGCAGGCAGCTTGAACAGGAGAACGACCAGGGCGATGAGCATCAACGCCGCGGTTCCGAAGAACGGCCCACGCCAGTTCAGCGAACCGAGCGCCGCCCCCAGCAACGGCCCGGCCGCCATACCGAGCCCCAGTGCCGCCTCGTAGAGAATGATGGCGACCGCGCGACCACCGCTGGCCACCGACACGATCACGGCGAGCGCGGTTGCCACGAAGAGGGCGTTGCCCAGGCCCCATCCCGCGCGGTAGCCGACAAGTTCACCGACGCTGTTCGAGGTTCCTGCCAGCCCGGCGAAGATAACAATGAGCGCGAGGCCCGACAGCAGCGTCTTCTTGCCGCCGATGCGGCTGGAGACAGCGCCTGTGACCAACATCATCACTGCGGTGACCGCGAAGTAGCTGGTAAACAGCAGGGAGACTTCTGACGCTCCCGCATCAAGGTTCTCTGCAATGGCGGGAAGGATCGGGTCAACAAGCCCGATACCCATGAAGGCGAAGACGCAGGCCAGGGCGGTCGCCCACACCGCGACAGGCTGCCGCATCATTGACGTCTTCTCTGATTCGAGTGTCGCGCCGTTGAGCGTGGCCTCCTGGGTGTCTTGTCTCATTCGCGGTCGTGCCTTTCCATCGTTCTCGGAGCATCGTTCTTCGGAGTGTCTTCACTGACCCGGCGAATGTACGCGCTGGCGAACTTCGTCAGCGGTTCCAGTGCGTCGGCAATGCGTCGCCGTCCGTCCTCGTCGAGCAGGTCGAAGTGCTCGGCCAGCGCGTCGTTGCGCAGAGTGTTGTCCCTCGTCCGCGTGGACCGTCCTTCGTCCGTAATCTCGACCAGGGTGACCCGGGCATCCCGGGGACTGCGAACGCGGCGGACGACACCGGCGCGCTCCAGTTTGTCGATCTGCTGGGTCATACCCGGCTGGGTCATTCCGTTGATGCGAGCAAGCAGACCTATGGAGTGAGGCTCCTCGGTCAGCGTGTTGAGAATGCCCAACTGGGTAAGAGTCAGGCTCCCCCGGTGATCAAGCAGCCGCGCCATGTGCAGGCCTTCGCGGAGTGCGTCACGGAATTCATGGGCGAATCGGTTGTCCTCGTCCGTCGGGACGTAGGCGGGAGTGTGGTTGGCAGCATTGTTGTCAGTCACGAGACCCAGTGTAAACCATAAGATAGTTATTTACCTAACCATCCCCCCGACGCCCACCCCCGCGCACATACATCAATCCCCCGGGCCTCTCATAGAAGGCCCGGGGGTGACGATGACTCTGATACTCGCCTAGCTCAGGTCGAGCAGCACAGCACGTGATGCCGACAAGGAGTCAGCGATCTGATCCTGCAGGTCCTGCGGAATCTCTTTCTCGACACGCAGCACCAACGTGGCCGACCCCTGGTCCGCATCCTGAGTCAGGGCAGCTGCGTCGATGTTGATGCCGGCGCGCCCCAGGAAAGTGCCGACGGTGCCCAGCGCGCCCGGCTGGTCCGTGTAGTTGAGGAACAGGTTCAGCCCCTGAGCGCGCAGGTCCAGACCACGTCCGTTGATCCGGACGATCTTGTCCACACGCTCGAGTCCGGTCAGCGCACCGATGACGGACACCGATGTGCCGTCACCGGTGACGACGGTGACCTCGAGGACGGAACGGTGGGTCACCGACTCGTCAGCAGTGGTGACCGCAAGGTTCACGCCCCGCTCCGAGGCAATCTGCGGCGTATTGACAAAGGTGACCTGCTCATCCACCACACCGGAGAAGACCCCGCGCAGAGCGGACAGCCCCAGTGCATCGACATTCTCGGAGGACAGCTCACCGCGCGCTTCGACGTTCACGGAGGTGACTGCGTCATCCAGCAGACCCGAGGCAACCTTGCCGAGCTTGGTCGCCAGACCGAGCCAGAGCGCAACTTCCTCACTGACCTTGCCACCGGTGACGTTGACGGCGTCAGGCACGAAATCACCGGCCAGCGCCTTCAGCACTGATGCTGCGACATCGGTGCCCGCACGGTCCTGGGCCTCCACCGTGGAAGCACCCAGGTGCGGGGTCACAACTACCTCGTCGAGTTCGAAGAGCGGTGAATCGGTGCAGGGCTCGGACGAGTACACGTCGAAGCCGGCACCACGAACGGGGCCGCTCTTGATGGCATCAGCCAACGCCTGCTCGTCAACCAGCCCGCCGCGGGCTGCGTTGATGATGATCTGCCCCTCCTTTGCCTTGGCCAACAGCTCGGCATTGAACATGCCGGCGGTCTCCTTGGTCTTGGGCAGGTGGATCGTCACAAAATCGGACCGACCGACAAGTTCATCGAGTTCGACGAGCTCCACGCCGAGCTGCGCGGCACGGGCCGGGTTGGCGTAGGGATCGTAGGCGATGATGTCGGTCTCGAACGCTGCGAGGCGCTGGGCAAAAAGCTGTCCGATGTGGCCGAACCCGACGATACCCACAGTCTTGCCGAAGATCTCGACCCCCTGGAAGGAGGACCGCTTCCATTCGTGCTCGCGCAGGGTCCGGTCCGCAGCAGGAATCTGGCGTGCCGTCGACAGCAGCAGCGAGATCGCGTGCTCACAGGCGGAGTGGATGTTGGACGTCGGCGCATTGGCGACCATCACACCCTTGGCGGTGGCGGCGTCGATGTCGACGTTGTCCAGACCCACTCCAGCGCGGCCCACGATCTGCAGATTCTGGGCGGCCTCAAGTACTTCCGCATCAACAGTGGTGGCGGAGCGGACCAGGAGTGCGTCAACGCCCTTGACCGCCTCCAGCAGTTCAGGGCGGTTCGGGCCGTCAACCCAACGGACCTCGACGGAGTCCCCCAGCGCGTCCACGGTGGACTGGGCGAGCTTGTCGGCGATGAGAACGACGGGACGGGAATTCTGACTCACGGATACTCCTGACGGATGTGCATGTCCCGACCCCTCCGGCACGACCGCGTCGGAGAGGTCAGGGCCCACGCCTGACTCCCCACACCGAAAAGCCCAGGGGTGACGTGCGACATGGACAGCTTAGTACGTCTTTGCCCATCACGTTCACAAACCCCCCGACATCGTGATGACGACTACCGCGAACAGGCGTTGTGACAGAGACCATCCCACACTGCCATACTGTGTTGGTTCACCTATCTTTCTTGAGGAGACCCACATGGACTCATTCACTGAAACGATGCAGTCACCTGGCGGGCTAACAGCCATAGGCCTGGGAATTATCATCGTCACCGTCGGCATCCTGCTGCGCGGCAGGAGTAACCCCACCGTCGTGATGACGCTTGTCCCGGTCGTGGGCGCCATCATCGCCGGCTACGGCATCAAGAGCATCGGCGAATTCTACGAGTCCGGTCTCGGTTCGGTGATGAACGTCGTGGTGATGTTCATCTTCGCGATCATCTACTTCGGAATACTCAGTGATACCGGCCTGTTCACCCCGCTGGTAAAGGGTCTGATCATCGCCACCCGCGGCAACGTCATCCTGGTGGCACTGGGCACTGCCGCCATCGGTATGGTCGTGCACCTCGACGGTGCCGGTGCCACGACCTTCCTGATCACTATTCCCGCGTTGCTGCCGTTGTACAAGGCCATGCACATGTCCCGGTACGTGCTGCTGGCCATCGTGGCCACCGCAGCCTCTGTGATGAACATGGTGCCGTGGGCGGGTCCGATCGGTCGCGCGGCCTCCGTGGTCGACCAGACCCCGGTCGAACTCTGGCAGCACATCCTGCCGCTGCAGGGCATTGCCCTGGTACTCGTTTTCGTGATTGCCGCGTTGCTCGGCCTCAAGGAGCAGCGCCGCATCGCCAAACTCCGCAAGACACCCGAGTTCGTCGGCACCGACGACGTGGACGTCCACAGTCTCGCTGCAGACTTCATCGCGCGTGAGAAAGAGAAGCAGGAAGAGATCGGTGCGCAGATGCGGACCGGCAGGTGGGTCACGGTCTTCAACATCGTCCTGTCGGTCGCTATGCTCGTTCTCCTCATGTCCGGCTGGATCGAGCCGGGACCGGTCTTCCTCGTCGGCACCGCCATCGCCCTCGTCGTCAACTTCCCGCTCTCCGGGGAGCAGGCAGACACCTTGAAACGTCACGCCCCGAACGCGCTCTCCATGGCCGGAGTCATCCTCGCCGCCGCCATGTTCCTCGGCGTTCTGAACGAGTCCGGCATGCTCGAGGAGATCGCCCTCAGTCTGCTCCACATTCTCCCGGATTCCGTGGGCTCACAGCTGCACGTAATCGTCGGCCTTCTCGGCGTTCCGCTCGACCTGCTGACATCCACCGACGCCTACTACTTCTCGGTGCTGCCTGTGGTCCAGGAAACCGTGGCGTCATTCGGTGTCTCCGGAAGCGGCGCCGCAGCCGCCCTGATCATCGGCAACATCATCGGCACCTTCGTCAGCCCCTTCTCCCCCGCTCTGTGGCTGGCCATCGGCCTGTCCGGCGGCACCATCGGCAAGCACATCAAGCTGACTTTCCCGATTGCGTGGGCATTCGGCATCGTCATGGTGCTGATCGCCCTGGCCATGGGGCTCACGGCCTGACACCTACGGCCTGCAGATCTCCCCGCACCCGGTATCACATACCCGTGGGGAGGCCTCCCGCACCGCTGCCGCCTCTGTCTGGACGGTCACATGGCCGATCCCCCGGTCTTCAAAGACCTTCTTGACCCCCTTGCGTACAGCATGTTCGTCTCCGGTGGTCACCACATGAACCGTCGCCATCGACGACTCCCCGTCTACCGACCAGATATGCAGGTCGTGTGAACCGTAGACTCCGTCTGTCGCACTGACTGCCTCCTGCACCTCCACGGGGTCCACCCCCGTCGGCACCTGCTCCATCAGGACGGTGCCGGCCTCCTTCATCAAGGACCATGCCCGCGGAAGAATCATCGCGGCAATGATCAGCGAGGCCGCTGCGTCCACCCAGTACCATCCGGTGCCAGCGATGACGAGTGCGGCGACGATAACGGCCACCGACCCCAGGAGATCCACAAGGACGTGGAGATAGGCACCCTTCATGTTCAGTGACTCCCCTGCATTGCGGTGGAGGATAACCGCCGACACGACGTTGGCCAGCAGCCCCACCACGGCGACGGCGAGCATCAGCCCGGTCTGAATCTCCTCCGGCCCCTCTCCCATACGTCGGAACGCTGCAACGGCGATCCACACACCGATCACCGCAACAGCCCCGGCGTTGACTGCCGCAGCCAGCACTTCCGCACGGCGGAATCCGTAGGTGGACCGAGCCGTCGCCGGACGCGACCCGACCATCATCGCCAGTGCCGCGACAACGAGCCCACCCGCATCCGACAGCATGTGACCTGCATCAGCGAGCAATGCCAGGGATCCGGACACCACTCCGCCGATGACCTGGGCCACGAAGATCGTGGAGGTCATCGCGATGACGATCCAGAGGGCCTTTCCGCGGACCTGCGTGGCGTGACTGTGCCCGTGTCCGGTCTCGTGGTCGTGAGAGTGGTCGTGCCCCATCAGGAACCTCCATTGTCATTAACGGTGGAACCTCACAGTAGTTCCCTCGACCTCGCAGGTCAATGGCAATTTTTGGGTACCGTAATCATTATCAGTAAGGAGCGAGTCGTCGACTCGGGGCCATGACCGGCATGCGTCTCAGTGGCGCCGGACGGGATGGCGTCGTCCCCACCACGGGCATCACGGACGCCACGCGGGGGCTGTGTGGTCCCAGGTGCCGAATTCTGCCACCTGTCTCACGCGGTCCGTGAGGGCTCCCCGAGGCACCACCAGTCCGTGGCAGACAAAACTCTGCAGACAACAGCCATCGCCCCCAACTGAACAAGCAGACCCCACGGAACTGGTGTTCCGTGGGGGTCTGCTTCGCGTATACTCCAGCGCCATCGGGCGCGGGCTTTCTGCGGGATCCAGGCACCTGAAGGTAGTACCGGAATCCGGTACTTAGCTGGTCAGACTACGCGGTGGCGTCGAGTGGGTTCTTGACCCAGCTCATGAGATCGCGCAGCTTGGTGCCGGTGGTCTCGATCGGGTGCTTGGCGTAGTCGGCGCGCAGGCCCTCGAGCTCCTTGTTACCACCTTCCACGTTGGCGATCAGTCGCTTGGTGAAGGTGCCGTCCTGGATGTCGGACAGGATGTCCTTCATGCGGTCCTTGGTGCCGGCGTCGATGACGCGCGGGCCGGAGAGGTAACCGCCGAACTCCGCGGTGTCGGAGACCGAGTAGTTCATGTTGGCGATGCCGCCCTCGAACATCAGGTCCACGATCAGCTTCAGCTCGTGCAGGCACTCAAAGTAGGCCATCTCCGGCTCGTAGCCGGCCTCGGTGAGAACCTCGAAGCCGGTCTTGACGAGCTCCTCGGTGCCGCCGCAGAGCACAGCCTGCTCGCCGAACAGGTCAGTGACGGTCTCCGCCTCGAAAGTGGTCGGGATGACGCCAGCGCGTGCACCACCGATGGCGGCAGCATAGGACAGCGCCAGGTCGCGGCCCTCACCCTTCGGATCCTGCTCGACAGCGATCAGGCAGGGCACGCCCTTACCGTCGACAAACTGGCGACGGACCAGGTGCCCCGGCCCCTTCGGAGCAGCCATGGCGACAGTGACGTTGTCCGCCGGCTTGATCAGCTCGAAGTGGATGTTCAGTCCGTGCCCGAAGAACACGGCGTTGCCGTCCTCCAGGTTCGGTGCGATGTCTTCGGCGTAGACGGTGGCCTGGGTGGTGTCGGGCACCAGCACCATGACAACGTCGGCCCAAGCCGCAGCATCGGCATTGGAGAGGACCTTGAATCCGGCCTCTTCAGCCTTGGCAGCGGACTTCGAGCCCTCGCGCAGGCCGATGACGACCTCAACACCGGAGTCGCGCAGGTTCTGGGCGTGAGCGTGCCCCTGCGAACCGTAGCCGAGCACGGCAACCTTGCGGCCCTGGATGATCGACAGGTCAGCGTCGTCGTCGTAGAAAACGTCAATTGCCATGAGGTACAGCCTTTCGTGGAAAAACGGGGATGAATCGGTTCAAGAACCGGATGGAGCGTTCAGTGTCTGCCATCGTATCAGCAACAAGTATCAGAGGGTGAGACAGGGTATCCCACCCCGTGAATGGGCGCAGGCGATCAGAGTTTCGCGGGGTACATCGCCTTCTGGCCGCGACTGACCGCGGTCACGCTGGACTCCACGAGCTCCCGGATCCCGAAGGGTTCCAGGACCTCCAGCAGCGCCTTGAGCTTCGTCGGCGTTCCGGTCGCCTCGATGACCACGGACTCCGGACCCACGTCGACGACATGCGCCCGGAACAACTTGGCCGACTCGACCACCTGGGTGCGGTTGGAGTTGTCAGCGGAGACTTTCACCAACATCAGACCCCGGCACACGATGGAGTCCGGGTCGTGGCGGCTGACCTTGATCACAGGGATCAGCTTGTTGAGCTGCTTGGTGATCTGTTCGATCACGTGGTCCTCCCCTTCCACCTGGATGGTGAAGCGGTTGACGCCGGCGACCTCGGTCTGGCCCGAGGCGATCGAAATGATGCTGAAGGCTCGGCGGGTGAACATCCCGGTAATACGGGACGCGATGCCGTCGACATCCTCACACAGGACACTCAGAGTGTGGACTTGAGACATTAGTTCTCCTCGCCTTCCTCGACGATCTTGCGGATTTCCTCGGGATCCTCTGCGGCGGACTGCTCCTGCTCGAACAAGGGTCGCAGGTCGCGGACGTACTGGACTTCGTCATTGGACGCGCCAGCGGAGATCATCGGCCAGACCTGTGCGTCCTCACCAACAATGAAGTCGATGACGACGGGGCGGTCGTTGATCTCACGGGCCTTGGCGATCGTCGCCGCCACGTCGTCCTTCTCCGTGACCCGGAAGGCGGCGCATCCCATCGATTCCGCGAGCCCCACGAAGTCCGGGAGGTAGTTCTCGCCTGGCTTGAGATTGGTGTGGGAGTAGTGACCGTCGAAGAACAGTGTCTGCCACTGCCGCACCATGCCGAGATTGCCGTTGTTGATCAGGGCGATCTTGATCGGCAGGCCTTCGACGGCGCAGGTGACGAGTTCCTGGTTGGTCATCTGGAAGCAGCCGTCGCCGTCCACGGCCCACACTTCGGTGTCGGGCGCGGCGGCCTTGGCTCCCATCGCGGCGGGGACCGAGTATCCCATGGTTCCCAGACCACCGGAATTCAGCCAGGTGCGCGGCTTCTCGAACCTCAGGAACTGCGCGGCCCACATCTGGTGCTGACCGACGCCTGCGACATAGACGGCCTCCGGGCCTGCTGCGTCCGTGAGCTGCTCGAGGACGTACTGCGGTGCGAGCTTCCCGTCCTCCGGCTCGTCGTAGCCCGGAGGGAAGTCCTCCTTGAGACCGTCCAGGTACGCCGTCCAGCGAGCTATGTCCTGCTCCTGCGGTCGCGCCTCCATCGCCTGTCGCAGTGCGACGAGCACCTCGCGGGCGTCGCCGACGATCGGCACGTTGACCTCGCGGATCTTGCCGATCTCCGCGGGATCGATGTCGGCGTGGATGACTTTGGCGCCGGGAGCGAACGAATCGACATCACCGGTGACGCGGTCGTCGAACCGCGCACCGAGCGCGAGGATGAGGTCGGACTTCTGCAAGGCCGCCACGGCGGGAACCGTGCCGTGCATTCCGGGCATACCGAGAAACTGCGGGTGCGACTGCGGGAACACACCCAGAGCCATCAGCGTCGTCGTCACCGGCACACCGGTGGCTTCGGCGAAGGCGAGGAGTTCCTTGTGCGCATTGGCTTTCAGGACTCCACCGCCGGCATAGATGACAGGACGCTTCGCCTCGGCAATGAGGCGTGCCGCTTCCTCGATCTGGCGCGAGTGCGGGGTGGTCACCGGGTGATACCCCGGCAACCGGTAGGACGGTGGCCAGACGAAGTCCAGCTCCGCATTCTGCACGTCCTTAGGAATATCGACCAACACCGCACCCGGACGGCCTGTGCTGGCCACGTGGAAGGCCTCGGCGATTGCCGCCGGGATCTCTTCGGGACGGGTCACCATGAAGCTGTGTTTCGTGATCGGCATCGTGATGCCGCGGATGTCAGCTTCCTGGAAACCGTCGGTTCCCAGGAGATGGCTGCCGACCTGTCCGGTGATCGCCACGATCGGGACGGAATCCATGTTGGCGTCGGCAAGTGGAGTAACCAGGTTCGTCGCACCGGGCCCGGACGTAGCGATGCACACTCCGACTTCCCCGGAGACCTGGGCATAGCCGGTGGCAGCGTGACCTGCACCCTGCTCGTGGCGGACGAGGATGTGGTTGAGCTTCTCGGACCCGTAGAGAGCCTCGTAGAGCGGGAGTACCGCACCACCGGGGAGGCCGAAGACGACGTCGGTGCCCAGCTCCTCGAGGGAACGGACTACCGCCTGGGCGCCATTGATGCGTTCAGGCTTACGGCTGCGTCCTGAGGCAGCGACTGTCGCAGGACTGGGGTGTGGGCGTGAGGTGTCATTCACCGTCCGTGCACTCCTTTTGGTGGTCATGTGTTGTGGATGTCCGACATTCGAGGTCTCGAGAGGTGTGGTTCCGCCGTAGAACCGACTGTGCCCCCGCTACCCGGGGTACGGGGCGGGGGCGCCAGATTGTTCCGCGAAGTGACCGCAGGGGCTCTAGCGCCCGGCGGATACAAGAATCAGGAACGTCGTCATAACCAATGACCATAGTGGAGTCCGGCCCCCTGGTCAATGAAAAATGAGAAATTTTCCCACCCGCTGATACCCCCAATCTCACTGCATGAACAGAGCTGGGATGAGGTTTCACCCGGAGAACGATCCAGCAAATCCCAAGAATCACGCGCTACCGTGTCACCCATGATGGACGTTAGATACCTCTTGTTCTCCCTCTGGGACTGGATCATCCAGCACGGTCTGCCCCTGTCTGCCCTGTTGATAGCAGCCATCCTGGTCCCGCGTGTCGGTCGACAGGCCGTACGCATCCTCAGCGACCGGATGGAACACGGGCAAGAGGAGACGAAATCGAAGCTCGCTCTCGTCGGCGCGCTGGTCTACATACTGGAGATCGTCGCCTACTTCGTCCTCGTGCTGCTGGCCTTGACCAACCTCGGCGTGCCGGCGATGGGTGCCGCCATCCCCGCCACCGTCGTCTCCGCCGCCATCGGTTTCGGTTCGCAGAACATCATCGGGGACTTCCTGACCGGATTCTTCATCATCTCGGAGCGGCACTACGGGGTCGGCGACGTCGTCACCTTCGATGACACCAGTGGTCAGATCACCGGAACGGTAGTGAAGCTTACCCTCCGGTCGACGCAGATCCGGACCGCTGCGGGTGAACTGGTCACCGTGCCGAATAGCAAGGCCAGTGTCACCATCAACTACTCGCAGAAGTGGTCCAGGGCCGTCGTCGACCTTGACGTGCCCATGACCGATAACGAATCCATGGCCGATCTGCTCTCCCTCGTCGAACGCGCCTCGAAGGAGGCCATCGAGACTGCCGGGGTCAGCGACAGCATCCGTGGAGACATTGAGGTGCAGCCTGCCCTCAGCATCACACCGCCGGCAGCAGCCGGATTACCGTGGTCTGTCGGCATGAGAGTCAACGTCGACACCAGCCCGGCGACACAGTGGGCCGCCGAGCGCGCTATCCGTGCAAACCTCGTCAACACATTCTGGGACCGTTACCAGGCACCCGGCGAAGCGATCGCCGCTCGCGCTGAACTTGGCGACCAGCTTCCGGATGATCTACGCGCCTCAGGGAAGCATGCTGAGACGAAGAGAGACACGACGGGGGCGGCCGCGGCTGCATCTGGCGACAGTCAGGGAGATAACCAGGCTGATACGGACCGTGTGATCGCCGCCGCAACCGCGGGCAGTGATCACATGTCGATCGACGACAACGACACCGACGACGCTACCGAGGTCATTGACACCGAAGGCGCTGCCACGCTTCCGGATCCCGACGACCCCGCCACCGAGGTCCTTCCGTCATCCGAAGCTGAGCCTGCCACTGATGAACGTGACGGCCATGGTGCCGACAAGTCCGATCTCGCCGAGCTGGTGGACGGCCCCTACAAATCCAAGACGAAGAATCTGCTGAGCTTCGGCGGCCGGTTCAGGCCGTCCACCGCCGGATTGTTCATTGCGCTCGTCATCGTGGGTCTGCTGGCGATGTTCTCCAGCAACCCGGAGGACGGCCAGGCCGGAATCCTGTCCCCCGACCGCTGGCGGGACACCGGTGCTGCTGTGGAATCCACCGACGAGACCGAGAGCACCGAGCCGCCGGCCGACTCAGTCAACACCGACGCTCCCCAGAACACCGAGGTACCCCAGGACAGCGAAGACCCGGGTGAGACCGGTGACACCAACACCGGTGACACAGGTGACACCGACGGCACAGGGAACCAAGGAAACTCAGGGAACACCGGAGGCACCGGTGACTCCACGGGTAACACTGGCGGATCAGGGGACGGAAACGGTTCCCAGGGAAACACCGGCGGAAACTCCACCGACACCAGTGGCGACGATACGGGTACCGGTACCGGGGAATCCACCGGAGGCACCGACCAGAACCAGGGCCAGGCCCAGCGGAACTCCACCTCCGGTGGAGACACCGGGTCGGGGGAAACGACCGCACCGTAGACGAAGGCCCCAGTGCCACTGTTTCCACCGCGACGCACAGACATCGCCCGGACCCCATGGTCCGGGCGATGTTTCTGTCGTAGCTCCGGACTGATTAAATGGACAACCATGAGTTCTGTGGAGTCATCCGAACTGCCGTACCAGGTCCGGACGGACCAGGCACACCTGATCGCCGGCGTCCTGATGTTGGCGATGTCCGTCGTCGGCATCGCCTACGCACCGAAGATCCTCTTCTGGCTCCCGCTGCTCCCGATTCTGTTCATCATCGGCGTCCTCCGCACCCGCACAGAATTCACTGAACGGGGGATCACCGCGCGCTACCTCCTTCGCCCGTCAAAGTCATTGGCGTGGGACGACTTCGAAGCGTTACGATTCACCCGTGGAGGCAAGGCGCTCGCCGTCAGCACGAACGAGACGACCTTCCCGCTCCCTGGTGTGAGCTTCAACTCGCTGGTGACCCTGGCGGAAGTGACCGGAGGCAGGATTCCCGACCCGGTGACCCCGAGTCTCTCCGCCATCGACGAGAAAGTCCGGGTCGTCGAACGCGACAGCGGTCTGGCCGTCCTCATGGACGAGGAAGAGTACGGCGAGTACGAGGCCGCACGACGGGCCAGCCACATGGCACGTGAGGAACTCGAACGACGCCGCGCCGCGAACGTCGACCCGGACGAAACCCCCTCCCCGTCCGAGAACAGCTGACGACTGTCCTCCGGACACCAGTTCCCCCACACCTGCACTATTCACCGACGTGACTGCCCACGGGCCGGGCAGCTGCACGAGGCCCGACGAGAGGACGCTTTTCCCACCATGAACGAGATCTCATACCGGTCATCAGTGACCACCCAGGGACGCAACGCCGCCGGCGCGCGGTCCCTGTGGCGAGCCACGGGCATGAAGGACAGTGACTTCGACAAACCGATCATCGCGATCGCGAACTCCTACACCCAGTTCGTGCCCGGGCACGTTCACCTCAAGAATGTCGGCGACATCGTCGCCGAAGCCGTCCAAGAGGCCGGCGGTGTCGCCCGCGAGTTCAACACCATCGCCGTCGACGACGGCATCGCGATGGGACACTCCGGCATGCTGTACTCCCTGCCCAGCCGAGAGATCATCTCCGACTCCGTGGAGTACATGGTCAACGCCCACCAGGCGGATGCCATCGTATGCATCTCCAACTGTGACAAGATCACCCCTGGCATGCTCAATGCCGCGATGCGTCTGAACATCCCGGTCGTCTTCGTCTCCGGTGGACCGATGGAAGCTGGTAAGGCCGTGATCGTCGACGGCGTGGCGCACGCCCCCACCGACTTGATCACCTCGATCTCCGCGTCCGCCAGCGAACAGGTCTCGCGCCAGGGGCTGATGACCGTGGAGCAGGCCGCCTGCCCCACCTGTGGTTCCTGCTCCGGCATGTTCACCGCCAACTCAATGAACTGTCTTACCGAGGCTCTCGGTCTCTCCCTGCCCGGCAACGGCTCGACGCTGGCCACCCACGCCGCCCGCCGCACCCTGTTCAGCGACGCCGGCCGCGTCATCGTCGACCTGTGTCACCGCTACTACGGCGACGGCGACACCTCCGTGCTGCCCCGCAACATCGCCACCAAGGAGGCGTTCCAGAACGCCATGGCCCTCGACATGGCCATGGGTGGTTCGACGAACACGGTGCTGCACATCCTCGCCGCCGCCCAGGAAGGCGGGATCGACTTCGACCTGCAGGACATCGACGACCTGTCCAAGTCCGTCCCCTGCCTGTCGAAAGTCGCACCGAACTCCGACTACCACATGGAGGACGTCCACCGCGCCGGTGGCATCCCCCGCATCCTCGGTGAACTGTGGCGCGGCGGCAAGCTCAACGAGGGCGTACACACCGTCCACTCCCCCAGCCTCGCCGAATGGCTCGAGGACTGGGATGTCAGCGCCGCCTCGCCCCGCCAAGAGGCCGTGGACCTCTACCACGCCGCTCCCGGGGGCGTGCGTACCACCGAACCCTTCTCCACCGACAACACGTGGGACGAGCTGGACCTCGACGCCGAGAACGGATGCATCCACGATGTCGACCACTCCTTCACCTCCGACGGCGGCCTGGTCATCCTGCGTGGAAACCTCTCGCCCGACGGTGCTGTGATCAAGTCCGCCGGTATCGACGAGTCCCTCTGGCATTTCTCCGGCCCCGCCCTGGTGGTGGAGTCCCAGGAAGAGGCTGTCGACGTGATCCTCAAGAAGAAGGTCACCCCGGGCGATGTCATCGTGGTCCGTTACGAGGGCCCGTCGGGCGGGCCTGGGATGCAGGAGATGCTGCACCCGACCGCTTTCTTGAAGGGCTCGGGATTGGGCAAAAAGTGTGCCCTGATCACCGACGGCCGCTTCTCCGGTGGTTCATCGGGCATCTCAGTCGGCCACGTTTCCCCTGAAGCCGCTGGTGGTGGGCTTATCGGACTGGTCGAAAACGGAGACACGGTGACAATCGACGTGCACAACCGTCAGCTGACTCTGGACGTGCCAGACGAGGAAATCGCCCGACGGCGCGACGCGATGGATGCGTCGGAGAACCCCTGGAAGCCTGCTACCCGCCAACGCAAGGTCACCAAGGCGCTGCGTGCCTACGCGAAGATGGCCACCAGCGCCGACAAGGGTGCCGTGCGCGAGGTCGACTGACCCGTCGCGTGTGCTCATCCGCGCATTCTGCTGGCACCGTAGGGCTGTGTCGGTTCTGACCCCGTCAAACCGACACGGCCCTGGTGTCTCAGATCGCCGCGGGTTCACAGCGTGCCCGGGTAGACTCCCCCGTCAATGAGCACATTCTGACCGGTGATGTAGCCCGCCTGAGATGAACAGAGGAAAGCACACGTCGCCCCGAATTCTGCGGGGTCACCGAACCGTCCGGCCGGGATTCCGTCGGGCGAGGGTGCGGAACCGCCTCCGGTCTGCGTCAACCGCGCCGTCGCGAACCGCCCGGGGAGCAGGTTGTTCACGGTCACATTCGCCGTGGCGAGTTGTGGCTGCCGGGCCACGCCGGCTACAAACCCGGTCAAGCCGCTCCGAGCGCCGTTGGAGAGTCCGAGTTGTGCGATCGGTGCTTTCACTGCCCCGGACGTGATATTCACGACCCTCCCGAACCCACGGTCCGCCATACCGTCCACTGTGGCCTTGATCAGTTCGACCGGGGTCAGCATGTTCTGCCTGAGCGCGGCGAACCAGTCATCCTCGTCCCAGTCACGGAAGTCGCCGGGCGGCGGCCCACCGGCATTGGTGACGAGGATGTCCACCTGCGGGGCTGCACCCAGCAACGACGAGCGGACCGCCGGGTCGCTGATATCGCCGACGATCTCGTGCACCGTCACCCCGTGCGAACGCAGGCGGTCAGCTGCCTCAGCCAGTGGCGCTGCCCGGCGCGCGTTCACGACGAGGTTCACCCCCTCAGCAGCCAGTGCATCTGCACATCCGAATCCCAGCCCCTGGCTGGAGGCTCCGATCACGGCCCATTTTCCATGTATCCCGAAGTCCATGTCCCCACGCTACCGCCTAGAATGAGCGGGCATGACCGACACGAATTCAGATATCCGCGTTCACGACGCCGACCTGCGCAATCTTCGGCACGTGGACGTCACCCTGCCCCGCGGTCAACTTGTCGCGGTCACGGGTGTCTCCGGTTCTGGGAAGTCGTCCCTGGCGTTCGGCACGATCCATGGTGAGGCGCAGCGGCGTTATCTGGAGTCGGTGGCGCCGTTCGCCCGACGTCTGATTGCCGGCGCGGTGGATCCACGGGTCGGCCGGATTGACGGACTTCCCCCGACAGTCGCCCTGGAACAGGCCCGGACGAGTGGTGGTGCGCGGTCGACGGTGGGCACCTTCTCCACCGTGTCGAACTCGGTGCGGCTGTTGTTCTCCCGGGCCGGCACGTATCCGACACAGGTGAGGGAGCGCGTGGGGCGGCTGGATTCTGACCGCTTCTCTCCGAACACGGCATCAGGCATGTGCCCGACGTGCCAGGGCACCGGAACGGTCCACGTGCCGACCGAGGAGTCGATGGTCCCGGACCCGTCCTTGTCGATTGATGACGGGGCGATCGCAGCCTGGCCCGGGGCATGGCTGGGGAAGAACTTCCACGACATTCTCGTCACTCTGGGGTACCGGACGGACGTACCGTGGTCTGAGTTGTCCCGTGAGGACAGGAACTGGATCCTTTTCACTCCGGACAAGCCGGTGGTGACCGTGCATCCGGTCCGCGGTGCCCACCAGATCCAGCGGACCTATGACGGGACGTGGCGGTCGGTGTCGACCTACCTCCAGGAGACGTTGGCGTCGTCATCGTCGGACGCGACCCGACGCCGGGTTCTCTCGTTCATGGATCATTCGGTGTGCCCGACGTGTGGTGGCCGTCGTCTGACCACGGACGCCTTGTCGGTGACGTATCTCGGTATGGCGATCGACGAGCTCAATTCGGTCCCGCTGGAGAACCTGGTGGAACTGTTCACCGGGGTCACGTCCCCGTCGGAGGCCGAGCGTCTCCTGCTGGAACAGGTGATTCCTACGGTCCGGGCAGCCGTGGAACTGGGGCTGGGGCATCTGAGCTTGGATCGACCTGCCTCGACTCTGTCCGGTGGTGAACTGCAGCGGTTGCGTCTGGCTTCGCAGCTTCATTCCGGATTGTTCGGCGTGGTGTACGTCCTGGATGAACCTTCTGCAGGACTGCATCCGACAGAGCGGGTCGCCGTCAGTGAGCTGATGGTGCGCTTCCTGGAGGCCGGTAACAGCGTGATCCTCGTCGAGCACGACATGTCGCTGGTGGCCGGTGCTGACTGGGTCGTCGACATTGGTCCCGGTGCCGGGGAGAACGGTGGCGAGGTCCTGTGGTCCGGCCCGGTTGCCGGCCTGTCCGGACAGGACACGCCCACCGGCCGGGCGCTTGCCGCACCCGTTCCACCGTTGAAAGGGTCGGGCAGTTTCGCGGTCCGGCAGGCGTCGTCGTCATTGCCGGTGCGGACGACTGAACGCACCCTGGATGTTGACACCGGGCTGGGGCTCGGCCAGTTCACTGCGGTGACCGGGATCTCAGGCTCAGGCAAGTCGACACTGGTGTCGAGCGCGTTGCCCGAGGTGCTCGCCGATGCAGGGATCCGCACGGTCCATATCACGCAGCAACCCATCGGTCGGACCACCCGGTCCTCCCTGGCGACCTACACGGGATTATTCGACCACGTCAGGAAGCTTTTCGCCGCCACGGATGACGCCCAGGAACGGGGATGGACGGTGTCGCGGTTCTCCTACAACGTCACCCAGGGGCGATGCCCCACCTGCAGCGGCGAGGGGACCATCGAGGTCGAGCTCGTCTTCCTCCCCGGCAGTTACACCATCTGTCCGGACTGTCACGGCGCCCGGTACAATGCCGAGACACTGGAGGTGACCTGGCGCGGGCTCACCATCGCCGACGTCCTCGGTCTGACGGTCACCGAGGCACTGGACGTCTTCGCCGATGAGCCTGCCGTCTACACTGCCCTTCAGGCACTGGAGGCGGTGGGGCTGTCCTATCTTCGTCTAGGCCAGGGCGCCCCTGAGCTCTCCGGCGGGGAGGCTCAGCGCATCAAACTGGCCACAGAACTTCAACGCAGCCGGCGGGTACGCCGCAGTACGCCCACGGTCCATCTGCTCGACGAGCCCACGACGGGGCTTCATCCCGCGGATGTTGACCTGCTGGTCAAGGAACTCAACCGGCTGGTCGACGCCGGTGATTCCGTGGTGGTGGTCGAACACGACTTGCGCGTCGTGGCGCAGGCAGACCGCGTCCTGGATCTGGGCCCCGGTGCCGGTGTCGACGGAGGCCGGATCATCGCCGCCGGGACACCCGCGACGATCGCGGCGGGCGGAACGGCGACGGGGGCTGCCTTGGCGTCGGTAGCCGTGGGCGTCTAGGCATCCGCTTTCCCGGCCTTCAGACGTCGCCGGAGGGTTCGGTTGATCACCACGCTGCGGATCGCCACCAGCAGGACGACCGCCAACACACCGTAGATGGTCCAGGTGATGGGGCTGGAGACCAGGACGGTGAAGTCGCCTGACGAGGACAGCAGGGCGTCGCGGATCGACGTCTCGGCCAGCGGTCCGAGGACCATGCCGATAATCAGTGGTGCCAGCGGGTAGCCGTAGCGGCGCATCAGGAAGCCGACCACCGAGATACCCAACAGAAGCAGGAGGTCGAACACCCGGCCCGAGGTGGCGTAGACACCGAGACCGCAGAACAGGGCGATCCCCGCATAAAGATAGGGCTGTGGGATAAGCAGGAGTTTGGCCCAGAGCTGGGCGAAAGGCAGGTTGATGATCAACAGCACCACCATGGCGATGAAGAAGCTCGCCAGCAGTGCCCAGACCAGGTCCGGGTTGCGGTCGAAGAGCAGCGGGCCAGGCTGCAGACCGTATTGGCGGAAGGCCGCAAGCAGGATGGCCGCCGTGGCGGAGACCGGCAGGCCAAGGGCCAGCAGAGCACCCATCGCCATACCTGTCGTCGAGTTCCCGGCGGCCTCCGGCGCGGCGAGTCCACGGATAGCGCCTTTACCGAACTTCGGCGACTTCCGACGGGTGTCCAGGCGCCGCTCCACGGAATAGGCGAGGAACGTCGGAACCTCGGAGCCACCCACCGGGATCATGCCGAAGGGCATGCCGATCGCCGTGCCCCGCAACCAGGCCGGCAACGCCTCGCGGAACTCGGCGAGCTTCAGCCACGGCCGCCCTGCGGACCGTGTCTTGAGGTCCTGATTCTCACGTCGTGCGCGGGAAGCGATGAAGAAGACCTCTCCGAGGGCGAGGATTGCCACTGTGACAGTGACGATCGAGATCCCGTCGAACAGCTGCGGCACCCCGAGGGTGAACCGTTCCGTACCGGTCACCGAATCGATGCCGACCGTCGAGATACCCAGGCCGATGATGAGGGCGGACAGACCCTTGGGAACCGAGTCGGAGACCACGGAGGAGGTCGCGACGAAAGCGAACAATGCCAGCGCGAAGTACTCTGCCGGTCCGAAGTACGTCGACAGCTCAGCGAGCAGCGGGGCGAAGAAGACGACCACGACCGAAGCGACGAAACCACCGATGAAGGCACCGATGGCCGCCGTCGCCAACGCCTGAGGTGCCCGACCGGACAGGGCCATCTTGTGCCCCTCGAACGTCGAGGCGATGGCAGAGGCCTGCCCCGGGGTGTTCATCAGGATCGCCATGGTGGAGTCGCCGAAGAGTCCGCCGAAGTACACGCCGGCGAAGAAGATGAAGGCCGCCGTCGGGTCGAGGGCGAAGGTCATGGGCAGGAGCAGCGCCACCGCCATCGAGGAGCCGAGACCCGGCATAACGCCCACGGCAGTGCCGAGGAGACAGCCGAGGAGCACCCACATGAGATTGACCGGGGTGAGGGCACCTGCGAAGCCCTCCATCAGGAGGCTGAGCGAATCCATGTCAGAACCCCCCGCCGATGATGCCGGAAGGAAGACTGAGGCCGAGTGCCACGTCGAAAGCGAGGTAGGCCACAGAGCCCATGAACACCGACACCAGAATATCGAACACGGGACGGCGCGAACCGAATCCCCGGGCCACACACCAGAACAGCAGTCCGGAGGCGAGGATCCAGCCGAGCCACGGCAGCAAAACCGCGAAGGCGAGGAACCCCAGGACCGTCCACCCGAGGGCCCCGAAGTCCGAATGGAACCGCGTCGTCTGTTCGTCCGCACCCTCCACGTGCTCCGGGCGGCGAATAATGCCCACGGCAATCACCGTGGCGAGAATGAGGCCGATGACTCCGATCAAAGTCGGGAAGAATCCCGGTCCGGGAAAATCCGCGTCGGGGCCGTCCATGGCGATCGAACCGATGACGAGGAAAAGGCTGAACCCGGCGATTACGACGGGCATGATCAGCCCGGACCGGCCGGCCCAGACCGTGCCCGCACCGACCGGCGAGGTGGTCCGAGGTTCCGCGATGTCGCTTGTTGTGGTCATTGTCCCATCTCCTCGAACAGGGTGGTGATCCTGTCCGTCTCGTCCTGGATGTACTGATCGAGCTCCTCGCCGTGCATTGGCGCCTCGCGCCAGTAGTTGCGTTCTACGGTGGCACGCCACTCCGGGGTCTCCACAGCTTCGGCAATGAGGTCCTGAAGTTCCTCGATGTCCTCGCGTGTGGCGGAGGGAGGGGCGAAAAGTGCCCTCCAGTTGGTGATAGTCACGTCGATGCCCTGTTCGGCCAGCGTGGGGATCGCTTCGATCTCCGGGCTTCCGGAGAGGCGGTCCTCAGCCACGACGCCCAGGACCCGCAACCGTCCGGACTCGACTTGGGGGTAGATATCCGCGAAGCCGCCAGCCGTCACGTCGGCCGTCCCGTTGAGCAGCGCCTGAATGGCCTCGCCGCCGCCGTCCGACGGGATGTACGTGGTCTCCGACGCGGGGACACCAAGTTCCAGGGCGATATCCGTCATGACGAGTTGGTCGAAGGAGCCGCCCCCGGTCCATGCCAGCGAACGCGGGTTCTGCGTCCACGCGTCGCTGACGTCATCCATCGACTCGAGAGGGGAATCGGCGGGGACTGCGATGATGTCGTATTCCTCGAGGACCTTGGCCACCGGGGTGACGTCCTGGATCCTGGACGGGGTGCCGAACTGGACCTGCGCCGTGATGTGGCCGGATCCGCCGACCATGAGGTTGTTGGCCTCCGGCTGCTGGGCGAGAACACCCACGCCGATCGTGCCGCCCGCGCCAGGAACGTTGACAACCTGGACATTGTTGACGATCCCGTTGGTTCTCAGGGTCTGCTGCAGCTCGCGCTGGAACGTGTCCCAGCCGCCGCCGGCAGCCGCTGGTGCGATAAGTGAGAGATTGCTCCGTACATCCGTGCCGCCCGAGGCCGACCGGATCGAGAAGAAGGATGCGGTCCCGATGACTACGACGGCGACGACGGCGAAGACTGCGGTGCCGACGGTGCGGAACCGGGACCTCGCGTGGTCGGGGGGATCTGTGGCCTTGGGTTGGCTCATTGGAGCTCCTTGACGGGCCCCGGAGGGAAGTAACCGGGACGCGTGGCTCGAGTGACTGTGACACCGGACGCTGCCGGAGACCAGCGCGGTACACACCGTCTCGGGGACGGTAGACCGACGGGGTCACGGAAGGCCGAGCCTTGAACGCGTTCAATCATTGCAGGAAAGTGTTCACCGAAAAAAACCGCATGGTCGGCGGCACGCACGGCATGACCTCACGCAGGTTTCCCCTCACACAGCTGTGCCGCCTGCCCACCCCGACGAGTGGATCGCACCCCGGGACCAGCCCCTCCAGAAGTTAACCACCATCGGTGCCACCGACGTCGGCGACGTCGGCGACGTCAGTGAGTCGCGTCCGGACCCCGTCGAGGATCACCTCGAGCCCATACTCGTAGACCGCGACCGGATCGGTGATGGCCTGGTACTTTTCCCCCACTGCGGTGCCCACACGCCCAGACACGGGAAACTCGTCGTCCTGCATGACCTGGGCGAGGACAGGTTCGTTGACCTTCCACCATTCCGCGTCGCTATGCCCGGACGTTCGGGCGAGTTCGCGCGCATTGACACTGGCCGAGGCGCTGGCGATGGCATGGGACTCGACCAGTGCGATGGTGTGGTCCATGGAGACGTCATCAAGTCCGCACCCGTCCAGGGCCGAGAGCTGCCATTCATAACGCCGGGAGATGTTCGGCCCGATCAGGGGCCGGTGCCGTTGGGCGGCGAGCAACCACGGGTGCTGGTGAATCTCCTCCCAGGCGATCCGTGAGATCTCCCGCAGCCGATCACCGACGGCCTCCGGGTCCGCTGCTGCCCCGCCGAAAGGCACGAGATCGACGCGTCCCATCACCTGGTCGATCATCAGCCCGAGAAGCTCGTCGCGGCCCGGGATATAGGTGTACAGACTCGCGGCGGAGGTGTGGAGTTTCTCGGCGATCTTGCGCATGGAGAGCCCCTCGATTCCGGCCGCGTCGGCATCTTCGATGGCAGTGTCCACGACCTGGTCGACGGACCACTTCTTCCGGGGTCCGCGCGCTCCGGCCTCTTCACCTACCTGGTGCCGCCACACCAGTCGCAGCATTCGGTCGGGCTCCCGGACCTCGTCTCCAGCGGACGTTGCCGGCGAGGATTGCGGGGTCGCGTGGCTGGCGTCGGATGTCATGTTGACAGCCTACTCCGAACGGCGTACGTTGAACCTCCCTCGGCAATTCCGTACACTGTTAGGAGTTTATGATGAGTTCCGATCCTCCTCCCGCCATCTACACCGATTCCCTGGTCAAGACCTACGGGGCACGCCGCGCACTCGACAACTTCAGCCTCACCGTTCCCACCGGCAGCATCCATGGACTGCTCGGACCGAACGGAGCCGGCAAGACCACCGCCGTCGAGGTGCTCACCACACTGACCTCCCTCGACCAGGGGACTGCCAGCATCGCCGGGACCGATGTGAGCGAGGGCAACGCCGTACGCGCCCGTATCGGGTTGGTCGGCCAGTACGCGGCAGTGGATGAGGTTCTCGGTGGACACCAGAACCTCATGCTGTTTGCTCGGCTCCTGGGGCTCCGCCGGCCCGCTGCCCGCCGCCGTGCCGACGAACTCCTGGAGCAGTTCTCCCTGACGGACGCGGCCCGTCGGCCGGTGTCGGGTTACTCCGGAGGAATGCGCCGACGTCTCGACATCGCGGTCTCCCTCATCCGCCATCCCGACGTCCTCTTCCTCGACGAACCCACCACCGGACTTGACCCACGGGGCCGCATCGACGTCTGGGATGCCGTTCTCCGGGCCGCCGACGCCGGCACCACCGTCCTGCTGACCACCCAGTACCTGGAGGAGGCCGACCGACTCGCCGACCGCATCTCGATCATGAGGGCAGGTCGGATCATCGCAGACGGCACGCCCGACGAGCTCAAGAGGAACCGTGGCGGTGACCGTGTCGACCTCTCGTTCAGCCGTCTGGTGTCCAGCGTCGATGTGGCGAGTGCGCTGGCACCGGCAGAGCTGTCACTTACACCGGGCCCCGAGGGACTCCTCGTCAGCCTGCCCGCACCACACGGCACCGCAGACATGGTCGACATCATCCGCCGGCTCGACGCCGCAAACCTGACGCCGGCCGACATCGCGCTGCGCCGTCCCACCCTCGACGAAGTCTTCCTCTCCGTCACAGAATCATCACCGTCTACCGAGGAGAACCGATGAACAGCATCACCAGCGGGCTGACGCTCACAACCAGGGAGCTCCTCCACTGGCGCCGCCAACCCCTCACACCGGTGTTCACCATCATGTTCACCGTCATGCTCCTGCTGATGTTCTCCCTGCTCTTCGGTGGGTCGATCAGTCTGCCCGGCGGCGGAGACTACATCCACTTCCTCCTGCCCGGCATGATGGCGCTGTCGATGATGTTCGGTGTCGAGGCGACAACCACCGCGATGGCCAATGACGCGAAGAAAGGCATCACCGACCGCTTCCGGTCCCTTCCGATAGGCGACGCCTCGGTGGCCTTCGGCCGCGTCGGAGCCGACATGATCACCTCGTCAGTGGAGCTCATCGTCCTGGTCGCCGGCGGACTCCTGTTGGGCTGGCAAGTCACCGGAAGCGCCCCCGAGGCCATCCTCGCCGTCGCGCTGCTGCTCTGGTTCCGGTTCGCCGTGCTGTGGATCGGAATCTACCTGGGACTCACTCTCGGCAGGAACGACGGCGCCGCGACCATGGTCCAGGTGCTGGTCTGGCCCGTAGGATTCCTGTCCACCGCCTTCGTCTCTCCGGAATACATGCCTACATGGTTGGAACCCCTCGCCACCTGGAACCCGGTGTCCGCCACGGCCACCGCCGCCCGCGAACTCTTCGGCAACCCCACCGGGTTCACCGGGGGCGCACTCGCAGACCACGCGGTACTGGCCGCTGCTCTGTGGCCACTGGCCCTGGTGGCGATCTTTCTTCCATTGTCCGCCCGGGCCTACCGGAGACTCAGGAACTGAGCCCCAGGGCCGCCGCCGCATGCACCGCGTCGGTGAGCACACCGAGGGTGTCCGATTCCAGGCGCCAGTGCTGCCAGTACAACGGGACCTCGATGACGTCCTCTGCGAGACGTACCATCGTTCCCGCCTCCACGTACGGCCGTGCTGACGCCACCGGCACCAGCGTCCACCCCAGGCCCGCGACCACCGCGTCGTTGAGCCCCTCGAAACTCGGAATCCGGGAGACCCTGCGGCCCGGCCGCGGTGTCACACCGCGTGGCTCCAGCACCCCGTCGGTCATCCGGTCGTGCGGCCCGATGACCAGGAGGGGCAGCGAAGCCCACGCGTCCTCACCGTGGACGTTCCTGGCCGCCTGGAGCTCATCGGCCAGATCCGGGGCCCCGACCGGCCAGTAGTGCAGACTCCCGAGTTCCTCGACCACACATCCCGCGACCGGCTCCGCTTCTGCGGTGACCACCCCCATGCAGTCTCCCCGACGGAGCATCGCCAGGGAGTGTTGTTCGTCCTCCAGATTCAGTTCCAGGGAAATACCTCCCACATCCGCAACGTGCGTGAGCACGGGACGGAACCAGGTGCCCAGCGAATCCGCGTTGACTCCTACACTGACCGGCCGCTCACCTAGCCGTCCACGTAATCTGTCGTCTGTCTCCGACTCCAGCAACCGCATCCGTCGAGCAGTCTGGATCAGCACCTCGCCGGCATCCGTGACGCCCACTGGCGATGTCCGTCGTACGACGACGCGGCCGACATCCGCCTCGAGAGCCTTGATGCGCTGACTCACCGCGGACGGGCTGACACCGAGGCGAGCCGCTGCGGCCTCGAAACTCCCCTCATCGACGACAAGCAGCAAGGTATCCATGTGACGTGGCATCATGAAGCATATCTTAATCATATCAACTTAAGCTTGCTTGTCTTCACAATCTGGGCTTCCTAGGCTCGTCCTCGTGCTGAACGAAAACTTCCTCCCGGTCCTCCACATCGGCCTTGCCGGCCTGGTGTTCCAGCTGTCCGTCATCGCGGCAGTCGGTCCGCAGAACGTGGTTCTTCTGAAGCAGGGGGTCAAGCGTTGGGGTGTGGGACTGGTCGTCTCTGTCTTCATCCTCGGTGACTTGATCCTGCTGCCGCTGGGCACCGCAGGAGTCAGCGTCGTCACCGATAAACTTCCGGTTCTCCTGGAGATCCTGCGGTGGGGAGGCGTCGCCTACCTGCTCTGGTTCGCTGTCACCTGTCTGCGGGACGTCCGCCACCCCACCGGAATCGACAGCACCCCTCGGGATTACACCCCCGAATCCGGCTCACCAGCCCCTGCCGTGTCCACCGACCTACCTGCGCCCACCGCCGACTATCCGCACGGAGGCGTCGGCCAGGTGGCGACTATCACCCGTACAATCCCCCGCCGCACGGACGCTCCCCTCCGCCCCCGCCGGCGACAGGCCTTCGCGGCCCTGCCCACCGCACTGGCGGTGACCTTTCTCAACCCCGCAGCTTACGTCGACGGCATTGTCGTGTTCGGAACAATGGCCAACCAATACGACGACACCGGAAAATGGATGTTCACCACCGGTGCGGTTCTCGGATCAACCCTGTTCTTCCTCGTAGTGGGATACGGAGCCCGCCTACTGAGTCGCCCGCTGTCCCGCCCACGGGTATGGCGGTGGATCAACCTGGGGATCGGCCTGCTGATGATCGGCATGGCCGCCCGTCTCGCCCTGGGGTGATCTGACAGGCGGCAGCGCAGGCGCCCCCCTCCCCTGATCAGAACGGGTTTCCACCCCCGACGGCCAGCCATGCCCCTGCTGCACCCGCCAGACCGATGACGGCAAACACCCAGGCTGAGGCCAACGGCCGGGTGGCCCAGCCCCGGGAGGCGTCCGCGGCGTACCGCCCCGGCCCGGTGAAGGTCAGGACAAGACCAGCGAGGCCGAGAAGGGCCCAGAACTGCACCTGGGGGCTGAGGGTGTACGGCCAGTACCCCGAGTCCCAGATCGACAGGTTGTGCAACGCGAGGAACCCGGCGACCACCACCGTCAGAGCACTTCCCACCGGGGTGAGGAGACCGAAGACCAGAAGTCCTCCAGCCACGATCTGCGCGACCGGAATACCGACGGCCAGAATGTCGGCGAAGTTGTAGGCCGCCAACGTCTGCTCGAAAGCGCTGATGCCCGGGTCACCACCGAAGGCGAAGAGTGTCTGCAACCCGCGTACCACGAGCAGCGCCCCGACCACGACACGCAGGATGAACAAGCCGAAATCGAGGGTCCCTCTCCTCGGGTCGGCCTCCACGTTCCCGCCCCGGGTAGCCGAGCCTGCCGTCGCGTCTGCCGACTCAGGATCGTCAGGAGAGACGACAGTACGGTCGTCAGTCGTCGGCCGGGCGCTCACCTGGGTCGTTGCAGCAGCCCCAGCTCCTGTTGCACCTGCAGCGAATACCGAGGTCTCCGGGGCGTACTGTCCTGCTCCCGGATCCCCGTCGAACGTCGACGAGCCGTCAGTGTAGGCCGGCTCCGTCACGCCGGACGCTCCTACCGAACTTCCGAACGCGCGGGTCTGATGCTGTTCCTCGTCATCGGGGACGCCATAGGCTGGATCGGCCGCCGCGGCGCCGAAGACCTCGGTACGGTCACCGTCCGACGGCTCCGGAGTGCCCGCCGGCTCCGCAGAACGCGGTTCGATACGCTGCGGCCGGGCCCTGCCCGACATCGCGTAGATGTCCCGCTTCGGCTTCGCTTCCCCGGCATCGGACGGATTCGCACTGTCCATGCGCTCCGTCGCGTCCGTGACTGCCGTTGACTCCGTAGGCTCCGGGACCTCCGGGGTCTCCGGGGTCTCCGGGGTCTCCGGGGCAGCCTGCTCCCGGACGCCGTCCGGCACTGGGCCGTCCGGGGTCCTATTGTTCGCCCCTGGCACAGACAGAGGGCGTGTCGCCTCCGGGACATCGATCCCGTCCACTGAGTCGATGGCGTCGAACAGATCGTCGTCGCTGTGGTCTACGCCTCCGGTGGGCGTGGCCGAGTCCTCGCTGCGTGGCCTTCCCGACTTGTCCGGATTACGGTCAAACAATCCCATGGTCTTCCACCTTCTGCGCCGCTGGCGTGGTGGCCTCTGGCGCCAGATCTCGTGCTGGTCTGTGTGCTCGTTTCCGCATGGATACGTGTGTCAAGCCTAGGCTAGAACCCGGGCGCGACAGCGGAGGATGACACGGTATGTCGCACCCACAGGACAGAAGGAACGACACAGTAGACACCAGGAGGACACCATGGGCTACGTCGCCAGTGGGGACGAAGGCTTCAACAGAGATATGAACTACATCGACGACCGCGTCGTCGCCGACCCGGCCGGATTCCGTCCGGCCTCCACCTCTTCAGGGCAGGGGCAGCCGTGGCCCGTCGAAGCCGGTCGCTACCGGCTGGTCGCCGCCCGGGCCTGCCCGTGGGCCCATCGTGCGGTCATCGTCCGTCGCCTTCTGGGGCTCGACGGGGCAGACGCTCCGGACGATCCTGCACCGCTGACTCTGGGACTCGCCGGCCCCACCCACGACTGGAAATCCTGGACATTCGACCTCGACCCGGACTCCGTCGATCCTGTGCTCGGGGTCGGACGACTACGTGACTGTTACCTCCACCGTTACTCCGACTACCCCAAAGGAATCACGGTTCCCGCACTGGTGGATGTCGAGACGAAAGCCGTGGTCACCAACGACTTCCGGACGCTCGTCCAGGATTTCGTCACCGAGTGGACGCCCCTGCACAGAGACGGCGCGCCCGATCTCTACCCCACCGACCTCACGCCGGAAATCGACGAAATCGCCGACCGAGTATTCCGCACCGTGAACAACGGTGTCTACAAGTGCGGGTTCGCCGGATCGCAGGCCGCCTACGAAAAGGCGTTCTCCGAGCTGTTCGCGACACTCGACATGCTCGAGGACCGACTGGCAGAGAATCGGTACCTGGTCGGACAGCACATCACGCTGGCCGACATCTACCTCTTCGTTACCCTGGTCCGCTTCGACATGGTCTACCACGGTCACTTCAAATGCAACCGGTACACGATCTCCAGCAAACCGAACCTCTGGGGATATCTCCGTGACCTTTTCCAGACCCCCGGATTCGGCGACACCACGAACTTCGGCCAGATCAAGAACCACTACTACATCGTCCACACAGACGTGAACCCCACCGGGGTCGTGGCAGTGGGGCCAGACCCGGCGGGGTTCACGACGCCGCATAGCAGAGAGCGGCTCGGCGGCTCCCCCTTCGGCGAGGGCAGTGCGCCTGCCACACCCCGGGCCGAAGACGTCCGGCCGGGTGACGGCGTCGAGGAAAACTAGAGAGCCGCGGTAATCGCCTCGACCGACTGCTTGGCGTCGCCAAGCAGCATATCGGTGTTCTCATTGAAGAACAGCGGGTTCTGCACCCCTGCGTAACCCGAGCCCATCGAGCGCTTGAAGACGATGACCTTCTCGGCATCCCACACCTTGAGCACCGGCATGCCGGCAATCGGAGAACCCGGCTCCTCGGCGATCGGATTGACGGTGTCATTGGCGCCGATGACCAGCACCACGTCCACATCGCCGAAGTCGTCGTTGACCTCGTCGAGCTCCAGGACGATGTCATAGGGCACCTTGGCTTCGGCCAGCAGGACGTTCATGTGACCGGGCAGTCGACCGGCAACCGGGTGAATACCGAAGGTGACGTCCACCCCCTGCTCGCGCAGCTTCGCCACCAGGGAGGCAACAGGGTACTGCGCCTGCGCCACCGCCATGCCGTAGCCCGGGGTGATCATCACAGACTTCGCACCCTTGAGCAGCTCCGCTGTGTCCTCGGCAGAGACCTCAGTGTGCTCACCGTAATCACGGTCATCACCGGCGGAGGAATCTGCTCCGAACCCACCGAGAATCACGGAGATGAACGAGCGGTTCATCGCCTTGCACATCACATACGACAGGTAGGCACCGGAGGAACCGACCAACGATCCGGTGATGATCAGCAGCGGATTTGCCAGCATGAAGCCAGCGGCCGCGGCGGCCCATCCCGAGTAGGAGTTCAGCATCGAGACGACCACGGGCATGTCACCACCGCCGATAGCGGCCACCAGGTGAATACCCAGCGCCAGGGCGAGCACCAGCATGATGCCCAGAATCGTCCAGGACAGTGCCGGGTTGTCGATGCCGGCGGCGATAAACACGCCCATACCGACCAGGGACACCACAATGACCAGCACGTTGAGCAGATTGCGTCCAGGCAGCATCAGCGGGGAACCGCCGATCTTCCCCGACAGTTTCAGGTACGCGACGATAGAACCGGTCAGAGTCACTGCGCCGATGAAGATGCCGAGGTAGATCTCGCCCAGGTTGAATCCGGCGACAGGCTCGGTGGACTCCGACTTCTGGATGAACGAGTTGACACCGATGAGCACGGCGGCCAGGCCCACGAAGCTGTGGAGCATGGCGATGAGTTCGGGCATACCGGTCATCTCGACCTTGCGGGCACGGGGGATGCCGATGGCCGCACCGATGATCATCGCCACGGCGATGAGCAGCAGGGTAACGACCGGACTGTTGTAGTTCTCAGTATCGTCGGCGGAAGCAACGACGGCCTTGACGATGGTGGCGATCAGGGCGATCGCCATACCCGCCATACCAAACCGGTTACCGCGTGATGCGGTCTGCTGCTTGGCCAGACCGGCCAGCGCCAGGATGAACAGCAGGGCAGCGACAATGTACGCCAGATTGGTGACCTTGTCTGTCCACTCCAGGACAGACGCGCTCGGACCGTTGGCAAGAATCAGCTGGTTGGTCAGGTTCATGTCAGTTGCCTCCCTCGAACATGGTGAGCATGCGCCTGGTGACGAAGAAGCCACCGAAAATGTTGATCGAGGCGACGACGATGGCGATGAATGCCAGCACTGCCACGGCGATATTGGACGAGCCGACCTGCAGAATCGCGCCAACCAGGATGATTCCGGAGATAGCGTTGGTCTCACTCATCAACGGTGTGTGCAGTTTGTGGGTCACCGCGGTGATCACGTAGAACCCGACCACCACAGCCAGCATCAGAACCATGTACTCGTCGGCGACAGCCAACGGGCTGGCCAACACCAGGGCGATCCCCAGCAGGCCCGCAAGCAGCTTCCACGGCAGGGTGGACTTTGCCGGTGCCTCCTCCCCGGACGACCCGGACGGCTCGGCCGATTCTGCCTTCGGAGTCGGCGCGGGAGCCGCCGAAACCTTCACCGGAGGTGGCGGCCACAGGATATCGGCGGCAGAGCCTGCCTCATCAGCCTTCGTGACGGTGATCCCTCGCACGATCTCATCCTCGAGATCCAACACCGCTTCGCCGTCCTTGCCGGGAGTGACCAGCTTGAACAGGTTCACGACATTCTGGCCGTAAAGCTGTGAGGACTGTGCGGGCAGACGCCCGGCGAGATCGGTGTAGCCGATGATCTTCACACCGTTGTCGGTGGTGGTCACCTCACCGGCAACGGTGAGTTCACAGTTTCCGCCGTTGGCGGCAGCCATGTCGACGATGACGGAACCGGGCTTCATCTTCGCCACGTCCGCCGCAGTCAGCAGCACCGGTGACGTACGACCCGGAATATTCGCCGTGGTGATCACGATGTCCGCGGCAGCCGACTGCTCAGCATAGAGCTTCGCGGCGGCAGCTGCCTGGTCCTGTGTCATCTCCTTGGCGTACCCGTCGTCAGACTTCTCCGAAGCTGTGGGGATAGCCACGAACTCTGCGCCCATGGACTCCACCTGCTCGGCAGTCTCCGGCCGTAGGTCCGTGGCTTTAACCACCGCACCCATCGAATTCGCCGTACCGATGGCTGCCAGACCGGCGACACCGGTTCCGATGACGTAGACAGTTGCCGGCGGGACCTTCCCCGCGGCAGTCACCTGCCCGGTGAAAAGACGACCGAAGGTGTTCGCGGCCTCGATGACAGCACGGTATCCAGCGATGTTGGCCTGGGAGCTGAGCACGTCCATGGACTGCGCACGGCTGATCCGGGGAACGGTGTCCATCGCAACGGCAGTGACGTTCTTTGCTGCCAGCTCGGCGATAAGCTCATCATTGCGGGCCGGTGCGAGCCGGGATATCAGCATCGCTCCGGACTTCAGAGCGGCGCGGTGGTCGGCGGACGGAGTGTCGAGAGTGGTGACGATGTCGGAGGACCATACGTCCTCGCCGACGATCGTGGCACCCGCAGCCTCAAACTGGCTGTCGGGGAAGTTCGCCTGGTCACCTGCGCCGGCCTGGACGGCTACGTCGTAGCCGAGCTTGATCAGTTTGCCGACGGTGTCAGGCGTCGCCGAGACCAAGGTTTGCGGTTCCCGGGGGATACCTATGAGCAACGGAGGGCTCCTCTGGTGCGTGGTCGATCGCTCCGGAATCACGCAGGCACCTCCTGAGTGGTGGCTGGAGGTTCCGCACGTGTCCAGACGTCAACCCAGTCATTGGGTACACGTATGTTAACGTCCGGTTTATTATGCACATGTAGCTGACTGTCCAACAGAAGTTCCGAGATATTGTCCGGATCTTCCACCCACACGGCCTCAGCTACCCCCGAATCCGCGTCCCTGCTCCCCCCGTCGCCGATATTCGGGCCCAGTTTTCCTTTTCTCGCCCCAAAGGAACATTTCTACAGCTACTCTCCCACCCTTGTGCCCTGGCCGGTCAGCCCCTGTTGTCCGACCAGGGAGATGATCAGGCCAGCTTCGTCGCGATGAGCTTGTTCACCTGGGCAGGATCCGCCTTGCCTCTGGTCGCCTTCATGACCTCGCCGACGATGGCTCCGCTGACCTTCTTGTTTCCCGCGCGGTACTTCTCGACAATGTCCGGATTAGCCGCAATGGCGTCATCCACCGCCTTCTCGATCGCACCATCGTCACGGACGACCTCGAGACCGCGCGCCGCCACGACGTCATCCACGTCGCCTTCACCGGCGAGTACACCATCGACCGCCTTGCGGGCCAGCTTGTTGGTCAACTTACCCTCCTTGACCAGTGCACTGACCCGGGCAACCTGATCGGGGGTGATCTGCAGTCCCTCAAGCTCAACGCCCGCTTCCTTGGCCTTCTGAGCGAGGTAGGCGACCCACCAGCTGCGAGCCTCTGCCGGCGATGCCCCGGACTCGACTGTGGCGATGATTAGGTCGAGCGCACCGGCATTCACCAGGTCACGCATCTCCTCGTCCTTGAGACCCCACTCTTCCTGGATGCGGGCGCGACGGATCCACGGCATCTCGGGCAGGGTCTCACGGATTGATTCAACCCATTCCGACGGCGCCAGAACCGGAGGAAGGTCAGGGTCGTTGAAGTAGCGGTAGTCGGCCATCGTCTCCTTGACCCTGCCCCGGGAGGTAGTACCGTCTGCCTCCTGGTAATGGCGGGTCTCCTGGATGATCTCGACATCGTTGACGATACACGCCGCCTGGCGCTGCATCTCGAAACGCACAGCCTGTTCAACTGACTTCAGCGAGTTAATGTTCTTGGTCTCGGTGCGGGTGCCGAACTCCGATGCACCCACCGCGCGCAGAGACAGATTCGAGTCCACACGCATCGATCCCTGATCCATACGGGCATCAGAAACCTCAAGGGCTTTGACGAGGTCACGCAAGGCAGTGACGTAGGCGCGAGCGATTTCCGGGGCACGCTCCCCCGCGCCCTCGATCGGCTTGGTCACGATCTCGATCAGTGGAATCCCTGCCCGGTTGCAATCCACCAGAGAAGCCGTCGCGCCGTGAATCCGGCCTGTTGCTCCTCCGAGGTGGGTGAGCTTGCCGGTGTCCTCCTCCATGTGGGCCCGTTCGATCTCGATACGCCACGGTGTGCCATCGTCGAGAACGATATCCAGGTATCCGTCGTGGGCGATCGGCTCATCATACTGGGAGATCTGGTAGTTCTTCGGCTGATCCGGGTAGAAGTAGTTCTTCCTGGCAAAGCGGGAGTACGGGGCGATCTCGCAGTTCAGCGCGAGACCTATTTTGATGGCCCACTCCACTCCCTGCTTGTTGACGACGGGCAAAGCTCCAGGAAGCCCGAGGCTGCAGGGATCGACATTGGTGTTCGGCGCGTCCCCGAACTCCGCCGAGGAGGCAGAGAACATCTTCGTCCGCGTCGCCAGTTCAACGTGGACCTCCATACCCATCACAGGGTCGAAGCGCTCGAGCACCTCGTCGAAGTCCATCACATCATCGGAGTAATCGTTCACCACGGCAGTCATGGTGAGTCAGTCTAGTGGATGGTTCCTGAACCGTCGCTGGGGCGGTCGGATCTTCGCGCTGCCCGACCGTCGGCGGCACGGCACAGTGCGGCGAAGATCGCGCCCGACAGGTTGTGCCACACAGAGAAGATCGCACCCGGCAGAGCGGACATAGGCTCCATGTGTTGGGCGGCAAGGCCCGCCGCCAACCCTGAGTTCTGCATCCCGACCTCAATCGCCATGGTGCGCCGCACCCGGACCGGCTGTCCGGTGACAAGCCCGGCACCGTACCCCAACGTCAGACCGAGGGTGTTGTGAAGCACGACGGCAACCAGAACGAGCAGGCCCGCTTCCAAGAGATTGTCGCGGTTGCCCGAGACGACGATCGCCACAACAGCGGCAATGGCGAATACGGAGATCCAGGGCAGCGCCGGCAGGATCCGCTCAATCACCGACGGAAGGAAGAATCGGAACACCAGTCCTGCAACAACGGGGACAAGCACGACCTGGACGATCGACAACGCCATGGAAGCACCGTCGAGGGGCATGTACTCCCCCGCCAACCACAGAGTAAGCAACGGGGTCAAGAGTGGTGCAAGCAGCGTGGAGACCGAGGTCATCGCCACGGACAGGGCAAGGTCACCACGGGCCAAGTACGACACGACATTCGAGGCGGTACCGCCCGGCGCGCATCCGACGAGGATCACTCCTGCGGCGATGGCGGAGGGGAGACCGAGCACCCACACCACCAACAGCGCAGTGAGGGGCATGATCACGAACTGCGCCACAACCCCGATGAGCACAGGTAGCGGGCGTTTGATGACGAGGACGAAATCACGGGGCTGCAGGGTCAGCCCCATGCCGAACATGATCAGACCGAGCAACCAGTTGGTCCAGCCGGACGTCGCGGTGGCCAACTCCTGGCCCCCGAAGAAGCCGATGATGCCGCCGATAATGACCAACAGTGGAAAACCGAGGGAGGCGATATAGGCACTACGGTCCTGAGAAGCCTGGACGGACCGTGTGGATGGTTCAGTGGAGACAGAAGGGGATGGCATGACGCTTTCCAGGGAGACATGGCGCTGTGATGTCGAGGTCAGATCATGGTCAAGAATCACAGTGAAATCCGGCGGTGAGCGACACACTACAACTCCGCCGGCGATACGGATTGCTCCGGGGAGACATAAGCAGGTGATCGTGCACCGTGATCAACGGACACCCCTGGTGAGGAGTTCTCCACCGGAAGGCGGCACCTCGAGTCCCGTTAGTGGTCAGCCGATCAGCGCGCCGACCGAGTCGATACGCTGCTGCGGCACCACCTTCAGATGCCCCACGGCATCGTCGAAAGACACCAACTCAATGCGCTCACCATGCAAGGCAACAACCTGACCGGTCTCCCCACGCAACGCCGCCTTGGTGGCATGCACCGCATACCGGGTCGCCAACACCCGGTCGAACGCTGTGGGAGTACCACCACGCTGAATGTGCCCGAGAACCGTGGAGCGCACGTCGGTGTCGAGACGGTTCTCGATCTCGTGGGCGATCTTGGCCCCGATATCGTCGAACTTCTGATGGCCGAACTGGTCGATCGCCCGGTCGCCGATATCGAACGTCCCCTCTTTCGGCACCGCCCCTTCAGCGACGACGATAATCCCGTACTTCTCACCCAACTCGAAGCGCCGGGACATCCGCTTGCACACCTCGTCGATGTCGAACGGCACCTCGGGGATCAGAATGTCGTGGGCGCCACCGGCCATGCCCGCGTGCAACGCGATCCACCCCACATGCCGCCCCATGACCTGCACGATCATCACCCGGTTGTGTGATTCAGCAGTCGTATGCAGCCGGTCGATGGCATCCGTGGCCACCGCCACGGCAGTGTCGAAACCGAAGGTGTAGTCAGTAGCGTTAACGTCGTTGTCAATGGTCTTGGGCACACCGATGACAGGAACGCCGTTGTCATGGAGCCATTGCGCTCCCTTCAGTGTGCCTTCGCCGCCGATGGCGATGAGCACGTCGATACCGGCGTCCGCCAGGTTCGCCTTGACCAGGTCAATCGAATCCTTGAACGTGGCGGTCTTGAGTCGCCCGGTCCCCAGGATCGTGCCGCCGCGGATGAGGATCCGGTCAATGTCTTCGTCGTCGTAGAGCTGGACCCGTCGGTCCTCCACCAGCCCCTGCCAACCGTCCTCGTAGCCGACGACGGTTGCTCCTCGGCCTGCCGCTGTACGGACAACACCCCGGATGACGGCATTGAGTCCGGGGCAGTCCCCTCCACTGGTCAAGGTTGCGATACGCATGGTGACGATCCTAGTCAGCTACTTCCGCGCCTGCGACTGGTGCAGGTTGTTGGTCGACAACAGCGACGAGGTCACGCCCACGAGCATCATCGCGGCGGGGATGAGCACCGACAGACCGAACGCGGTACCGGGGTCATCGACGGTCAGACGCCACTGCATCATCGCACCAACCGCTGCTACGCCGATGACCGAGCCCAGTTGCCGTGTCTGGTTGTAGACGCCGGATCCTGCTCCCATCTGGTTCATCTCGAGATCACGCATGGTGGATGCCGAGTTCGGCGCCCACACCAGCGAGTTCCCGATTCCCAGGCCGATCAAGGGAATGATTGTCCAGTAATGGTGTACTCCGGAGACCATCACCGCAGTCATCCCGACGGTGGACAGTGCCATCACCGCGAAACCCGACGCTCCCAGCCCGCGCGAGCTGTATCTGTCGGTCAAACGTCCCACGATCGGTGACAGCACCAGCGACGTGGCGGCCTGGGGCACGAGCATTATTCCGGCCTGCAACGGGCTCAGACCGTGGACCTGCTGGTAGTAGAGCGTGAATGGCAGAGGCACGCTCGCCACGGCGAATCCCATACTGACAATGCCGATATTACCCAGCGAGAAGTTGCGGACGCGGAACAGGCTCAACGGCATCAACGGATCGCGTCCGCGGTGCTCAGCGACAACCTGTTGACGGACGAACAACGCGAACAGCATGAAGGACACGCCGATCATCATCCAGATCCACCATGCCCAGTCCATGCTCTCGCCCTCCTGCAATCCGAAGACAAGCAGAAACACGGCCACCACAGACAAGACGATGGACAGCGGGTCTATACGCCGTGCGGCCGGCGGGAAGCGAGGTACCCACACCATGACCGCGATGATCGACAGCACCCCGATAGGCACGTTGATGAAGAAGACCCACTCCCAGCCGACGGTGCCGGTGATCAGACCACCGAGCAGCGGCCCGCACAGTGTGGACAGCCCGGCAGTGGCGCCCCATACCCCCAGCGCCGAGCCACGTTTGTCGCGAGGGAAGATCCGGTTGATCACCGCCATGGTCTGCGGAGTCAGTAAGGCTGCACCCAAACCTTGTACTGCACGGGCGGCGATCAGTTCCTCGACGCCTCCGGCCAGGCCGCACCACAGCGACGAGCAGGTGAAAACCGCCATACCCACCACGTAGACATTCCGGGGACCGAACCTGTCCCCGAGGCGTCCGGTCACCAGGAGCGGTACCGCAAACGTCAGGAGATACGCGGACGTGACCCAGATGACCTGGTTGTAGTCTGCGTGGAGCTGGCGTTGAAACTCCGGCGTCGCCACGGCCACAATGGTCTGATCCAACAGGATCATGAAGAAGCCGGTGCAGAGGGCGAAGAGGGCAGGCCATGCCTCTTTTGCCGGCAACGGCATCGTGGGATAGTGCGGAGCCGGTGTCGCCGGAGCGTTCGTTTCGGTCACGTCGGACCAGTCTGCCACGAAGGCGACCGGAATGTCAGTCCTGCTCCGCCCCCTCCATCCGTTCACGGAGGCCTGGCAGCGCGTCTCGGAACGGCGGGATCAGGGGCAGCTCCGCGACCTCGTCCAGTGGACACCACGCCAGGTCCGCGCTCTCCGCTGACGGGAACAGCTCCAACGGGGCGTCGCACACCCCCAGCACGGTCGTGTAAGTCCATTCCTCGACGCTGTCGTCGGGGGTCTCCCAGCACAGTTGCCCGCTCAGGGTGATCGTCAAGGGGTACCCCGTCTCCGGGTGAGTGATCTTGTGCGACCGCACGGCGTCCAGGAGCGAAGCACCGCGTTCGGCCGCTGCCGTCACCGGCGCCGCCAACACCATGTCTTCGGGAGCCAGTGGAACTCTGACCAGCACGTGGGAGAGTTCAGCGCGGGCCGTGACGAGGTGGTCGGAAACCCGTACATTCGCAGGGTCCACCCCGGTCTCCTCCTGGGTCTCCCGCAGAGCAGCCTCGACCGCAGACTCCCCTGGCTCCACCGCTCCGCCGGGAATTCCCCAGGTACCTCCGAAATTTGTCCAGTTGGCCCGATGCTGGACCAGCAGGAGGGTCGTGTCATTTTCCCGTGTGGTGAGGAAGAGGCCCGCCGCTCCGAGCGTGCCCCACCGTCGGGTGCCGTCGACGCCGACCGCCCACCCGTCACCGTGCAGTGCCTGTTGGGTCATGCCGACAAGGGTACGCCTTTTCGAGCATGCCCCCTTGTGCGAGAGCCCTATCCCACCTACCATGAATGCCATTAGTTGTTAAGTATGGCATACCTTTGGAGGACCATGTCGCCCGCAGATCCGACGACCGGGACGTCCCCGGAAAAAGACCGGCAGAACGCTGGTGCAGCGGCTCTGAGGGGCCTACTGTCCCCGGTGCCCGGCGCCCTGACCATCGGCCGCATCCTCGCGGTACTCTCCGCGGTCCTGTCCGTTGTCCCCTATGTCGCACTGGTGAAGATCGGTGAAATCCTCCTCCGTGCCTCGGCGACCGGAGACGGGGTCGACGGCGTCGCCGTCAGACAGTGGCTCTTCATTCTCGTCGGCACGTTCAGCGCACGTCTGCTCATCTACTTCGCTGCGCTGACGGTGACCCATGTCGCCGATGTCCGGCTCGGCCACGTCATCCGTAGCAATCTGGTGGCACGTCTGGCGAAAGTCCCGCTGTCCTGGTTCACCGCAACGAACTCCGGCCGGGTCCGCAAAGCGTTGCAGGACGACATCACCACCGTCCACCAGCTCATCGCCCATCAGCCGGTCGAAGGAACGAATGCGATCGTCATGCCGTTGGCCCTGATGGTCTACGCCTTCATCATCGACTGGCGCCTCGGGTTCCTGTCGATCGCGACTCTCCCGCTGTACCTTGTCTCGAATCTGGTGATGTTGCGCGGCATGGGCGAGAAGACCGTAGAAATGGACAGAAAGCTCGGCGACGTGTCAGCGCGGATGGTGGAGTTCGTCACGGGCATCACCGTCGTCAAGGCGTTCGGACAGGTGGGACGAGCCCACAGCCGCTATCAGAAAGCCGCTGACGCTTTCTACAGTTTCTATTTCGCGTGGTGCCAACCAATGATCCGAATGGCGGCACTGGGACAGTCGACTCTCGCAGTACCCCTGCTCCTGCTGATCAACCTCGGTGGCGGCGCGTGGCTGGTCCACAACGGTCATGTTTCCGTAGCGGATGTGACGGCCACGTCGCTCATCGCTTTGCTGGTCCCGTTCGCCATCGAGGTGGGGATGAACTCGCTGTGGTCACGTCAACTCGCCGGACAGGCAGCCCTGCGACTGTCGGCACTTCTGGAGACCCCCTCACTTCAGAACACCGGGGCAGAGCACGAGCTGCGCGGTAGTGCACGCACACCAGGACGCCACGACGTGGTCTTCGACCACGTGACGTTCACCTACGGAGGATCCAACTCCCCTGCAGTAGACGACGCCACCTTCATCCTGCATGAAGACACCATCACCGCACTGGTAGGACCATCAGGTTCAGGGAAATCCACCATCGCCACCCTGCTGGCTCGCTTCGCTGATCCGGACTCCGGCTCCGTGACCATCGGTGGTGTCCCGGTCTCCGACATACCTGACCTGTACTCACATGTCGGTTTCGTCCTGCAGGACCCACAGTTGCTCAGCATCAGCATCCGCGACAACATCGCGCTGGGCCGCCCCGGTGCCACCGACACACAGATCCGTGACGCTGCGCGAGCCGCCCATATTCTCACGGAGATCGAAGCACTCCCCCACGGTCTCGACACCGTCCTCGGCTCAGACTCCGGGTTGTCCGGTGGGCAGGCCCAGCGCATCGCCATCGCCCGCGCATTACTTGTCGACGCCCCTGTACTGATCCTCGACGAAGCCACAGCCCTGACCGACCCGGAGTCACAGCATGAGATTCAACAGGCACTGTCAACACTCGTTCAGGGACGAACCGTCCTGCTGATCGCGCATCGCCCCGAGGTGATCACCGGCGTCGACCAGATTGTCCTCATAGATAACGGTCGTGTCATGGCAACCGGCGACCACGCCAGCATGCTGTCCCAGCCTGGTTACGCCCACCTCTGGGACACCGCCCAGACCGATCACCCCGAAGGACCTCAGCAATGAACCTCCCGTTGACGGACATCATTCCCCGGTGTCGAAGGATGCTCGCGCGTCCCGAGGCGATGCGCGCTGTCATCACCATCGCTGTCATCGCCGGCCTCCTCGAGGGCGCCGCCCTCGGCGCACTCCTGCCTACTGTGACCGCCTTAGCCACCGATAGGACGGTGTGGGGGCTCGGGTTCACCGCCTGGCTGTGGGTTCTCGCCGGCCTCACACTGACCACGTTCGTCGCCAACTACCTCTCAAACCGGTGGGGCTATTCCATCGCGCTGGACTTCCTGAAGAACATTCACCGCCTGGTCGGTAACCGGGTTACCCGACAGCCCCTGGGTTGGTTCGCTCAGTCCCGCGCAGGAAGACTCTCCCGCATCGTCTCCACGGAGCTGATGACCACAGGCGAGATCCTCGCTCACATGATCGTTCCATTGATCAGCAGGACCGCGGCCGCGGGTGTGATCATCGTGGTGTCATGGTGCTGGGATCCGTTACTGGGACTGGTACTGACCGGAGCCGTCCCCGTTTTCATACTGTTGACAATCGCGTCGACAACCCTGATGCGGCGAGCGACCCGCCGTACAACACCGGCACAGGAGGAACTCGCGGACCGCATCGTAGAGTTTGCCCAGTGCCAGGGTGCTCTCCGTTCCTGTGGCCGCAGCGAGGATTTCGGGCCGCTGCGACATGCAATGGATGATGCGCGGACAACAAAGTTGAGAGCGCTCGGCATCGAGACAGGCGGGCTCCTTCTCAGCGGAGCCGCCACACAGGGTGTGATCGTTATCCTGATCAGCGTGACCGGATCCCTCGCCGTGTCCGGAATCCTGGACCCGGTCCCGGCACTCGCATTCATCGGGTTGGCAATGCGTTTCACCAGTACCTTGTCCGCGATCACCGAAAATGCGATGGGTATAGAGGGACGACGTGCGGTCCTTGACGGGCTGGACGAGGTGCTCACCGCAGAACCGTTACCCGAACCGTCCGCTCCCGCAGATCTGACCGCCCCCGGAACAGTGTCGCTGGATCACGTCACTTTCAGTTACTCGGCGGATACGCCTGTCCTCCGCGACGTGACCCTTGAGGTTCCTTCGGGGGAGATGGTCGCCCTGGTCGGCCCGTCCGGATCCGGTAAAACGACGGTAGCCCGCCTTGTCAGCAGGTTCTACGACACGGACACCGGGACAGTCCGCGTCGGCGGTGTTCCGGTGACTTCTCAGACGACGGAGCAGTTGATGTCGCAGCTGTCGATGGTCTTCCAGGACGTCTACCTCTTCGACGACACTCTGTTGGAGAACATCCGCGTGGGCCGCGAGGATGCCACCGACAACGACGTCCTCGAAGCAGCGACCCTGGCCGGAGCCCACCACATTGCCGCGCGTCTGGCAGACGGTTGGGGCAGCCGCGTCGGTGAAGGGGGCCGAGCGCTGTCCGGAGGCGAACGCCAGCGGGTCGCCATAGCCAGGGCCTTGCTCAAGAAGGCGCCGATCGTCCTTCTGGACGAGGCGACCAGCGCACTGGACATCGAGAACGAGGCGAACATTGTCGCTGCGGTCGATACGCTGCGCACACGTGCCACCGTCATCACGATCGCGCACCGGTTGGACACGATTGCCCGCGCCGATGTCATCGTGCAGTTGAATAACCGGGGGCAGGTTGAGGCACAGGGTACGCACGAGGACCTGATGTGTCTGGACGGCACCTACGCCCGGTACTGGAGGCATCTGCACGAAGCCCAGGGATGGCGGCTGGTGGAGTAGACGGCAGGCCGCCCACTACGCTGGGGAGCATGACCGGCTCACCGCACACACCTCTGTCCACCGGGAATCCCGGCAGGAAAACCGGGCCGAAGCCCTCGTTCACCCGGGAAGACGTGCTCGATACTGCGTTGGAGCTCGGAATCGCAGACTTCACTCTGTCCGCCATCGCCCGGCGCCTGGGTGTGGTCACCCCGGCGTTATACCGGGTCTTCCCGTCACGGGACGCGCTCCTCGACGCCTGCCTGGCCCGCGTGGCCGCCACAATCGAGACTCCGGAGACGGGTGCTGCATGGCAGGATGCATTGCGCCTCTGGGCGACAGAATGCTGGCGCATGTGCGAGGAGGTCCCCGGTCTGGCAAAGACGCTGTATGCCTACCCTGCTGCGTTCGCTCACATCGAGGATCCCCTGCGCGGATATGTCCGCATCCTCGAGGAGCACGGCAGGTCCCGGATGCAGGCCGCGTTCGCCCTCGACTTCATCGGAGATACGGTGATGGCCTGCCGCCTCGGCATCGAGAGCATGCGGGCCACTGACTCTGCCGGAACGTCGGGGCTGGAACGGGTTCAGGACCGGATCAGCGCGGACCATCTCTTCCAGCCTGACGATTCCTGGTCGGAGCGGGGGTTCGTCGATGTGAAGGTCAACTTCATCATCGAGGGACTGGAGCGCCACTGGCCGGAGGTCTGATCGCCTCCGTCTGCCGCCCGCGCCAGTAGCGCTACTGTCGGCCCGCCTCGAAGGCCGCACCGACACGGTACAGGCGATCATCGCCGTGTGC
This sequence comes from Corynebacterium glyciniphilum AJ 3170, assembly GCF_000626675.1. Classification (NCBI taxonomy): domain Bacteria; kingdom Bacillati; phylum Actinomycetota; class Actinomycetes; order Mycobacteriales; family Corynebacteriaceae; genus Corynebacterium; species Corynebacterium glyciniphilum. The sequence continues at coordinate 1,450,102 of NZ_CP006842.1, read as the reverse complement.
CGGACCCATGATCTGCAGACCAACCGGAAGACCTGTGTCCGCGGACAGAGGTCCCGGGACAGACATGCCGCACACACCGGCGAGGTTGAGCGGCAGCGTGCACAGGTCGAAGAGGTACATCGCCAACGGATCGTCGGCCTTCTCCCCCAACTCGAAAGCCGTCGTGGGGGTCACCGGGGACACCAGGACATCCACATCGGCGAATGCCTTGGCGAAATCCTGCGCGATGAGGTTACGGACACGCTGTGCCTGCAGGTAGTAGGCGTCGTAGTATCCGACCGACAGGGCGTAGGTGCCCAGGATGATGCGACGCTTCACCTCCGGCCCGAAACCGGCGGCGCGGGTCGCTGACATCACCTGGTCTGCGGAGTGGTGCCCGTCGTCGAGCTGACGCTGCCCGTACCGCATCCCGTCGAATCTGGCGAGGTTGGAGCTGACTTCGCAGGGCAGGATGAGGTAGTAGGCGTTGAGTGCGTACTCGAAGCTGGGGCAGTCGACCTCCACGATCGTCGCGCCCTGTGCCTTGAGCTGCTCCAGGGATGCCCGGTAGCTCTCGGCTACCCCGGCCTGCAGTCCCTGAACCGTCTCCAGCTGCTTCACCACGCCGACGGTCACGCCGGTCAGGTCACCGTCGGCGCCCTGTCGTGCCGCGTCGACGACGGGAGCGACCGGACGTTCGGAGGACGTGGAGTCCTGCGCGTCGTGCCCCGCGATGACCTCATGCAGCAGTGCGGTGTCCAACACGGTCCGCCCCGTGGGACCACCCTGGTCAAGGGAGGACGCACAGGCGACAAGGCCGTACCGGGAGACGGTGCCGTACGTCGGCTTGACCCCGACGGTGTTGGTCAGCGCTGCCGGCTGGCGGATGGACCCGCCGGTGTCGGTGCCGATGGCCAGCGGCGCCATGCCTGCGGCGAGTGCTGCGGAGGAGCCACCGCCGGAACCGCCGGCGGTACGGCTGAGGTCCCAGGGGTTGTGCGTCGGTCCGTAGGCCGAGTTCTCGGTGGACGAACCCATCGCGAATTCGTCCATGTTCGTCTTGCCCAGGATGGGGATGCCTGCCTCGCGAAGGCGCCGGGTGACGGTGGCGTCGTAGGGACTCATGTACCCCTCGAGCATCTTCGACGCACAGGTCGTCGGCGCATCGGTGGTGACGAAGACGTCCTTCAACGCCAGCGGAACACCAGCCAGAGCGGAAGCGACATGCCCGGAGGCGATGTCCTTGTCCGCCTTCTCCGCTGCCGTGAGAGCCTCTTTCTCCCCCACGTGGAGGAACGCGTGGACGGCCTCATCAACGGCGGCAATGCGGTCCAGGTGCGCGCGGGTGGCGTCAACGGAACTGACCTCTCCGGCGTGGATCTTCTCCGCGAGTTCTGCGGCGGTCCAGGTCGTCAGGTCCGAATCGTCCCGGGTACCGACGGTGTAGGTGGTGCTGTTCACTTCACTCATTTCGCTGTCGTCTCGCCCTCTACTCGCCCAGGATCCGTGGAACCTGGAAACGCTGCTGCGCCTGCTTCGGAGCCTGGTCAAGGGCCTGCTCGGCGGTGAGGGACTCCTGGGGGACGTCCTCACGCATCACCGACACAGCACCGTCGACGTTCTGGGTGGGGTGGCTCAGAGGCTCGACACCGGTGGTGTCGACCTCACGCACGGCGGCAACCGTTTCCACGATGCCGTCGATCTGTGCTGCATAGTGGGTGAGCTCGTCCTCGGTCAGGTCGAGGCGGGAGAGCCTGGCGAGGTGCGCGACCTCGTCACGGGAGATCTCGGACACAGGTGGGTCCCCTTTTCGTCTTCGCTGGGTTTACCCCGACCACTCTAGTAGGACGCTGCGTCGAGCGTACGCTCACCCCGGTTCGCTACAATCGGGGCGTCCACCGTCCTATTTACGCTGAGGTACACCTTGTCCTATCTGATGCGCGTCCGTCTTCCCGATGTCCCCGGTACCCTCGGGCTCATTGCCGCCACGATGGGAACGATCGACGCGGACATCCGCAGCGTGGATGTGGTCGAGCATGATCCTGACGGCACCGTCGTCGACGACGTCGTCGTCGACCTTCCCGCGGGCCGTCTCGCCGACGCGCTGATCAGTGCCGCGCAGGAAGTCGACGGGGTCTACGTCGACTCCATTCGGCCGTTCTCGGGAACAGTCGACCGTAGGGGCCAGATCAGCCTGCTCGCAGAGCTCGCGCGGCACCGGCGCCGCACCGTCGACAGCGTCCAGAAACTGATTGACGCACTCCCGAAGTCGATGTCGGTCCAGTGGGCGGTCATCCTCGAGTCCGGTGAGAAGACCCGGCGCGTCGCAGCCTCGTCCTCCGCCCCGGAGGACGACGGCCGGGTGCTGTCCGAGACTCCCGTCGCCGAGCCCCGTGCCTTGACCGACCGTGACACCTGGGTGCCGTCGAGTTGGACAGTGATGGACTCTGCGTTGGCAGCCACTCCCCTGTCCGGTACGGACTACATCCTGATTCTCGGGCGGCCGGGCGGCCCGGACTTCCTGCTCTCGGAGATCGAGCATCTCGGTGAGGTCGGCGAGATACTCGGCGCGCTACTGAGCTGACACCTCCCGGTACTTTCTGGGAATCACTGCCCGGGCGGGCGGTAGTCGGTCACCGGCTCGCCGGGGTGGAGCTGGTTCCAGACGTCCTGGATTCCCTGATCGGTCAGGGTGACACCGTCAAGGAGTGAAAGCTCCCAGTCGTACCTCGTGGTCGTCCAGAAGTAGGTATACGGTGCGGCGGGGAGTCTGTCGCGTGTTCCCCGCAACCGCCTACCCAGGCTAAATCCGTCGCAGACGGCCGTGAATTCTCCGGTAGTGTCGTTGTGGTGTGGTACCGATGTCGGAGTCAGGTCAATCGTCACCGGTAGCGGCAAGAACGCTTCGTCGGCCATAGGGTCAGCAACAACGTTGTCGAGCAACCACTCTCGGCTCCGCTGGCGCTTGTCCTCCTGTTTCCGGGACTGCGCCAGTTTCCTCCGCCGCTCGAGGTCCTCGGCAGGAATGACATCTCCGTCCCAGGTGAACAGCCCCGGGTCAAGTTCGGATCCTATATCAGGGGCTGCGAAGTACTCCCGGTAACCGGAATCCACGTCACCTAGTGCGAGAAGGTAGAACGTTTCACAGTCGATCCACACCCGTACACCGCCGACAGTGATCTCCCAGGCGTCACGACCCTCGATCTGCTCGTTGTACACGTCGGTCGTGTGCTGGTCACTGATATCCCACTGGGCAGCCGGCGGCGGCAGGATGAGCCACTGTGCTTCGCACGAATACCGCAAATCCCCTGGCGTACCGAGTTGGGGGCGCCTGGGATTGTCCTGGAAATCCCAGACCGATTCGCCGTCGGTGATGTACAGCGGGTACCGGTTCTTCTCCACTCGCAGCATAGGCCCGTCCCGCCACACCTCGAGGTCAGATGCATGCAGGGTTCCGAGGGCGCGATTGGTGACGTCAATGAAACTCGGCCCCGGCCCCCAGGGATATCGGCCGTTAACATAGTCCCACCGGGAACTTCTCCGCCCATACCACCGGACCCGTGCGTGCAGTGTGGACCGCGGGATGCTGACGAGTCTGCGTCGAATCTCATCCCAGGTCGTCGTCATCCCTGGCCCCCGAAACGTCTCCCGAGTTCATCCCGCACAGCATCGTCACAGATCACATGGGGGTTCTCAAATCTGAATGCCCAATCGTAGCCTGCAGTCGACCACCGTACGATGGCATCGTGATCACCGTCATCACCGACGGCTGCCTCTCCCCCACGCCGGGTCATCGAGTAGTAGGCTCCCTCGCTCCGTGCAAGGAAACCACCTCCGTCACGTCGCCCGATGTCCTGCGGCGCAATGTCGACGATGGCAGATGCGGTGAGACTTCCTGACATGATGTTGTCGACAAACCATTCGACCCCAGTCTTCCGTAGCACTTCAAGTTCTTTCGCGATCAACTCATGGCGTTCAGACTGCGTCAGGGATGGGCCGTCCCAGGTGAACAATGAGTCGTCGAGTGGGATACCAATCTCCGGGGATTCGAACCATCGTCCATAGTCCCCCGCTTCCGAGGATTCGTTCACTTCGCCCAGCGGGTACCCGGAGTCCCGGTCGACCCACATTCGCAACGGTCCGGCCTTGCGCGGTGGCGCTTTCAGCGCAACAGTCCAGCAGTCCCGCCCCTGGAACTCTTCCACGGTGACCGGACCTTCGGGAGTCGTGAAATCGGATCCCTGCCAGTCGCTGGACCGCCTGGGCGCGCACAGGCCCTGTGCGGGACCGCAGTACACCGCCTTCCGTGCATCACTAGCGACAGGACGTCCGTCTGATCCTTGCACACCGGTCGCCTCCTCGAAGGACCAGGTCGTCTCCCCGTCGCAGATATAGTCGGGCGAACCGTCCTTCTCCACGCGGAGTTTCCTGCCCTGCCGCCACACTTCGTAGCGGACGTCCGAGTCGCCGTCGCCGCGCATCACCAACGTCGCATGCAATGAATCGGACGGGTAGCCGAGCAGGATCGGGAGCAGCTCATTCCATTCGATCCCCGTACTCTGCCGCTCCATCCGTCTGACTCCTACTCCCCGGCCGGGGCAAGGAAGAGCTGGTAGGACGGGTTGTCGGTCACCTCGGTGAAGGGATAGCCCAGGTCGCTGAGATGGGATTCGAAGTCTGCGGAGTGTGCATCCTCGAACGCGGCGAGGATCCGTCCGTAGTCCATTCCCTGACTCCGGTAGTGGAAGGCGGTGATATTCCAGTTCGTGCCGAGAACATCAAGGAAATGCACCAGCGCGCCCGGGTGCTCCGGAAACTCAAAGGAGAACATCCGTTCGTTGACGAAGGCTGGCGGCACACCACCGATCATGTAGCGGATATGTTCCTTGGCGACTTCATCGTCCGACAGGTCCACCACGTCGTAGCCCGCGTCAGCCAGAGCATCCGCAATCGCTTCCCGCTCCGTGACACCTTCCTTGAGCTGGACACCGACGAAGATCCGCGCTCGGCGGTCATCGCCGCGCTCACCGACGCGATAGTTGAACTCCGTGACCATCCGACCGTTGAGGACCTCACAGAACTTGAAGAACGCGCCCTGTTCCTCCGGGATAGTGACCGCGAAGATCGCCTCTCCACCTTCGCCGAGTTCCGCCCGCTCGGAGATGTAGCGCAGGGTGTGGAAGTTCAGGTTGGCGCCGGAGAGCACGTTCACCAGGGTCTCGTCCTGGATGTCATTGGCCGCGGCATACTTCTTGAGTCCCGCCAGGGACACCGCGCCTGCCGGCTCAGCGATCGCCCGCGTGTCGTCGAAAAGGTCCTTGATGGCTGCGCTGATCTCATCGGAGCTGACCGTGACGACTTCGTCCAGGTACTCCCTGCACAGTCGGAAGGTCTCGGCACCGATCTTGCGGACAGCCACGCCTTCGGCGAAGAGGCTGACATGCTCAAGTTCGACCGGTTCACCGGCCCACAGCGCTGCAGTGAGGCATGCGGACTCCTCGGGTTCCACGCCGATGACCTGAATCTCCGGGTTCAGTTCCTTCAGCAGTACAGCGACACCGGCGGCCAAGCCGCCGCCGCCGACGGGAACGAAAACACGGTCGACGGGGCCAGCCTGGAAGATCTCCAGTCCGATGGTGCCCTGGCCGGCGATCACCGCTTCATTGTCGAACGGTGGGACGTAGACCAGGCCTTCGGTCTCCGAGAGCTCCTTGGCCTTCCCCTGTGCCGCGTCGAAGTTCTCACCGTGCAGCACAACGTCGCCGCCGAACCCGCGCACCGCGTCCACTTTGATGGACGGGGTGGTCACCGGCATGACGATGACCGACCGGATACCGAGTTCGCGTCCGGACAGCGCCACGCCCTGCGCGTGGTTCCCCGCTGAGGCGGTGATCACACCGGCACAGCCGGTGAGCTGCGACATCCGGTTGAACGCGCCACGCAGCTTGAAACTGTGGACGGGTTGAAGGTCTTCACGCTTGACCAGGACACGGTTGCCCGTCTTCTCCGACAAAGCATCCATGGTGTCCAGGGGCGTGTGCTTGGCCGCGCGGTAGACCGGCGCGGCAACGATGTCGCGGAGGTATTCGGCCGAGGTCTTCGTCACGGAGTTAGCCATGGTGGTCAATCGTACTGAACGGCTGTATCCGACCGGTCACTAGGACTGTACGGGCCAGGAGGTGTTGACCGTGGCTGCACGGTCCGTCTGCCCTTTGTCCTCGAAGTACTTCTTGAGTCCGGACTGCGACTCGTAGTGCCAGGTTGCCTGGTTGAGCATGAGTTCGTCCGCACTGACCTCGGAAAGTTCGGGGTAGGCACGGGCAAGTTTCCATGCCACTCTGGCAGCTGCCAGAGCATCTGCCGTGGCCTCGTGCGCGTTGCCCAGCGTCACACCCCAGTGGGCACACACCGGTTCCAGCTGCCGTTTACCTTTGCGGTACGGATCTTTCGCTTTGTCGATGACTAGAGGGTCGACGACCGGGCCGTCCACGGTGAACGTGGGATCCAGGCTCCGGAGAACCGTAAGGTCGTACGCGGCGTTGTACACGATCAGTGTCGCTCCATCGCGCCATCCCGCCCGGATCCGCTCGATCGTCTCAGCGAGGACCTCATCATGAGGGCGCCCGTGTTCCCGGGCGTACTCCGTGGAGATGCCGTGGACTTTCGCCGCCCCTTCAGGAATCGGGATACCCGGGTCAGCGAGCATCTCCAGGTCATCACGTTGACGACCGTTGATCGAGATCAGGGCACTGGTCACGATGCGTGCGGTAAGCGGGTCCGTACCTGTGGTCTCCAGGTCGAAGCTGAGGAGATGGGTCGGATCGAAATGCGCGGCGGTCGTCATAGGTGCCACTCTATAACGCCGCCCGGACACCAATGCCGCGGTGTACTCGACATACGACATCGCCCGGGCACACGGTCGATCTGGCCGTGCGCCCGGGCGACGTCACCGCAGGGAATGACGGGCACAATACCCCTGCGCCCCGTGCGGACTTAGACGAGGAAGTCGTCATGCTCCGGCGTGTCGACGGCGATGGCCTCGTCGTCTCCGAAGAGGAAGTAGTTGGCGCCGGAGGTCATCTCGTTGATCTCTTCACGGCTGAGCAGGTTGAACATGTGATCGTCCTTTCCGAAATGCAGCCATCTGAACTATTCGCTGGTCTGCGAGGGGGTGTTCTTCTTGACACGGCCAACGCTAGATTTTGCCCGGTGAACAGTTCCACCCCTTCCCGTAGAGGACCACCCCGATACCTACATCACATTCAGCTGATCACCGCAGGCCATCGGCCCGACCTCCGCCGCATCTAGTTATGCAGACCGCAAGAAGCCCCACCCCCGCCTGCAGTGGGGCGCATCACATCAGCCCCTCCTACTGTGAAGACACACTCACATACCGACAGAACAATTGCCCATGCACCGGATGGAGCTCCCCAGTCGACGCTGCGCTCACTACACTGGCGACGGTGACTGAGACACCGACTGAGACATCGCCAGAGACGCCTGAAACGCCTGAGGACCGTTGGAACCGTCTGGCCGCTGACATCCGCCGACACCGGGAGCTGTACTACTACGAGGCACCCGAAGTCTCCGACGCCGACTTCGACGCGATGATGCGCGAGTTGCAGGAGCTGGAAGAAGCTCATCCTGAAGCCGTGCAGGGACCGAGCCCTACCGAGGAAGTCGCTCCGTCCCCGGAGAACTCACCGTTCCGCAACGTCGACCACCGGGAGCCGATGCTCAGCCTCGACAACGTCTTCAGCCTCGACGAAATGCGGGAGTGGCTGACCAGGACCCCCGCACCGACCTATCTTACCGAGCTGAAGATCGATGGTGCTTCGATTGATCTTCTGTACATCGACGGCCGTCTGAACCTCGCTCTCACCCGAGGTGACGGTGTCACCGGTGAAGATGTCACCCACAACGCGCGGACACTCGATGACATCCCCGACGTTCTCACCGGTACCGACGAGTTCCCGGTCCCCTCTCTCGTGGAGATCAGGGGAGAGATCTTCATCACTGTCGAGGACTTCGCGACGATGAACGCAGACCGGCAGGCCGAGGGAAAGAAGATGTTCGCGAATCCCCGGAACGCCGCAGCCGGCGCAATGCGGCAGAAGAACCCGGAGGAAACAGCCAAACGGCCCCTCCGTCTGATCTGCCACGGCATCGGGGCCAGGGAAGGATTCGAACCTGCCAGCCAGCACGACGGCTACCGGGCGATCGAGGCGTGGGGGCTTCCCGTCAGTCCGTACACCAGGCAGGTCCACTCCGCCGACGAGGTCCTCGACGCCGTCACGTACTGGGGCGAGCACCGACACGACGCCGCTCACGAGATGGACGGACTCGTCGTGAAGATCGACGACGTCACCGAGCAGCAGAACCTCGGCTCCACAAGCCGCGCACCACGATGGGCGATCGCCTACAAGTACCCACCGGAGGAGGCGGTGACGACCGTGGAGTCCATCCGCGTAGGTATCGGGAGAACCGGTCGCGCGACCCCGTACGCGGTGATGACACCCACTTATGTCGCAGGTTCAACGGTCACCATGGCAACGCTGCACAACGCCACTGAGGCACACCGCAAGGGCGTCCGCCTCGGAGACCGCGCGATGATCCGTAAGGCCGGCGAGGTCATTCCCGAGGTTCTGGGCCCGGTGGAGACAGCCCGCACCGGAGACGAACGGGAGTACGTGTATCCCTCACTGTGTCCGGAATGTGGGACCCCGCTCTCCCCCACCAAAGAGGGTGACGCCGACTGGCGCTGCCCCAACACCCGGTACTGCCCCGGCCAACTGCAGAACCGGTTGAACTACCTGGCCGGGCGTGGTGCCTTCGACATTGACGCGCTCGGTGAGCGTGCCGCCCACGACCTCATCGCGTCGGGGGTGTTGCCGGATGAAGGCCACCTCTTCTCACTCACCGCGGAGACACTGGCCACCACGAGCGCCTACACCACCAAGGCAGGGACGCTGAACAAGCAGGGCAAGGTTCTCCTCGACAATCTTGAGGAGGCGAAGGGGGTCGACCTGTGGCGGGTCATCACCGCACTGTCGATCCGCCACGTCGGCCCCACGGCTGCCAAGGCACTTGCGGCGAACCTGCAGTCCATTCCCGTCATCGATAAGACGTCTGTCGAGGACATGGCCGAGATCGACGGGGTCGGTGGAATCATCGCGCAGTCGGTCAAGGACTGGTTCGCCGTTGACTGGCACAGGGAAATCGTCGATGCCTGGGCAGCGGCCGGCGTCCGGATGGAACAGATCGTGGAAGCGTCCGAGCTGCCCGAGCAGACCCTCGCAGGGCTGACCGTGGTCGTCACCGGATCATTGGCGCACTTCGATCGGACGGAGGCCAAGGAAGCGGTGGAGTCGAGGGGAGGAAAGGCTTCCGGGTCTGTGTCGAAAAAGACCGACTTCGTCGTTGCCGGGGAGAAAGCAGGATCGAAGCTGGCAAAGGCCGAGGACCTCGGTGTGCCGGTGCTCGACGAGGCCGGATTCGAGAAACTGCTCGCCTCCGGACCGGACGCGGTGCGCTGACGTCTCCGGCGGTCCCCGTCACCGCGCCCCGCGGACGCGGCCTCCACGGTAGGCTCGCACCTGAGACACTTGCCCTCACCATAGTCAGGAGTTCCATGTCCGTCGTGAAGATCAACGCCATCGACGTACCCGAGGGCGCCGGCCCCGAGCTGGAGAAACGGTTCGCAGCACGTGCCCACACTGTCGACTCCTCCCCCGGATTCGAAGGTTTCCAGCTGCTGCGACCGACCAAGGGCGATGACCGGTATTTCGTGGTCACCACCTGGGCATCTGAAGAAGACTTCCAGACCTGGGCGGCAGGCCCGGCTAAGGCCGCACACAGCGGGCCGCATGGCGACGAGGAAAAGAAGCCGGTGGCTACCGGGGCTTCACTGCTGGAGTTCGAGGTCGTGGACCTTGACGCGATCAGCGCGCAGACCTCCGACGACTAGGCCTGCCTGCGACCTTACTCAGTTGCGGTGCAGCAATGCCGCAGCTCCCCGCACGGTCCGTGCCAGTTCAGCTGCCGCACCGGGCTTCAGGATCCCCTCGCCCACCGCAACCAGGTCAACCTGAGGCTCCGGCGTCGCCACATCGAAGGTCCACTGTCTCCACGTCCGGATGACACTGCGCGCGATGTCTTCACTGGTCTGTCCGTCATCAACCCGCCAGGCAACCGAGGCACCACCGTCAACCATCCGCGCGACGCTGTCTGTCAGACCATCAACGACAATGCAATCCGCCCCGGTGTGTGTCACCTCAGGCCACTCGACGCCACTGTCGAAGATGACTGACCGTTCGCCCCCGCCTCGCACCTGTTCGATGAAACGGCGCTCGACATTCACCGCGACCTCGCGGTCAACCTGCATGGTCTCGAACTCCGTCGCTCCCTGCAACCGCGAAGCAACCTCGCCGAGTCGCCGCTCGTGGACATGCACCACAGACGCTCCGACAGCATCACAGAACTCCTTCACCCCCTCGCCAAGAGACAGGGCGATGTCCCGGAATGCCGGGCGGTCGAAACACAGTGGATGCCCTCGATACTCGACAGACGCCCCGAACGTCCAGGGGCCGGACACGTGCACCATCAGCCGATCCGTGCCGGGCATCACCTCGGCGACAATGTCAGCCAGCTCGTGGAGCCGGCCGAGGAAGTGGCGTGCATCCAGTGTTTTTCCCGGGGCAACTTCCCAGCCGCGCGCATGGGACCGCAGGTACGGGCCCCCGACAAGCGCGCCCATCGCGGCCGTCGCCGGCAACAGGTCGCTCTGCGGCAGGCTCAACGGAGGAACCACCCCGATGTCCTCATCCACGTCACGGGTGCGTCGGGACGCCGCAGCCAGAGCAGAGCGAAGGTCGGCGTGGTCGGTCACCACGTCCTCCCACCAGCCGAAACGCAGTGGTCCGTCCTCTCCCGGGTTCACGCCGACTGAGCCTGCTTGTCGGCCGTCCACGGCACGGTGGCACAGATAGTGCCTGATCCGAGCAGGATGTCACCGTCTGTGTCAGGGAGGTAGACCACCGCCGCCTGTCCGCGTGCGACACCTCGCAGGGGTTCGTGGAGGTCGAGGGCGACGGACTCGCCGCTGAGCGTCGCGGTCGCCGGGACTACGCCGCCATGGGCGCGGACCTGGACGTCACAGTCAAAGATGGTGCCGTGTTTGGACGGGTCCAGACGCTTGAGTCGGTCGGCCGTGATGTGGCCGACACGCAGGTCCTCCCGGCCGCCCACGGTGACCGTCCCGGTGGAGGCGTCAATGTCAGTGACGTACCTCGGTTGTCCGTCGGCCGCGGGGCCAGCGACACCGAGACCCTTACGCTGCCCGATGGTGAAGCCGTACACACCGTCGTGTTCGGCGAGAGTCTCACCATCGACCGACTTCACCATCCCGGGGCGCAGCCCGATCTGCTTACCGAGGAACGCCTGGGTGTTGCCGTCCGGGATGAAGCAGATGTCGTGACTGTCCGGCTTCGACGCCACCCCCATGCCGAGATCCTTCGCCTCGGCGCGGATGTCCGGTTTCACGGTGTCACCGACAGGGAACATGCAGTGCGACAGTTGCTCATCATCGAGCACACCGAGGACATACGACTGGTCCTTGTTGTCGTCGATGCCGCGACGCATCACGCCGTCGTGCAGACGGGCGTAGTGCCCGGTGACCACGGCGTCGAACCCGAGCGCAATCGACCGGTCCAGCAGCGCCTCGAACTTGATCTTCTCGTTGCAGCGCAGGCAGGGGTTGGGCGTCTCCCCGATCTCGTAGGACTCCACGAAGTTATCGATGACATCAGCTTTAAACCGGTCGGAGAAGTCCCACACGTAGAAAGGAATTCCGAGGGAGTCGCACACCCGTCGGGCATCGGCGGAGTCCTCCAGTGAACAGCATCCCCGCGATCCTGCCCGGACAGCCTCCGGCGACTGACTCAACGCCAGATGCACACCGACGACGTCATGCCCTGCCTCCAGCGCCCGTGCTGCAGCCACGGAAGAGTCCACTCCCCCGCTCATCGCTGCGACAACCCGCATACCTTCCTCTTCTCTCCCGTGCACACCGGTGCACGTCGGTGATCGTGTGTGACCGCCAGCTCTCGAGGCCCCTGCAGTCGACCTTTCACCCTACACCGTGCCAGGTCAGGTGCGAATCCGTCCATCGACAGGCACGACAGCCCTGCCGCTACGAGGCCATCCCTGCCGCACGCGCCTGATCAACGACACCGGGCAACAACGAGCAGAGCCGGTCGACGTCGTCCGCGGTGGTGGCCGTCCCGAAGGTCAGCCGCAGCGCGCCGCGTGCCACCTCAACCGGGACCCCCATGCCCGTCAACACGTGGCTGGCCCGGTTCACCCCGGCCGAACATGCCGACCCTGTTGAGGCGTCCACTCCTGCGACATCCAGCAACATGATCAGGCTGTCTCCCTCCGCCCCGGGAAATGCCACATGGACATGCCCGGGAAGCGCACCGCCGGAGGGATCGGTGTAGATCTGCGACTGTGGAATCGCACCGACAACGGAAAGAACCTTCTTCCGGAACACTGACAGCCGTCGCCGTTCCTCCTCCATCTCGCTGACAGCGGCAGCCAGGGCTGCGGCGGTGCCTGCCGCGCCCTGAGGGTTCGCGGTCCCTGACCGGACGCCTCTCTCCTGCCCACCCCCGCGCAGAGGGCTGACCAGTACCGCGTCCCGACGGGCGAGCAGGATACCCATGGATTTTGGACCGCCGAACTTGTGCGCACTCGCCGCCAACGTCGAGCTGCCGAGAGCATGGAAGTCCACGGGCAGGTGACCGACAGCCTGTACGGCATCGACGTGGAACGGCACACCGGCGGCGGCTGCTCGTCCTGCCAGGTCAGCAACCGGCTGCAGATTGCCTGTTTCGTTGTTCGCCCACATGCAGGTCATGACAGCGTCGACCGACGCCTCCAGCTCCGGCAGTTCGCTGACACGAACTCGCCCCTTCTCGTCGACGGGCATCTCACTGTGATCGAACTGCGGAGCTCCTCCGCCCATCAGGTCGCTGCACAGCCAGTCGACGGTCTCGACGATGGCAGGGTGTTCCGTCGTCGCAGCATGAATCCTCCGGGCTGCAGGTCCCCGTGACTTCTTTGCGCCATACGCGAGACCCTGGACAGCCAGATTGTCCGATTCTGTCCCGGAGGCAGTGAAGATCACCTCAGCGCGGTCAGCGCCCAGAAGCTCGGCCACCTGTTCGCGTGCATCTTCCAGCACCCGCTGCGCGTGTCGTCCCGAAGCGTATTGACCGGCGGGGTTCAGCAGCATCCCTGTATCGGCCATCGCGGCAGCCGCCTCCGGGCGTAACGGTGCGGTAGCGGCGTGGTCGGCGAAGATCCTCGGCGTTGTCGGTGTTGTCGGTGTCACAGGCACTCACTTTTCCTCGGGGAAAGCGAGGAGGCGGCGGTCAAGCTCGCGCATCTTCTCCCCGATCGCTTCGGGATCCACGCCCCGTCGCGACTTCGACGCGGCCAGACTGCGCTGGGCTGCGTACATCGCCTCACGCCTGACGTCGAGGGCTTTGCGGCCCAACGCCTGGCTGCGGGCGCGACGCTTGCGGAGGATCTCGGCCTCCGTCGCGCCCACTTCGTCCGGAGCATCATCGGCGCTGTCATCAGAGCTGTCGTCCAGGTTCGATGCCGAGCGCACAAGACCGAGCCGTTCCTCGATCCGGGCCGCCTGTTCTGGCGAGAGCCCTTCGCTCATCTGCTTGCGGACAACGTCCAGCGCGACCCGGTACGCCTCGTCGAGGGCCTCCTCCGTCAGCTTATCGTCCAGGTCCTGCACGTCGTGGTGCGTGCGCAGGTACGACGTCAGTGCAGGCAGGGTGAGCCCCGGGATCACCATCGTGCACAGAAGTACGACGAAGGCGACGATGGTGAACTCGTCGCGCAGCGGGAAATCCGCCGGGTTCAACGACAGCACCAGCGCGAACGTCACCAGTCCCCTCATCCCGGACCAGCTGAGCAAGATCACGTCGGTGAAACGGATCGGCGCACGGTAGCGGCCCCGCTTGGTTCGGTTGGCTCGCAGCAGCCAGAACATCCAGAGGAACCTCACCAGGATCAGCACGGCGGAGATCACCAGACCCCACCAGACCGGGTTGAGGTGGTCTGTCTGATCGTCGATGATCGCGTCGCGGACATTCATGCCCATCAGCCCGAAGGCCAACCCCGTGACCAGAAGTTCGGTGACCTCCCAGAACGCCGAGCCGGTCAACCTGGAGTCCGCTGCCGTCGCATCCGCACGGGACGTCAGCTCCACCGCGGCGACGACCACGGCGATCACGCCGGACACGTGGATCTCCTCCGCCGCGAGGTACACCATGAACGGCAGGACCCAGGTGAATGCGTTACCGGCGACGGGGGAATCCAGCCACCCCAGCACCAACGCCGATCCCCGTCCGACGAGCCATCCGAGAATCACCGCACCCACCGCGCTGTAGATGAACGTCCCGCCGGCCTCAAACCAGTGGATGTCATCATTGAACTCTGCCGCGGTGATCGCCGCACTGAAGATCACCAGAGAGGCAGCGTCGTTGAACAGCCCCTCAGACTGCAGGGACCCGATGATCCTGCGGGGAATGCCTGCAGGTTCCGCGACCGCCTCGACGGCGACGGGGTCTGGTGGAGCAACCGCTGCGGCGAGAGCCATGGCAGCCACCAGCCCAACTCCCGGGATGATCAGCATGGTCACGCCGGTCACGACAGCGACGGTAGTGAACACCAGCCCCACCGACAGGCTGAGGATCGTCCGCCACTGGTCCCGGAACATTCCCCACGATGTCCTGCGTGCCAGCGCCCACAGCAGTGGAGGTAGGAACAGAGGAAGGATGAGCTCCGGTTCAATCCACACGGTGGGAGTGCCCGGGATAAACATCACCGCGGTCGTCACCAGGAGAAGCAGGACCGGCCACGGAAGGCCGATACGGTCGCCGACCCCCACCGTCAGGACGGTGCCGAGCATCAGGAACATGATGACGAAGAGGGTGGTCACGGCATTCTGTCCTTCGTGGTGGGCTCGGAGTGGCATGGTGGGGCGCCGCCGAAACTTCCGGGAATACGGCGAAGACCCGCACTCGATGAGTGCGGGTCCTCGTTGTGCCGTGCACGGTACACCTCACCGGTTCACCGCACAGTCTACCCGGCGGTTCCGGCACAGACACCGCCAGGTGCCTGCAGGGACGTACTCCTAGCCGCGGGCCTTGAGAGCCTCGGTCGCCTGCGGGGCGACCTTGAAGAGGTCGCCGACGACACCGAAGTCAGCGATCTCGAAGATACCGGCCTCGTCATCCTTGTTCACGGCGACGATGGTCTTGGAAGTCTGCATACCGGCCTTGTGCTGGATGGCACCGGAGATACCGAGGGCCAGGTACAGGTTCGGGGAGACGGTCTTACCCGTCTGTCCGACCTGGAACTTGCCCGGGTAGTAGTCGGCGTCGACAGCAGCGCGCGACGCACCGACCGCTGCGCCGAGCACGTCGGCCAGGGGCTCGACGACATCGCGGAAGCCCTCCGGACCAGCGACACCACGGCCACCGGAGACGACGATCTTCGCCTCGGTGAGCTCAGGACGGTCAGCCTTCTCCGCCGGGGAGAAGGAGGTGACGGTCACGGCGGTCGGGCCGGCAGCAGGAAGCTCGACGGGCTGGATGGTGCCGGAGGCGGCCTGCGGCTCCGGGTCAACCGCACCGGCGCGCAGGGTGTAGACCGGGGACGCGCCGCCGGCGGTGGACTCGACAGTGAAGTCCCCGCCGAAGATGGAGCCGGTGGCGGAGCGGTCGGCGTGGATCTCGATCTGGTCGTAGAGCACACCGGAAGCGACGCGGGCGCCCACGCGACCGGCGATTTCGTTACCGGCGGCGCCAGCGGCGATGACTACCGGGACCTGCAGCTGGGCTGCGAGGCCGGACACGGCGTCGACGGAGGGGGTGACGACGTACTTCTCCGCGTCCTCCGACTCAGCGGCGTAGATGGTCTCGGCGCCACCGGCAGCCAGACCGGACTGCAGCTTCTCGGCGGTGCCGGGGGCACCGACGACGACGGCACCGACGGTGCCGAATGCGCGGGCTGCGGTGATGAGCTCGAGGGTGGAGTTCTTCAGTTCACCCTGCGTGTGCTCGACAAGTACCAGGACGTTGGTCATGGTTGTGAATGTCCTTTCGACAGATTCGTTCTCGGGAATCGGGGTGAACTAGACGAGCTTCTTCGACACGAGGTACTCGACCAGCTTGTTGCCGCCGTCGCCCTCGTCGGTGATGATCTCGCCGGCGGTCTTCTCCGGCTTCGGAGCAGCGTTCGTCACGGACGTGGACGCAGCCGCCAGGCCGACGTTCTCCGCAGCGACGCCGATGTCGCCCAGGCTGACTTCGCGGATCTTCTTCTTCTTGGCAGCCATGATGCCCTTGAAGACAGCGAAACGCGGGGTATTGGCCTTCTCCGTGACAGAGACGATGGCCGGCTTCGGAGCCTCGACCGTGTAGACGCCGTCCTCGGTGACACGCTCGCCCGACACCTTGTCGGCCGTGACATCGAGGGTGCGCAGATGCGTCAGCGCCGGGATCTGGCGGTACTCGCTGAGCAGGCCGGGAACCGCACCTGCGACACCGTCGGTCGATGCGTTACCCGCGATGATCAGCTCGATGTCATCGACCAGGTTCAGCGCGTTCGACAGGGTCCAGGCGGTACCGAGAGCATCGGAGCCTGCCAGGGCATCGTCGGTGACGAGGATGGCCTCGTCCGCACCGAGGGACAGTGCCTTGCGCAGCGCGTCCTTGGCGCTGGCAGGACCGACGGAAAGCACGACGACGTTGCGGTCGCCACCAGCTTCCTTGAGCTGGAGTGCAGCTTCTACGGCATTCTCGTTGATCTCGTCGAGGACCGCGTCGGCGTTCTCACGATCGAGGGTGAAGTCGTCATCAGTCAGCTTGCGCTCGGAATAGGTGTCCGGCACCTGCTTGACCAGAACCACGATGTTCGACATTCATAGGCCTTCCTGCTTGGGGTGCTTTTCTTCGGTCAGAAGTCTACCTGCGAATCACCGTGATGTAGCGCACATCGGAAATCCGCTCCGGGCCACGTCACCTCAGAAACTGCGTCACCTGCACCGATACCGGGCGGCGTGCCGGAAATCATTTTTTTATCACTACCCCCGCAGGTGTAGTTCCTGCGCGATCACGGCTGTCGCCGTGTCCCCGATCCGCGCGACGACGACCGTCAGTTCCCGGCCACCGTGTCCGCGTTTCAACTTCATCTTCCGGCGTAGCGCATCCGGGTCCACGTCCACACCCCGCACGAGGATTTCCAGGCGCCCGCACCCCAACGAAGCAAGTGCTGACTTCAGTCGCTTCAGCGGCACCTGATCGATCACCTCGAAGACGCGCTGCCCTGGCACTGCACCACCCTCCCGGAACGCACCGAGAGAATCCCCGCTGAGGTAGGCGATATGCGGGTCAATCCGCCACCACCCGATCGCTGCAGCGTACTGGCGTACCAGCCCCGCGCGCACGATCGCCCCATCCGGGTCGAGGATGTACCGTCCGAGGGCAGCTACGTCCTCCGACTCCGGGTCATCAGTGGTCAGCACCCGTCGTTCACCCTTGCGGAACACCACTGCACGACGATCATGGCGTGCCAGGTCGGGGGTGTAGAGACACGCCTCTTTCACGCCACCGTCGACGCTGACGACATCAACCTGCCCCTCCCAGTCTGTGTAGTCGATTCCCGGGGCACACTTCACCGCCAGAGCGGCTCCCGCATGCGCCGACAACAGGTCAGGAAGTGGTGGAAGCAGGTCCTTTGGATCACGGATCCGCCCGCGGGACGTCCGACGTGCCGGATCAGCCACCACGACGTCGACGCTTCCCGGTGCAAAGGCAGGCAGGACAGCGTCCGCACGGACGAGCCCGACATGGTGTGCGGACACACCTGACGCTGCCATGTTGTACTGCGCCATCGCCAGCCGTGCAGGATCCAGATCAGCACCGAACACGGTTCCGAACCACCGGGACAGATGAAGGAGCTCTGTGCCCACCGAACAGGTCACGTCCGCGACAACCGGCCCCGTCTGGCCCCCGGACGAACCCACGCCCAGAACCTCGGCAAGGAAACCCGCACGTTCTGCCGCAACCAGGGCCGGAGTCGCCTGTTGCCCCGACTCTCCGCAGACCAACCAGTCCCCGGGCACTTTCCCGCCCCGCACAGCCGCGCGCCGCGCCGTCACCAATTCACTGAGCGCCCTCGCCTTGTCACCGTGGCGCTCCCGGAGTCTCGCACTGTCCCGCACCTTGCTCGACGTCGACAACTCGAGTTGCTCAGCCTCTGCCACGGCACCCGCATTCTCGGCGAGCCAGTGGACCTCGTCGACCGTATATGTCACGAGAACGGGGACGGAGGCAGGTCCTCCGGATCGACGGCGAATTTCATCCCGGGAGCGAACACCCGTTCCGGATAGCCGTACATCCGGGTCTCCAACAGGTAGTACTCCGCCATATACGGTTCATCGACAGGCTCACTACGGACCGGGTCGACCCGCAGCGTCTCGGCGAAATCCAGCACCTCACTGACGCTCCGGAAAGTATCGAGCATCTTGAGTTGTGCCCAGGTCGGAGGCATCAGATTGATCTTCCTGTTACGCCAGCCGTCCAAAAGCGTCGCCGGACGGAACCACCCGGTCGACGTCGCTTCGCGGGTGTCGCCGTACGCCTCCTGGCCCTCAGGCATCGCCGCAACGAAGAATGCGGTGTCATACCGGATCGGCTGGGATTCAGGGGTCACCCAGTTCGCCCACGGCCGCAGCAGATCTCCGCGGAGAACCAGGTCATGCATACTCAGAAAATCGGAGAACGCCAGCCGGTGATGTTCCAGCTCCTGGCGAAACGGCAGATAAGGAGTCGTGTCCCGGACCGGGCCACTGCCGTTCTCCGCCGACTCCCCGGCATAACCTGCCAGCAGAGTCCCGGTCTCCTCGAACGTCTCACGCACGGCCGCACACACCAGGGCCCGGGCCAGGTCGGGCGTGGTCCCCAGTCGCTCTGACCACCACTGGGTCGACGGTCCCTGCCAGCCGATCGCCGGTGAATCGTGCCCGTCACCGTCAGCGTCACCGGGCAGGTCCCTGGCGTCCACTCCCCCACCGGGAAACACCGTCATCTCCGCGCAGAAGCGCATCGTGCTTGCGCGCTCCTGCACATAGACCTCGGGGCCACTGAGGGTGTCTCTCAGGAGCATCAGTGTCGAGGCGTGCCGGGCGGGCGCCACTGCAGAGTCTGCCGCAACGGCGCCGTTGTCTCCTGCGCGGTGTCTGCTGTTCACGCTGCCGTCCACCATGTCCTCCACCATAGCCCTCTCACGTCGTCTCAGTTACCGAGCGCTGGCGGGTGCTACCGTGCGCGGTGACTTCCAGCATTTCTCGTCCGACGGGCAAAGTACCGACCATCGTCGACGGTCAGAGAGATCGGCTGATGATAGGCACGTGTCAGGTTCTCTGACGTCATCACGTCCTCAAGCAATCCCTGTGCCACCACACGCCCCTCGTCGAGAATCATACCGTGGGTGAATCCCGGCGGGATCTCCTCGACGTGGTGAGTGACCATCACCGTAGCCGGTGCGTCCGGGTCCGCTGCCAGTTCACCGAGCATCATGACCAGGTCTTCGCGGCCTCCCAGATCAAGACCGGCCCCCGGTTCGTCGAGCAGCAGAAGTTCGGGGTCAGTCATCAACGCCCGGGCAATCAGGACCCGCTTGCGCTCACCTTCGCTCAGCGTCTCCCACATCTGGTCGCCGAGGTGGACCGCACCCATCTGCTCCAGGATCTCCATGGCACGGAGTTCATCTCCCCGGTCATACTTCTCACGCCACCGCCCCATCACGTCATATCCGGCAGAGATAACGAGGTCGATGACCTTCTCTCCTCCGGGGACCTGATGAGCGACGGCGGCAGAGGACATCCCCACGGCGGTCCGCAGTTCCCGGACGTCGGTCCTCCCCAGCGTCTCCCCCACGATCCGCGCCGTGCCGGACGACGGATACTGACGTGCACCGGCAATCGTCAGCAGCGACGTCTTCCCGGCACCGTTCGGGCCGATGAGAATCCATCGCTCGTCAACCTCTACCTGCCATGTCACCGGATGAAGGACATGTCGTCCGTCGCGGACCATGGCAACGTCGCGGAGATCCAGGACAAGGTCCTCATCCAGGGCATCGGCAGTGGCGGGAGTCGAGATGATGGTGTCATTCACCCTTCCCATCGTGCCCTATCCGCACCACCGGCGGCAGATCAGGGGTCCCCGTCACCGACGATCCCGTCCTCCGCCACTCAGAACAGCGCGGAAGCCATTCGGGTCCGGGCGGCGATGACCGCCGGGTCAGCAGTGTCGTACATGGAGAAAATCTCCAGGAGTCGCGAACGCGCCGCATCGCGGTCTTTCCCCTCACTGGTCCTGATGCGCTCAATGAGCGTGTCAAACGCCTCCTCGCGCGCACCTGCCAACAAGAGGTCATCGATGTCGTCGGAGGCACCGGACGCCGATCGCTCCAGGAGAACAGCCGTCACCCGTGC
Source organism: Corynebacterium glyciniphilum AJ 3170 (assembly GCF_000626675.1). Classification (NCBI taxonomy): domain Bacteria; kingdom Bacillati; phylum Actinomycetota; class Actinomycetes; order Mycobacteriales; family Corynebacteriaceae; genus Corynebacterium; species Corynebacterium glyciniphilum. Next base: position 1,429,539 of record NZ_CP006842.1, on the reverse strand, counting down.
GGCTCGGGCCTCCGAGACGGTCTCCGGCTCCGCGGCGGTGTCTGCGATAATCCGGTCATACACGGCCGTGGCGCCGGTGAAGTCCTCCTCGTCGAGCAGTGAGGCGGCTTCGTCGAAGCGGGGGTCTGCTCCATCCCCGTCACCGGCGTCACTGTCAGCACCGTCAACCCCGGCCGCTCCAGCATCCTCGCCGGCGCCCTCCTCTTCGGGAAGCCCTGGCAACCTGCCGTCGACGGCACGAACCACTGCGGCGACGAACTGGGCGATCTGTTCCGGCGGCTGAACGCCCTCGAAATTGGTCAGCGGGCGACCGCCGGCCAGTGCCAGTACCGTAGGGACCGCCTGCACCTGAAGTGCCTGGGCGATCTCCGGAGTCGAGTCAACGTCGACCTCGCGAAAGACCCACTGGACCGGCTCTCCGGAGGAATCCTGGGCTTCGGCGAGTCGGGTGAACTCCGCGGCCATGTCCGCGCATCCCTCCGCACGCTGACTTCCCAGAAGGAGGATCACCGCTACCTGGGTTGAACGGACGACGAGGTCCTGTTCGAAGGTGTCCGGAGTGATCGCCGCACTGCGTGCGACGCGCACTCCGCTCTCGGCTTCCTCCCTGGTCCGTTCAGCTGCCCGCTGACGCTGATCTGCAGCCTCCTTCACAGCGCCGAGGTCCACGGCACCTGCCGCGAAACGATTCGGCGTTGCGGGGCCGCGCTGCTGATGGTGTCCCGGATTGTTCGGTGTCGTCATGGCGCCCCATCTTAGCGCCGACCGGTCCGACGCCGCTCCCAACACCCGGTGTGCCAGTGCCGGCGGTTGTCGCCGCCACGGTGTGAATCCGGCCAGGCGACGATGTGCGCCAGCCCCGGCGGGATGTTCTGGTTACAGCCCGGGCAGACGTAGTACTTCACAGCCGACTGGGACCCGATGCGACGTACCAGGTACGATTCGGCCCACCCGGACGGACCACCTGCCCAGGACGGCGCGTCCTCGCGCCGTGTCCCGAGATATGAGGCCCCGTCCCGACGTGTGGTGCGGTCCTGGTGTCCCTGTCTCCTGTTTCGCCTCGGCATCGACCCGTGACCGTCCTCAGAACAAACGGAGTTCGTCCGACTCCACACCGCGCATCGCCTGGTAATCCAAGGTCACGCACCGGAAGCCCCGGTCCTCGGCCAGCGTCTTCGCCTGAGGTTTGATCTCCTGCGCGGCAAACACACCCTGTACCGGCGCCAGGAGTTCATCGCGGTTCAACAGATCGACGTACCGCGACAGTTGCTCGACCCCGTCGATGCCGCCCCGGCGTTTGATCTCCACCGCGACAGTCTGTCCGTCCGCATCGCGTGACAGGATGTCGATCGGGCCGATGGCGGTGGGATACTCACGCCGAACCAGCGTGTACCCCTCGCCGAGAATATCGATCTGTTCCGCCAGCAGCTCCTGCAGATGAGACTCGACGCCGTCCTTGACCAACCCGGGATCCTCCCCCAGTTCGTGGGACGTGTCGGAGTACACCTTCCAGAGGCGGATGGTGAGCCGCTCTTTCTTCGGATTCTCCACGGTCCACACAGACTCCACGCCCTGCTCCGCCATGTCCTGCGGCACATCGGCTGATTCCGCAACGGTCAACGTGCACGGAGGCGTCATCCAGTTGAGAGGCTTGTAGGCCCGGTCATCCGCATGGATGCTCACGGAACCGTCCGCTTTGACCATGATCAGACGGTCGGCTTCGGGAAGATGGGCCGCGAGACGCCCCTCGTAGTCGACGGAGCAGCGGCAAATGACCAAACGCATGGAGAACAGGCTACCCCATCAACCACCGGGGTTGACGGCAGCACCCCACCCCCGTATCCACTCCAGAAGGGTTAACGGATTCCGCGCTTCCGCGCCATCCGCATGTCCGACCGCACCATCCGTTCCGACGGCGCCGACTCCAACCAGGAGACCAGAGCGGTGTCTCCGGCATCGTCCAGGGCGACCTCCCAGGTCCTCTTTCCGTCGAGCAACGTCATCACGTGCAGTTCCGACTCGAGGAACGCCGCTTCTCGACGGGTGATGGGGCGCCTGTCGGTGATCTCGGTGTGGTGACGACTCAGCTGCAGGTCCGACTCGGGCCGGACCGACCGGAGTTTGTACACCCTGGCGATCCCGCTCCCGTATACAAGAACCCCGTGGCGCCAGTGCCTGCCATCCGGATTCGGAAGGCTTCTGACCACCACGGGGATTCCTCGACTGCGGAGCGTAAGAAAACGCGCACCTGCGATAAGTGCTCCGCAGACGAGCACGATCACCACAACGGTGACCAGAATGTTCAACAGCACCAGGTACGCCCCTTCTCGGTCGTCATCCTCCGACGGTAGTCGTCCGTCGGGGGAATTGCGCCTCCGAACTTTCGGTTGATGTTACCGCCGCTCGGAGGGAGTACCAAAAGGGGACGATACTCCTGCCGTCACCGCAGCCCACGAAGAACGCCGGGCCGGTCACCTCATTGAGGTGACCGGCCCGGCGGCAGGTGCAGCGGCTGTCAGCTCTCCTGCAGACGCTTCACGGCGCGAAGTTCGGACTGTGCCAACTCCCGCTCCTCGTCGGTCGAGGCGTCGCGCTCGCGCGCCTCGGCGTCAGCGGTGTCGACCTCATGGGCCCACAATGCGGAATCGGCGAGAATGGTGATCTTCGCCGTCGACACGGACAGGAAACCGCCCTGTACCGCGGCGACGAGAGTCTCTCCCTCAGTGGTCCGGATGACCACGACGCCGTTCTCGACCAACTGGCCGAGCAGCGGCTCGTGGCCGGGCAGCACGCCGATCTCGCCCTCGGTGGTCTGTGCGGTGACGGAGGTGGCCTTACCCGACCACAGCATCCGCTCCACGGCCACCAGTTCAGCGGCAATCTCAGCCATGTGCGTGACCCCTTACTTCTCGGTGAGCTTCTTGTAAGCGGCCTCGACGTCGTCGAGTCCACCCAGACCGTCGAAGCACTGCTCCGGGTAGGCGTCGAACTCGCCGTCACAGATGCGCTCGAAGGCGTCGATCGTGTCCTCGAGGGGCACGAAGGAACCGGGGATATCGGTGAACTTCTGGGCCACGAAGAAGTTCTGGCCCAGGAAGCGCTCGATACGACGGGCCCGCTGGACGGTGATCTTGTCCTCTTCGGACAGCTCATCCATACCCAGGATGGCGATGATGTCCTGCAGTTCCTTGTTCTTCTGCAGAATACCGATCACACGCTGTGCGACAGCGTAGTGGCGGTCACCGACGATGCCAGGCTCCAGGATGCGCGAGGTCGAGGTCAGCGGGTCCACCGCAGGGTAAATACCCTTCGAAGCGATAGCACGGTTGAGCTCGGTCGTCGCATCCAGGTGAGCGAAGGTGGTCGCCGGGGCCGGGTCGGTGTAGTCGTCGGCGGGCACGTAGACGGCCTGCAGAGACGTGATCGAACGGCCCTTGGTCGAGGTGATTCGCTCCTGGAGCACACCCATCTCGTCTGCCAGGGTCGGCTGGTAACCCACGGCGGAGGGCATACGGCCCAGCAGCGTGGAGACCTCGGAGCCGGCCTGGGTGAAACGGAAGATGTTGTCGATGAACAGCAGCACGTCCTGGTTCTGGACATCGCGGAAGTACTCCGCCATGGTCAGGCCGGACAGTGCCACGCGCATACGGACTCCCGGGGGCTCATCCATCTGACCGAAGACAAGGGCCGTGTCCTGGAGGACGCCCATCTCTTCCATCTCGAGACGCAGGTCGGTGCCCTCACGGGTGCGCTCGCCGACACCGGCGAACACGGAGGTACCGGAGAACTCGCGGGCGATACGGGTGATCATCTCCTGGATGAGCACGGTCTTGCCCACACCGGCACCGCCGAACAGGCCGATCTTGCCACCCTTCACGTACGGGGTCAGCAGGTCGATGACCTTGATGCCGGTCTCCATGAGCTCGGTACGGCCCTCGAGCTGGTCGAAGCTCGGGGCGTCACGGTGGATGCCCCACTGCTCGCCGTCGCGACCGAGACCCGGCTCATCGAGGCAGTCACCCAGGGCGTTGAACACGTGGCCCTTGACAACGTCCCCGACCGGGACGGAAATCGGACGACCGGTGTCGGTGACCTCGGCCCCACGGACCAGGCCGTCGGTCGGGGCCATGGAGACACCACGGACGATGTTGTCACCGAGGTGCTGTGCGACCTCCAGGACGATGGTCTTGGCCACCGCTTCCAGAGTCACCTCCACCTCAAGTGCGTTGTACAGTGCCGGTAGCGCGCCGCGCGGGAACTCCACGTCGACGACCGGTCCGATGACTCGGACCACGCGACCGGCAGCAGTCGATGCGGCGCTGTCGCGCTGCACCTCAGTAGCTGTAGTCATAGTTAGTCACTTTCTCCGCTGTCGGCGAGCGCGTTCACGCCACCGACGATCTCTGAGATTTCCTGGGTGATCTTCGCCTGGCGCAGCTGGTTGGCGACACGGGAAAGGTCGTTGACCAGCGCTGTGGCGTTGTCCGTCGCCGCGGACATTGCGGTACGTCGAGCAGCGGACTCACTTGCAGCGGCTTCCAGCATCAGGGCGAAGATGCTCCGGGAAACGTACTGCGGCAGCAGGGCCTTCAGGAGCGAATCCGGGTCCGGCTCGAAATCGACCTCTGCGGAGACCGGGTCGCCGCTGTCGGAGAGCATGTCCTCACCGGTGCGCAGCGGTTCGTCGTCCATCTGGGTCGCAATCGGCAGCATGCGAATCGCGCGCGGCGTCTGCGTCAGCATCGACTCGAACTTCGTGTAGACCACGTGGAGCTCGCCAAATCCGGGCAGCTCTTCGCCTTCCGGGACGTTCAGCCCCTCGCGCCACTGGACGTTGCCCTCATCACCGGCGATGAAGCCGTCGATGAGGTGTCGCCGTAGGTCGTGCGTTGCGGAGTAGACGGGATCCTGGGAAAAACCTGTCCAGGACCCTGCGACGTCTTCGCCGCGGAAGCTGTAGAAGGTGACTCCCTTGGAGCCGGCGATGTACAGGACGACGTCCTTGCCCTCGCCCTCGAGCCGCTTACGCAGTTCGGCGGTCTTCTTCAGCACGTTGTGGTTGTAACCACCGCACATGCCACGGTCACTCGTGATGACGAGAATTGCCGCACGCTTGGCTTCAGCCTCGACATCCAGCATCGGGTGATCCAGTGAGGACGCTGACGCGAGACGCTGAATGACCCGAGTGACCTCGTCGGCGTAAGGCTGGGACGCGTCTACGCGAGCCTGCGCCTTGGTGATCTTGGAGGTCGCGATGAGCTCCTGGGCCTTCGTGATCTTCTTCGTCGAGTTGACGGACTTGATCCGACCCCTCAGTTCGCGAAGTGTTGCCATCGCTGCTACCTCCTTTCTTCTGTGTACTCGGTCTGTGCAGTCATCGTCTTAGTTACCCGCGCCTACTTCTTGCGGGAGACGGTGATCTGGGACTGATCGAGATCTTCGTCGGCCAAAGCCTGAGCCTCAGGCTCGTTGATGACCGGGGTTCCGTCGGTGGACTGGAAGCTGCGCTTGAACTCGCCGGTAGCGGACACCAGCGTCTTCTTGGACTCGTCCGACAGCGGGGTTCCGCCGTTGATCTGCTCGTAGACCGCGGCGTTGTTGGCGTGCAGGTACTCCCACAGCTCAGCCTCGAAGCGACGAATGTCCTCGACAGCGACCGAGTCGAACTCACCTTCACCCGCGAGGAAGATGGAAACCATCTGGTCCTCGACGGCCTGCGGCTCGGTTTCCCGCTGCTTCAACAGCTCAACGAGACGCTCACCGCGCTCCAGCTGTGCCTTCGAGTACTCGTCCAGGTCGGACGCGAAGGCTGCGAAGGCCTCCAGGTCACGGTAGGCGGCGAGGTCCAGTCGCAGGTTACCCGCAACCTTCTTCATGCCCTTGGTCTGGGCGTCGCCACCCACACGCGAGACCGAGACACCGACGTTGATGGCCGGACGGACGCCCTGGTTGAACAGGTCGGACTCCAGGAAGACCTGGCCGTCGGTGATGGAGATGACGTTGGTGGGGATGAACGCACCGACATCGTTGGCCTTGGTTTCGATGATCGGCAGTGCGGTCATCGAGCCAGCACCCTCTTCGTCGGACAGCTTTGCGGCACGTTCCAGCAGACGGGAGTGCAGGTAGAAAACGTCACCCGGGTATGCCTCACGTCCCGGCGGACGGCGCAGCAGCAGGGAGATGGCGCGGTAGGCCTCAGCCTGCTTGGTCAGGTCGTCAAAGATGATGAGGACGTGCTTACTCTCGTACATCCACTGCTGACCCAGGGCCGCGCCGGCGAACGGAGCGAGCCACTTGAAACCGGCGGAGTCGGATGCCGGAGCTGCCACGATGGTCGTGTAGTCCAGTGCACCCTGCTCTTCCAGGGTCTGCCGCAGCGCAGCAATGGTCGAGCCCTTCTGGCCGATCGCGACGTAGATGCAGCGTACCTGCTTCGTCGGATCCCCGGACTCCCAGTTCTCGCGCTGGTTCAGGATGGTGTCGATGCAGACGGAGGTCTTGCCCGTCTTACGGTCGCCGATGATCAGCTGACGCTGACCGCGGCCGATCGGGGTCATGGCATCGATGGCCTTGATGCCGGTCTGCATCGGCTCGTGCACCGGCTGACGCTGCAGCACCGACGGTGCCTGCAGCTCCAGGGCGCGGGTCTCGGTGGACTCGATGTCACCGCGACCATCGATGGGCTGGCCCAGGGGGTTGATGACCCGGCCGAGGAAGTTCTCCCCAACCGGAACGGACAGGACATCACCGGTCCGCTTGACTTCGTCGCCTTCCTTCAGCGACTCGTAGTTGCCCAGCACCACGACGCCGATCGAATCGGTCTCGAGGTTCTGTGCGACTCCGATGACGCCGCCGGGGAACTCAAGCAGTTCGTTGGTCATCACGGAGGGCATACCAGAAACCTGGGCAATGCCGTCCGCTGCCATCGTAACCACGCCGACCTCCTCACGGGAGGCCTCCGCGGAAGTGCTTGAGGTGTAGTTCGCAATCGCGCTACGGATCTCATCGGAGGAGATCGTAAGCTCCGCCATGTTCTTCCTGCTCTCGGTATCGTCTTCCAGCATTACATGAATTATCTTGTCGATCGAGGTTCTATCCGGGGCTAGACGAGCGCCCGACGCATACGCTCCAGCTTTCCAGCTGTGCTGCCGTCGATCACTTCATCGCCGACCCGGATGACCGCTCCGCCGAGGAGGCTGGTGTCAACCTCGGAATGGACGGACATCGCGGAACCGTAGATCTTCTCCAACTTCTGACCCAATGCCTGCTCCTGTGCCTCCGACAGTGCCGCGGCCGAACGGACGCGGGCAACCCGACGTCCGTCAAGCCCAGCTGCGAAGTCACACAGTGCGTCAAGGTCCTCCACCGGACGGGCGACGGGACGACCGACCACCTGAAGCGCGAGCGCCTCAGTGATGGCGCTGACGTGTCCGTAAAGGACCTTTGCCAGCAGCTCCCGACGCTTCTCGCCGGACGCGAGACGGTCTGCCAGAAGCATCTCCAGTTCCGGCTCCCGTTCGAGGAGACGCGCAACATCGAAGAGTTCGGTAGCGACCTTCTCGCGATGGCCCTGCTCATGGGCTGCACGCAGCAGGGCACGGCGGCCCAGCTCGACCAGCCCGTGGCGCAGGTCCCGGGTGTTGGACCAGGTGCCCTTGACGACCTGCGAGACAGTCTCGCGTGTCGTGTCGGAGACCTTGCCCGCCAGCAGCCCGTCGGCCAGTGCGGCGCGACGGTCGGCCGGAACAGTCTGGTCAACCAACGCCGTGCGCAGGGACCGGTCGCTGTCCAGGAGGTCTGCGACCTCGAACAGCTCGGAACCCGTGGCTGCGCCGGCGGCGGCGGTGTCGGTGGCACCGGACAGTGCACCGTCCAGCGACTCAGTCAGCTGGTCCAGGGTTGTTCTGCTCGCTGCGTGCACGGGCCTCACTTCCCCGATCCGACGCTGTCGAGATCAGCGAGGAAGGAGTCGATCGTACCGGAACGCTTAACGTCGTCCGACAGCTGGTCGCCCAGCAGTCGCTCGGCGAGGTTGATGGAGTTCTCCCCCATCTCCTTACGCAGATCAGAGACGACGGCCTCGCGCTGCGCAAGCAGCTGCTTGTTACCGGACTCGATGATGCGGTTGGACTCGTCGGTCGCCTGGGTCTTCATGTCAGCGATGATCTTCTGACCCTGCGAGCGGGCGTCGTCGCGAATCTGGGAAGCTTCGGTGCGGGCCTCAGCCAACTGTGCGTTGTACTTCTCCAACGCGGCCTTGGCCTCGTCCTGTGCCTGCTCGGCACGTGCGATGCCACCCTCGATCTGGTCGGTGCGGTCAGCCATGACCTGCTTGACCTTGGGAAGAACGAACTTCCAGAAGATCACGAAGATGATGATGAAGCTGACGAGGGACCAGACGATGTCATACGACTTGGGGAGCAGAGGGTTGATCTGCTCCTCCAGCGGCAGCTCATCGGCTGCCAGAATGAGGTAGTTCGTCATAGTCTCCAGCTTTCGCTCTTGAGTGTGAAGGTCTTGTCACAGTGTCCCTGACCGGGACACCGCACACTAGAACAGGAAGCCGGCGACCAGGCCGATGAGGGCGAGAGCCTCGGTGAAGGCGATACCCAGGAACATCGTGGTGCGCAGCTGGCCGGCCATCTCGGGCTGGCGAGCCATGGCCTCTGCGGTCTTGCCGACCAGGATACCGATACCGACACCGGGGCCAATGGCGGCGAGGCCATAGCCGATGGTGCCGAGACCCTCGAACTTGGTGGTGGTGTCCTGGGCGAGGAGCAGCAGGTCGTTCATTAGGATTCCATTCCCTTTCGTGGTGCCCCACCCAAGTCCACTGTTGTGGTTCCGGTTGGCGGGGCGAGAATTTTATGTGTGGATGTCGGGGGTCAGTGCTCGTCCGCGTGCAGCGACTGCTCGATGTAGACCGCCGTCAACAGGCTGAAGATGTAGGCCTGCAGGAAGATGATCAGCATCTCGAACAGAGTGAAGGCGATGGCAGCGACGAGTGTTCCTCCGGCCAACAGCGTCCAGCCGTTGAGCTGCCAGAAGAAGAAGTTCGTGGCACCGAACAGCAGCACGAGAACAATGTGACCGGCCAGCATATTCGCCATGAGACGGATGGTCAGGGTGACCGGCCGCAGGACGAAGGTGGAGAAGAACTCGATCGGGACGACCAGCAGGTGCAGCGCCGGAGGCAGGTTCGGGATGACCACGGAGGACTTCACGAACTTGCCGAAGCCGTAACGCTTGGCACCTGCGTAGATCATGGCGACATAGGCCACCGCCGCCAGGATGATCGGCATACCGACCCTCGCATTGGCGGAGATGTTCAACGCCGGAATGATCGCAGGCAAGTTACCGATGAGGACCACGAAGAAGATGGTGGCGATGATCGGCAGGAAACGCCGACCCTCCTTCTTCCCCAGGATCTCTTCGGCGATGTGCACGCGGACGAAGTCGACCGCGTACTCTGCAACGTTCTGTGCACCCCTCGGGATCAGCTTCGGTTTACGGAAGGCATACAGAAAAAAAGCCGCCAGGATGACGATCATCAGAAGACGGATGATCATCAGGCGGTCTACTGCAAAGATGCCGTTCGCGAAATCGCTGAACCAGAGCTGGCTGGGATCCACTTCCCCCGGGAAGAATTCATGCTCCATAGAAGGCGCGTGGAATTCGCCCTTCATGGCCAAGGTTGTAACGCTCAGCGTTCTCTCCCGTGGTTTGGGCCGCGTGATTGTGGTCAGGCGGTGCGATGGAGGATGTCAGGAGTTCCCGGAACCGTGGACTCCGTCGCACATCCGCACGGTACCGGGGGTGATATACCAGGCTTACTCGCGGGCACGCGTGTCTACACGGGACCGCCTACCTGATTACCCGCAGGAGAGCATACCAGCCGTCCGCGCAGGTGCGCGAACCAACTCCCCCCGCTCCCCCAAAGCAGACGCGCCTTCCTCACACGGTTCGCGCATGCACCCCCGGGTCAGACGTTCGTGACATTCGTCCGGATGATGCCGATGGTTTCCGCTCCCAGTGCGACCACCAGTGCAGCAATGACAGTGACCCCCATCGCCGTATGGTCGAAGAAATCCATCTCGCGGAGTACGAGGAGGATGCCGAGGACGACCACGATCTTGATCAGCCACGACCCCAGTGTGACGATCATCGTGGTCTGGGGTGACGTGTTCGACGTCAACAGGACCACAGCTACCGTCGCCAGCACGAATCCACCACCGACGGCTGCCCCGATGAGGACACCCCACAGCCCCTCGAGGCCTCGGAAGTTCCCCCACAGTGCCAGGGAGACCACGGTGATCACCAGAAGGCCGATGGCACCCGACCGGGCTGCGTTCAGCAGCGGGCGTCGGTGATCCGCCAGGTCCCCGTCAGACTCGTTGATATCGGGGAGGTTGTTCGTCTGCTCGCTGTTCTGCTCAGTCACGCGCTACAGCCTAGCCGTCCCCCACGTCAGTGACCTACCCGGATGCCGCTGCATGCGGGCGCTCTCCGCGCTCGCGCCACAGCGGGACAGCAGTGAACGCCGTCGCCAGGAGGATCGCCATACCGAAGACGATGGCAGCGATCGGTAACGGGAGGACGGTCGACCCCACAGCACCCAGCGCCACGACGCCGACCCAGCTGTACAACACCAGAACAACTTGTTTCTGGGAGTGACCGAGTCGGAGAAGACGGTGGTGCAGGTGCTGCTTGTCGGGGGCGAAAGGGCTCTTTCCCGCCTTCAGCCTACGAACCACGGCCATCAGCAGGTCCAGCATCGGAATGAAGAGGGCGGCGATCACGACGAGAACCGGGGTCATCAACGCCAGGAAATCCGCCGGGCCGTACAACGCCATGTTGATCCGGCCCGACGCTGACACACTCGCTGCGGCAAGCAGCAGACCGATCAGCATCGACCCGGAATCTCCCATGAATATCCGTGCGGGCGAGAAGTTGTGCGGAAGAAAACCCAGGCACACCCCCAGCAGACCCGCTGAGATCATCGCCGGTGGGTACGCACTGACGGTACCGCCCTGGTCGTGCAAGATCGTCAGGGAATAGATCAACAGCGTTGTCGCGGCGATGGCTCCGAGGCCGGCGGCGAGTCCGTCGAGCCCGTCCACGAAGTTCATCGCGTTGATGATGGCGACGGTCAGCAATGCGGTCAAGAGCGTCGACTGGACCTGGTCAAGAATTAACGTGGTGCCGCTTCCGAACGGCGAGTAGATCAGGTACCACGACAGCCCCGCCAGACTCATCACGACGGACCCCGCCACCTGGCCGCCAAGCTTCAGCACCCAGGAAATATCGAAGAGGTCATCAACCACTCCCACAATCACGATGACGAACGCCGCAGCAACAACCGCGACCATGTCCGGGGTCACCGGCGGGAAACCACGATTCAATGCCGGCAACTGGTTAGCGACAAGCACGGCAACAACAAAGCCGGTGAACATCGCCACCCCGCCGAGCCGTGGAGTCGGCACCGTGTGCACGTCCCGTGAACGCGGGGCGGCCAACCGTCCGAACCTGAGCATCAGCATCCGGATAATTCCGGTGGTCAGATACGTGGTGACCAAGCCGACGAGCAGAATCAGTGCCAGTTCCCGGAACGGCACGCCTACCCCGGACCAGGACGCCGCGTAGAGGTCCATCCTCAGTGCCCCTGTGCTGCGCCGTCATCGAGAAGAGCGGCGGACGAGATACCGAGCACCTCGCCGACGCGGTCGGCGCTGATGGCACCGTCACGAAGAATACGCGGTCGGTGCCCCGAAAGATCGACGATTGTCGACGCCGTCCCGATGGAGGCTTCACCGGCATCGAGGTAGACCGAGACAGAGTCCCCGAGTTGCTCCCGTGCCGCCTCGGCCGTGAGAGCGGCCGGGCTACCCGAAATGTTCGCACTGGACACCGCCATCGGCCCGGTCTGCTGCAGGAGTTCGATGGCCAACGGGTGCAAAGGCATCCGCAGGGCCACCGTCCCCCGGGTATCCCCGAGATTCCACGGAAGACTGGGGGCCTGGTGGGTGACGATGGTCAGCCCACCGGGCCAGAACGCCTCAGTGAGCAGTCGCAGTGGCTCGCTGTAGTCCCGAACCAGCCCGGCCACCGTGTCCCACGAACCGATCAGGACAGGCACCGGCATATCGGGACCGCGGTGTTTCGCACGCAGTAGCGCTGCCACGGCATCATTGTCGAACGCATCGGCGCCAATGCCGTAGACGGTGTCGGTGGGGGTGACGATCAGCCTACCCGCCTTCACTGCGCTGAGCGCCGCTGCGACACCGCTCTCCCGGCCTTCGTCCTCAGAACAGTCGTAGGTCTGTGCCATCGTCTGCGCCGTCCGTCCCTTCATGTCGTTGTGTCACTAACTCTGACCCGTTCACTCTAGCCCTGTACCGGACGATGCCCGGGATCGCGGTGCACCTGCCCGCTGACGAACCGGTCCCGTCCCGCAAGGTCACGATGCTGTACCACGTCCGAAACACCGGCGTCGACGAGGAGTTCCCGCACTGCCTCCCCCGTCGAATCATCGTGTTCGACAGCGACTGCCGCGCTGGGGGCCGCGACCAGTTCGATGATTCCGGCCAACGGGCGCATCAGAGCCAGACCGTCTGCCCCCGAGAACACCGCGTTGTGGGGGTCCTGGGCCACCTCCGGCGACACCGGGGTGGTTTCCGGAACATAGGGAGGGTTGGAGGCCACGATATCGGCGGAATTGACGAGTCCGAGTGCCACGATATCCGCCGGGGCCGAGACATCGGCGCGGTGGAACTGCACCTGTACACGCGAGTCAACATGTCCGTCGTCGACCCAGGATCCGGCGTTCCTTCGTGCCAGGTGTACGCCCTCCTCGGTGATCTCCAGACCGACCACACGCACAGAGACCTTCTCCGGGATCCCCCGGACGCTCAGCTCGTGGGCCACTCCCAGGGCGACCGTGCCAGGTCCACTGCACAGATCCACAATAGTGAGGGTCGGCTCGAGCAGCCGGGAGAACAGTCCGTGCTCTCGGCGCGACACACGACGTTCCGCCTCCCTCGCCACCCAGTCAATGAGCAGATCGGTTTCCGGTCGGGGAATGAACACCCCGGGGGTGACTGCGAGATCGATCCCCATCACTGATCCATGACCGAGGATCCGCTGCAGGGGTTCCCTGGCGATTCGCCGCTGCAGGAGTTCCACGAACAGTGCCGGTGCGGTGTCACCGCCGCACATGACCAGATCCAGCGGCGAGACCGTGGTTCCGGTCTCCTGCTCCAGGGCCGCTGCCATGAGCACGCGCGCGTCATGTGCCGCAGACTCCACACCGGCCTCGACAAGTGCCGGCACGGCCTCCCTGAGCGCCGCGGAGACGGTGGTCGCGTCACTGAGTGCCACCGTGGACCTACTCCCCGGCTTCCAGCCTGCTCTGACGTTCTGCCTCACTGAGTGCGCCGAAGAGAGCGTCGAGATCGCCGTCCAGGACAGCGTCGAGGTTGTTCGCCTTGTATCCGATGCGGTGATCCGAGACCCGGGACTCCGGGAAGTTGTAGGTCCGGATGCGTTCGGACCGGTCCATCGTGCGGATCTGAGCTGCGCGTCCTTCCGCAGCCACGGCATCCGCTTCTTCCTCCTTCATCTGCTGAAGGCGGGCGGCGAGCACCTGCATCGCACGCGCCCGGTTCTGGATCTGGGACCGTTCCTTCTGACAGGTGACCACGATGCCTGTCGGCAGGTGGGTGATGCGCACCGCTGAATCGGTGGTGTTCACACCCTGGCCCCCCTTGCCGGATGACCGGTAGACGTCGACCCGGATGTCCTTGTCGTCGATCTCGACGTCCTCGACCTCGTCGGGTTCCGGGTACACCAGAACGCCGGCGGCAGAGGTCTGGATCCGTCCCTGCGACTCTGTCACGGGGATGCGCTGGACCCGGTGGACACCGCCCTCGTACTTGAAGACGCTCCATGCGCCGTCGCGCCCGGGCTGCTTCGCCCGGACGGACATGGTCATGTCCTTCACCCCACCGAGATCCGTCTCGTTGACATCAAGGATCTCGAAGGTGAAACCGTGCCGCTCACCGTAACGTTGGTACATCCGGGCGAGTTCCCCGGCGAACAGGGCGGCCTCTTCACCGCCGGCGCCCGACTTGATCTCCATGACCACGTCTTCGCTGTCGTGAGGATCACGAGGGGCGAGCAGGTCGGTGAGCTTTTCTTCGAGCCCGGGCAGTTCCGCGGCGAGACGGTCGGCTTCATCGGCGAAGTCAGCGTCCTCGGCCGCCATCTCCTTGGCTGCCTCATAATCATCACGGGCTTCAACGAGCTTGTTGTAGGTCTGGATGACCGGCTGAAGTTCGCTGAACCGCTTGGCCACGCGTCGCGCCGCCGCCGCGTCATTGTGCAGATCGGGGTCGGCGAGCTGCATCTCAAGCCCCTGATACTCAGAAAGGATGTCGTCGACCTTCGACGGCGACCCTGCCAACTCACTCATCGTCGTCCTCCCCTGCCAACGGAGCCGAAGAAGCGATCTGGAGCATGAAGTCGCGGTTGGTCTTCGACTTCCGCAGCTGCTTGAGCAACAGATCGATAGCGGCCTGCGGATCCAGGGCAGAGAGAATCCGACGCAGTTTGTGCAGCAGCCGGGCCTCGTCGGGCCCCAGCAGGAGATCGTCCTTGCGCGTCCCGGACGGGTTGACGTCGACGGCGGGGAACATACGACGCTCCGCGATCTTGCGGTCGAGCTTCAGTTCCGCGTTGCCCGTGCCCTTGAACTCCTCGAAGATCACGGTATCGCCGGCAGAACCGGTCTCGACCATGGCCGTAGCGATGATCGTCAGCGATCCACCATTCTCAATGTTCCGTGCCGCGCCCAGGAAACGCTTCGGCGGGTACAGAGCATTGGAGTCCACACCGCCGGAGAGGATACGGCCGGAGGCAGGTGAGGAGTTGTTGTATGCGCGGCCCAGACGCGTGATCGAATCGAGAAGCACGACGACGTCCTTGCCCTGCTCCACCAGACGCTTCGCACGCTCAATGGCCAGCTCAGCGATGGCGGTGTGCTCGTTCGGCGGGCGGTCGAACGTGGAGGCGATGACCTCGCCGCGCACCGAACGCTGCATATCGGTGACCTCTTCCGGACGCTCGTCAACTAGGACGACCATGAGGTAGCACTCCGGGTTGTTGACCGTGATCGCGTTGGCGATGTCCTGGAGAATTGTGGTCTTGCCGGCCTTCGGCGGGGAGACGATCAGCGCACGCTGTCCCTTACCGATCGGCATGATCAGGTCGATGACGCGGGTGGTCAGGACCTTCGGCTCAGTTTCCAGTCGCAGCCGTTGGTTCGGGTACAGCGGTGTGAGGTTGTTGAACTTCGGCCGCTGCGCAGCCTGGTCAGGGGCCAGCCCGTTGACAGTGTCGACGGCGTGCAACGGCGTGTACTTCTGGCGGTTGCGTCCTCCCCGTCCACCGCCTCCAGCCTGCTGTGCCTTGGCACCGGGCCGGATCGTGCCGGTGACCGCGTCGCCATGCCGCATCCCGTACTTTCGCACCATCTGGATCGGAACGTACACGTCGGTGGAACCGGCATGGTAACCGGTGGTGCGGATGAACGCGGTGTTGGCGTCGGCAAAGTCGAGAATGCCGGCAACCGGTGTGGGCGGCTCATTGTTGCCGCCACCGTTGTTCTGGTTCTGGTTGTTCTGACCACCCTGGTTGCCCTGGTTGCCACCCCGGTCACCCCGGTCACCGCGGTCACCGCGGTTGTTCTTGTTGCCGCGGTCATTGCGGTTCCGGCCGCCACGGTCATCGGCATTCTGCTGGTTGCCCTGGTTACCCTGATTCCCGCCCTGGTCCCCCTTGCCTCGGTTCCGCCGGTTCCTGCGGTTCCTGCGGCCACGGCGACCGCCCTCCTCGTCACCGTGGTCGCCCCGGTCGTTACGGTCGCCCCGGTCGTTACGGTCACGACGGTCGTTACCGTCGTTGCGCTCACCAGAACCCCGGGTACCAGCATTGCCGGCATTACCAGCGTTGCCGGTGTTTTCAGCGTTGTCGGCATTGCCGGCGTTGCCGGCGTTGCCGGCGTTGCCGGCGTTGTCGGCGTTGTCGGCGTTGTCGGCAGTCGGCTGAGGCGCCTGCTGTTCCCTCCTGCCTGCTCTGTCCTGGCGGTCCGACGCGGGGGCGCCCTCCTTTGACCGTGCAGAGGCAGTTTCCTTGGCCGGAGCTTTCACCGGTTCAGCAGGGGCCGAGGGCTGGGCCCCGGCAGGGCGGCCGCTGCCGATCCCCGCGCTGGCGATGGCGGAGACCAGCTCCCCCTTCCTCATTCCGGAGATCCCGCGCAGACCTTGCGATGTCGCGATCTGCTTGAGTTCCGCCAGTTTCAGGGAGGCAAGCCCGTCGTTCTGTGCCCGGGAGACGATGTCCGGCAAAGTCACAGGTGTCCTTTCGGTTCACCTTCCCCTGCTGTCGACCAACGGTGGTGACCGAAGGACGATCCCGCCGCACTGGGTGTGCACGCCCGACAGGCGTCCACAGTCCCTCACGGCGGCAGAACAACGGAAGGTGACGTGCTCTCGTGAGTCGTCGATATGTGGAACGGATAGCACGGTGCGCGCGGGCAACATGGTCGACATCTCGTGTGCCGACACCTGTTGTGGAACCCCGGTACCGGAGCAGACGATCACGCCCGGTAGATGATGCTGTCGGGGCAATGCTCCCGCGTGGATTCCCGTGAATCCGGATGACCGTCCACCGTCTCGGACCGGTTCCCGACTCTGACTTCTCAGGGCCGACGGGATGGCGATGGTCGGTTCTCAGCGTAGATGCTACCACCCGGTTGCGCGAGTATCCCTAATCCAGACCGGCGTGCCGGTGTTGCGGCGGTCATGCAACCCTGCGCCGACCCCGTCCCCTATCCTTGATGACATGGACGGCACCCAGCGCACAGAGCCCGGTCACACCACCGGCCCCGCCCCCAGCACCGCGCCCCTCACGTCGTCGACGATGCGCGAGTTCCCCCTGACGATGGCTTCCGTGCTCGAGTACGGGCGCGTTGTTCACGGTTCGACAACGGTGCGTACCTACTACGGAGAGACGCCCGAGGACACCACCTTCAGCGAGATAGGAGGACGCAGTGCCGCTCTGGCCCATGCGCTCGCCGATATTGCCGGTGTCAACCCTGGGGACCGCGTCGCGACGTTCATGCCCAATATCACCGAACATCTGGAGTCGTTGTTCGCGGTGACATCGATGGGAGCGGTAATCCAGCCGCTGAACTCCAACCTCGTCGCCGACCAACTGGTGCATATCATCAACCACGCCGGCGACCGTGTGATCATCGGTTCTCCCCGCCTGTCACGCCGTCTGGCCCCGGTGATGCCGGACTGTCCGGAGATCCACACCGTCATCGTCACAGGCACCGGTGGTGCCGAAGCACGGGATGATCTCCATACGCTCCTCACCGAGGCCGGTCGCGGGGACATCACTGTCCTCAGCTACGAGGAGATCCTCGACGGGTACGCCACCACCTACACCTGGCCGGACGTGAGCGAGACCGCGCCGGCGGCTCTGCTGTACTCCACCGGCTCCACTGGTGCGCCTAAAGGAGTGGTGTACTCCCACCGCGCGATGTGGTTACACGCGATGAACCTGCGCACCCCCGACTCATTCGGCATCCGCAACGGTCACAGCTTCCTCTGCACTGTACCGGTCTTTCATGTGCTGAGTTGGGGTGTACCGATCGCCGCTTTCATGGCCGGCACACCGCTGGTCTTCCCCGGCGGAGTGGCCGGCCCCGCCCATCTGGCACACGTCATCGCCGACTCGATGCCACGCATGGCCCACGGCGCTCCCAGTGTCTGGATGCAACTTGTCGTGCACTACCAACACACACCGCCGGAGAAAATGAGCCTGCAGGAGATCATTTCCGGCGGTGCACCCGTACCACCCGCGTTGATCGACGCATGGGAGGAACGCTACGGAGTCGACATGATCCATTCCTGGGGCATGACCGAGACAGGGCCGGTGGGCACCGTCGCCAGGACCCCGGTGGGGGTCGGCGGCGCCGCGCGGCGCCGCTACCGCGACAGCCAGGGGCGGTTCCCCATCGGAATGGAGTTCCGTGTGGTGTCCGATGACGGGACACCACAGCAGCCCAACGACCGTTCAAGCGGTGAGATACAGGTGCGTGGCAACTGGGTCACCACCGATTACCATCACTCTCCCGCAGCCGCCAAAGGTGGTGCCGCACACGTGTTCCGCGGCACGGACGTCGATGATTCCGACGACGCCGCCGAACGCTTCACTGACGACGGCTGGCTGCGCACCGGTGACATCGGGACGATCACCCGGGACGGATTCCTCACCGTGCATGACCGGCAGACCGACACCATCCGCTCCGGAGGAGAATGGATCTATTCGGCGATCCTGGAGAATATCGTCATGGAGTCCGACATGGTCGCCGAGGCAGCGGTGATCGGTGTCCCCGATGAGCGATGGGGCCAACGCCCGCTCGCCGTGGTGGTGACGATTGCGGGCGTCGACCGCGACCGCACCACAGCAGAGGAGCTCGCTGCTGCAGTCGCGGCGAAAGTGCCCCGCTGGATGGCGCCGGAATACTGGACCTTCGTCGACCGGATTGACAAGACATCAGTCGGCAAATTCGACAAGAAGGATCTCCGCGCGCACCTGGCGTCCGGGGAGTTCGACGTCATCAAGCTGCGTAGCCCCGGTGAACCGAAGCCGCAGGACGATCCCGAGGACGCACAGTAGCGGCGATACCGGAAGCGTTCCGGGGCGTACCTCCGGGGCCGTCAGTTGACCTCGACCGATGCCCGTCGTCCTACGCCGGTCTCCAGGACGGCGATGCCCCTGCCTCTGGCCTCCTCCAGCAGTGGAGCGTCGACGGCGGACGTCGACAAGACCATGACCGTCGGGCCTGCGCCGGACAGAAACGCAGGGAACCCCAGGTTACGCAGCCTGTTGACCCACTCAGTCGTGACCGGCAGAACCTCCGCACGGTACGGCTGGTGCAACCGGTCGCGCGTGGCCTCCCACAGCAGCTCGGGGTACGAGCTCAACGCCAGGGGCAGGAGTGCGGCACGGGACACATTGAAACGGGCGTCCTGGTGGGACACATCACTCGGCAGGACCCTGCGCACCGCCTCTGTCGACGCGTGGAAATCAGGGATCAACGCGGTCGCGGAAATATCAGGATGCACGGGAACGCCGACGGCATGGTACTCCGGGGCACTTCGACCGTCGACAGGGATATTGGTCCACGAGACCACTCCCCCGCCGAGGACGCACGCGGCAGCGTTGTCCGGGTGCCCTTCGAACGCCGACGACAGCTGGATCAGCGTGTCGTCGTCCAGTGCACCGGTCGGGTGGTCTCCTCCGGCAAGCCCGCTGGCGGCCGCCACGCCGGCGACAGCTGCTGCCGCCGAGGACCCCAGACCACGCGAGTGAGGAATACTGTTCCGGCACACGATCCGCAGGCCACCGACACTCGCGCCTGCCTCATGCAGGCCGGCACGCAGCGCACGAACCACAAGGTGCCGTTCGTCGAGGGGAACCTCACCTTCGCCTTCACCGTGCACGGTGACGTCCAGACCTGCGTCAGTCGACTCCACCTCTACGGTGTCGTACAACCCGACGGCGAGGCCCAGGGTGTCGAAGCCCGGACCCAGGTTCGCAGTGGACGCAGGTACGGTCACCGTCACCCTGCGGCCAGGGGCGATCGTCCGGAGCGGCGCATCGACGGCGCCTGTGCCCGCAGTCGAACCGGACATCATGCGAGTTCCAGTGCCTCAGCGACTGCATTGGTGTCGACGTCGATCGGGGTCGGCTCCGGCATCTCGCTCAGAGCAGTCGTCGGATCCTTCAACCCGTGACCGGTGACGGTGCAGACGATGCGCTGCCCCTTCTCGATGGACCCCTCGGCGTGAGCGGCGAGCAACCCTGCCACGGAGGAGGCCGACGCCGGTTCCACGAAGACTCCTTCGCGTGCAGCGATCAGTCGGTAGGCCTCGAGAATCTTCTCGTCCGTCGCCGCACGGAAGGACCCACCGGACTCCTCCTTGGCCGCGACAGCCTGGTGCCAGGAAGCCGGGTTACCGATCCGGATGGCGGTGGCCACCGTCTCGGGCTCAAGCACCGGCTCACCGCTGACGAGGGGTGCAGCACCGGCGGCCTGCACACCCAGCATCACCGGTCGCTTGGTCGACAGGCCCGCCTCGGCGTACTCCGAGTAGCCCTTCCAGTACGCGGTGATATTTCCTGCGTTCCCCACCGGCAGCGCGTGGATGTCGGGGGCGTCACCGAGAGCGTCGACGATTTCGAAGGCAGCGGTCTTCTGCCCCTCGATGCGCATCGGGTTGACCGAGTTCACCAGCGCGATCTCCGGGAAGTCCGTCGTGGTCTTGCGCACCAGTTCCAGGCAGTCGTCGAAGTTACCGCGCACCTGGATGATCTTCGCACCGTGCATCACCGCCTGCGAAAGCTTGCCCTGGGCGATCTTGCCTTCGGGGATCAGCACAGCGGAGGCGATCCCCGCACGTGCGGCGTAGGCGGCGGCGGAGGCTGAGGTGTTACCCGTGGAGGCACACATCAGGACCTTCTTGCCCGCGTGGACCGCATCGGTGACGGCCACGGTCATGCCGCGGTCCTTGAAGGAACCGGTCGGGTTGGCGCCCTCGACTTTGAGCCAGACATCGCACCCGGTGATCTCGGAAACATAGTTCGCTCTGATCAGCGGGGTCCCACCCTCGTTGAGGGTCACCGGCTCCCAGTCCGCGGCGAAGGGCATCCAGTCGCGGTACTCGTTGATCAGGCCGGTCCAGTGGTGGAGCACCGGGGTGCGCTTATCGGTCATCAGTTGCCTTCCATTCGGATCACGCTGTTGACGGCCTTCACGGCGTCAAGGTTCTTGAGGTTGTCCACCGTCGACTCGAGGTCACTCTCGGCGGCGTGGTGGGTGATGACGACCAGTCGCGCACCGGCGTCACCGGCGTCCTCCTGGCGGACTGTCTTCAGCGACACCCCTTGTACGGAGAATGTCGAGGCGACCTCCGCCAGCACACCCGGCCGGTCGTCGACGACCATGTCAACGTGGTAGCGGGTGCGCACCGAACCGAAATCGCCGACAGGCAGGTTGGCGTAGGTCGACATGCCGGGGGCACGTCCACCGTGCACGATATTGCGGGCGGCGGCGACCACGTCACCAAGCACCGCCGAAGCCGTCGGGGCGCCACCGGCACCGTTGCCGTAGAACATCAGGCGTCCGGCGTACTCTGCGACGACGAAGATCGCGTTGAAGGACTCGCTGACGCTGGACAGCGGGTGGTCCAGCGGAATCAGTGCCGGGTAAACGCGGGCGGAGACGGACTCCTGCCCCTCGTCGTCGACGAGGCGTTCACAGATGGCCAGCAGCTTGATGGTGCATCCGGCGGCCTTGGCGGCCTCGATGTCGGCGACGTTGATCGACCGGATGCCCTCGACGTGCACGTCATCGCTGCCGACCGGCGAATGGAAGGCCAGGTTCGCCAGGATCGCAGCCTTGGACGCGGCGTCGTAGCCGTCCACGTCAGCAGAGGGGTCCGCCTCGGCGTATCCGAGGGCGGTGGCTTCGGCAAGCATCTCGTCGTAGGACGCCCCGCGCTTGTACATCGCATCGAGGATGAAGTTCGTGGTGCCGTTGACGATACCCATGACCTGGTTCACCCGGTCCCCTGCCAGGGAACGGCGCAACGGACCGACTACAGGGATAGCTGCGGCAACGGCGGCCTCGAAGAACAGGTCGGCCCCTGAGGAGTCCGCGGCCTCGGACAGTTCTCCGGCATGCGCGGCAACCAGCGCCTTGTTCGCCGTCACCACGGACTTGCCGGCACGCAGCGCGGCCAGCACGACGGTACGCGGGTAGTCGATACCACCGATCACCTCGATGACCAGGTCAATGTCCTCGCGGTTGACGAGACCGAAGGCATCATCCGTGAGCAGCTCGGAGGAGACACCTGGACGGGGCTTGGACAGGTCGGACACGGCGATACCGCGGACCTCGATGGGGCCACCGGTGCGGGCGGTGAAATCCTGCGCGTCCTCCTGGAGGATGCGCAGAACCTCGGTACCCACGGTTCCCATGCCCAGCAGCGCTACGCCGACGGTGGGCGCGGCGGCATTGTTGTCAGCCTGATCAGCCATTACTCTCCCGAAGTTGTCTCGTGTGGGGTCTGTCGTGTGAAAGTTCGTTTTCCCGATGATAAACCATCAGAAATTCTCCAGCGCGAGCACGTCCTCTACCGTCTCCCGGCGGATCATCACCCGGGACTCGCCGTCCGCCACGACAATCACCGGCGGGCGGGTCATCATGTTGTAGCGGGAGGCCATCATGTAGCAGTACGCGCCCGTGGCGGGGATGACGAGCAGGTCGCCCGGGGCGATGTCGTCTGGCATCAGTGCGTCGTTGATCAGGATGTCCCCGGACTCGCAGTGGCTGCCCACCACGCGGGTGGAGACCAGGTCACCGGTAGCCAACCGGTTGGCCAGGCGACAGTCGTACTCCGCCTGGTACAGCGCCGGCCGGATGTTGTCGCTCATCCCTCCGTCCACCGAAATGTAGCGACGGACTGTGTCGTCAGCGGTATGGACGTCCTTGACTGTCCCGACACGGTAGACCGTGACGGCAGACGGTCCGACCACGGCACGACCCGGCTCGACGTTGACCACCGGAGCGTTGACCCCGTAGGACGCTGCCTTCGTCGCGACGCGGGACAGGAGG
The DNA here is from genome assembly GCF_000626675.1 of Corynebacterium glyciniphilum AJ 3170. Classification (NCBI taxonomy): domain Bacteria; kingdom Bacillati; phylum Actinomycetota; class Actinomycetes; order Mycobacteriales; family Corynebacteriaceae; genus Corynebacterium; species Corynebacterium glyciniphilum. The sequence continues at coordinate 1,406,792 of NZ_CP006842.1, read as the reverse complement.
TCGCCGGCGACCTCCTCGACATCGAGCGCCTCCTGGTCCGGGGTGTAGGCGATACCGTAACCACCGCCGAGATCGAGGACGTCCAGGGCAGTGACATCAGCGTCCACCGTCTTTTCCCCGCTGACCAGCCGGGCCCACAGCCCCAGGAGACGGTCCGCTGCCAATGCGAACCCGTCGGCCTCGAAGACCTGGGAGCCGACGTGGCAGTGCAGGCCCCGCAGTCGCAGCCCGTCGGTGGACAGGCAGGAGAGGCAGGCGTTCTCGGCGGAACCCGATGCCAACGAGAATCCGAACTTCTGGTCCTCGTGACTCGTGGCGATGAACTCATGGGTGTCGGCATGAACTCCCGGCTTCACCCGCACCAGAACGTCCTGGACCCGTCCTTCCTGCCGGGCGATTTCAGCGACCCTGTCGATTTCGATGAGCGAGTCGATGACGACAAGTTCGACACCCGCCTGTACGGCGGCGGTGATGAACTCGTGGTTCTTGTTGTTTCCGTGCACGGTGATGCGCTCGGGAGGGAAACCGGCAGCGAGGGCGACGGCAAGTTCGCCGTGGCTGGCCACGTCGAGCGCGAGCCCTTCCTCGTCGACCCACCGGCAGACGGTGCGCGACAGGAACGCCTTGGACGCGTAGTGCACCCGCTCCCCGCCCCCGAAGGCCTCGGCGAGACGTCGGCACCGTGCACGGAAGTCGGCCTCATCCATGACGAACGTGGCCGTGCCGTACTGGTCTGCCAGGTGCGTGACGCGGTTACCGGCGATGACCAGTTCGCCGTCCTCCGTCCGCCCGGCTGAGGCGGGGAAGACATGGGCCGGGATCTTGTTGAAATCCTCCAGAGTCTCGGTGCGCTTGCGCAGCGGGACCTGGGGAAGATGAACATTAGGGTCCATGGAGCCGGGTCACATCCTCTCTGGGGCAGAGACGCCGAGCAGTCCCAGGGCATTGGCGAGGACGCGACGCGTTGCATCGGCCAGCGCCAGTCGCGCAAGGAAGATCGCGGCAGTATCGTCCCCGGTGGGCTCGTCGGATTTGGGGAGAATCTGGCAGGAGTCGTAGAAGCGGTGGAAGGTTCCCGCCAGCTGCTCTGCGTACCGGGCGATACGGTGAGGCTCACGTAATTCCGCCGCCGTGGCCACCACACCCGGGAACTCGCCCAGAGTGCGAATGAGGTCGCCTTCCCGGTCATGGTCGAGCAGGGAGAAATCGAGTGTGGAGAGGTCCTCCGGGAGGCTCACTCCGGTATCGGCCGCCTTACGCTGCAGCGAGCACAGTCGGGCATGGCCGTACTGGACGTAGTAGACCGGATTGTCACTGGTTTCGCTGGCCCACAGAGCCATGTCGATATCCAGTGACGAGTCGACAGAGGTGCGGATCAGGGCGTAGCGGGCCGCGTCCACGCCGATCGCCTCCACCAGGTCGTCGAGTGTAATCACCGTTCCGGCGCGCTTCGACATGCGCACGGCTTTTCCGTCACGCACCAGGTTGACCATCTGGCCGATGAGCACCTCGACCTGGTCGGAATCGTACCCGAGTGCGGACGCCGCGGCTTTCAGCCGGGCGATGTAGCCGTGGTGATCGGCACCGAGCATGTAGATGCACAGGTTGTGCCCCCGGTCGATCTTGTCGGCGATGTAGGCGATGTCGCCCGCGATGTAGGCGGCGTTGCCGTCGGACTTGATGACGACCCGGTCCTTGTCATCGCCGAACTCCGAGGAACGCAGCCACCACGCACCGTCGGCCTCGTAGAGGTTACCGTTCTCCTTCAGCGTGACGATCGCCTTGTCCACGGCACCGGACTCGAAGAGTGCGTTCTCGTGGAAAAAGACGTCGAACTCCGTGCCGAACTCGGCCAGGGTCTGCTTGATATGCGCGAACATCAGCTCGACACCCTGGGAACGGAAGATCTCCTGCACCGTGACATCGTCGTGGTCCGCCCAGTCCGGGGTCGCCTCCATGATCTGGTTGGCGATGTCGGAGATGTACTCTCCGCCGTAACCGTCCTCCGGGGCAGGTTCGTTCTTCGCCGACGCCACCAGTGAGCGCGCGAAACGGTCGATCTGGGTGCCGTGGTCATTGAAGTAGTATTCGCGGGTCACTGCTGCACCACGGGCAGCGAGGATACGGCCGAGTGAATCACCGACGGCCGCCCACCGGGTGCCTCCAAGGTGGATGGGGCCGGTGGGGTTGGCGGAGACGAACTCCAGATTGATGCGCTGGTCTGAATAGTCGTCGCCGGTACCGTAGGACTCCCCCGCCTCGATAATGTCGGCGACCAGCTTGCCCTGCGCGTCGGCGGCGAGCCGGATATTGATGAACCCGGGGCCGGCGATGGAGGCCTCCTCAATCCCCTCGACACGGCTGAGTTCGTCGGCCAACCACGTGCCGAGGTCGCGCGGGTTCGTTCCCGCCTTCTTCGCGGTCTGCAGTGCGATATTGGTGGCGTAGTCGCCGTGTTCCGGATTTCGGGGCCGTTCAACGGTAGCCAGGTCAGGTGCGACGGAGGGGTCGAGATCACGCTCCGTCAGGACGGTACGGGTGGTCTCGGTGATGATGGAGGCGAGTTCAGCTGGAGTCACAACCCATGAGAGTAACAAGGAAGGGTGAACCCTCCACGAATCGCGTCCCGTGCGGGGGTTTTGCGGTGCCGTGGACCCACGGTGCTATAGTAACCGCATTGCCTCCGTAGCTCAGGGGATAGAGCACTGGTTTCCGGTACCAGCGGTCGGACGTTCGAATCGTCTCGGGGGCACATCGCGCGGCCCGACCACCATCGTTGATGGTGGTCGGGCCGTTTTTCTGTGTGAAGTCGCACACTACTGCCGCAACTCCGCCATCGATGTCGCGGTGGCTCCGGGGATGCTGTCGAACCGCGCCGGATCACAGGTAAGGATGATGATCTGATTTGTCTTCGCCAGCTGGGAGAGCACCACGTTCATCCGGTGAATCCGTGCAGTGTCAGAGAAGCCGAGTGCGTCATCGATAACGACGGGAACCCCTTCACCGCGCCCGACGATGTCGGCGACCGCGAGCCTGGAGAGAATCGCGAGTTGTTCCCTCGCTCCACCGGACAATTGCGCAGCGTCGAGTGCGGTAGCGTCCAGGACCCGGCGCGAAATACTGAGGTCGTCATCGAACTCGATACTGACAGCACGGCCGTACAGTGTCCTGGCCAGGCTTTCCACGGAGGCACGGTACGGAGCTTCGTAGCGGCGCCGCGCATCGTCCCGCGCCGACTGCACGGCACGATGGAGGGTGTCCGCCGCCTGGGCCTGCTGGCTGACGCGTTCCTCGGTCCGTTGCGCCCGCTGGAGCCGGGCGGAGGCCGCTTCGAGTCGTTCGGCCACACCGCTGTGCTCGCCCAAGGCCCCGTTCGCCCTCGAGATCTCGTGACTGATCCGGTCAGCACGGTCACGTAGCGTCCGCACCCGTGACTCGGCGCCCGCCAGGAGTCCTTCAAGGGTGTCCAGGTCACTGACGGCAGGATCGAGTTCAGCGGTCAATCCCTCCAGTTTTTCCGTCGCATCCTCCACCTCACGGTGCGCCTGCTCAACCTGTGTTCGCAGGTGGTCGTCGCTGACGTCCGCCCGCATGCCTTCCAGTGCCGCCTCGAGATCCGCCCCCCGGGCCGCAGCGCGTTTCTGTTCCTCAAGTCGACTGTTCAGGACGGCTGCCGCCCCGGTTCTGGCAAGGGTATCCAGCTCTTCGCGGAGCCGGTCGACTCGGCCTTCGCACGCTTCAGCGTCCCGACGCAGCTCCTCTGTGTCCGCTACGTCGGAATCTGGCAGTTCAACCTCGTTGTCCGGATCCTCCGTGTCGAGGACTTCGCGGGCCGCGGACACCGCGTGTTCCGCCCGCCGGTGCTCCAGGCCCTGTTCCTCGATGTTCCGGTCAAGCTCCTCCAGTCCGAGCCCGCCGGTCGCCTGGCTGACCTTGATTCTGAGTTCTGCGAGCTCAGTCTGGAGCTGGCGACGCGTCTCGGCCTTCCGTGTCACCGCCTCAACGGTGTCAACGCCCGCGTCGGCGAGCGCTGACTGCAGACGTGCCGTTGCGCTGTCGACGTCGGCGGTGAGGTCACTGCCGTCCTTCGACCTCCCGACGCCCTGCGCCGGAGTGATCGTGAGCGAAAAGTCGCCGAGCTGGAGTGTGCGGCGGGAGGTGACATGCAGCTGTTCCGGGGTCTCGCCGAGTTCGTACTCGTCTCCGTCGACGAAGAACCGTCCACCCTGCTCCCCGGTCAGTTCGATCAGCGTGGCCGAGGCATCCCGGACACTCTCTGCCCTGGTCAGATCGGCGTCGGCGCGTCGCACCGTCTCGGCCGCCTCCGCTGTGACCGGATTCTGGTCAATGAGTTCACGGGTGCTGGTGATCAGCTCGGCGATGCCGCGGGCTTCCGTCTGTTTCTCCCGGAGCGCCCGGAGCGTCTCTGCAAGGGTGTCGCGGTGGTGGACCGCGTCAAGGTAGCGGATGAACGCCATCGTGCTGCGGGCCCGTCGTCGCTCACGTGTCAGCGTCATCCGCAGCTCGGTCTCCTGCTGCTGTGCACCTTCTGCTGCGTCCGACGCCGCAGCAGCCTCTGCGGTGGCTTCGTCGTGGACGTTCACGGCGGCAGTGAGTTCGGTGATACGGTCCCGACGCACCTGGAGCCGCTGTTCAGCCAGTTCGAGTCTCTGCTGTGCGCCGGTCAGTACCGCGCGGCATTCATCCAGTCGGCGCTGTCGTTCCCGTCCCCTCTCCGCGTTGACCGCTGCGGTTCTCGCCTCCTCACGGGCGTGGGGCTCCTGCAGCGCAATGGTCTCTTTCTCGGCGCGCAGGCGCTCCAGCTCAATGATCAGCGTCTGTGCCTGGTCGTATGCCTTGCCAGCGGCGGTGTGCTCCTCCAACGCCGCTGCGCGCTCGTCCATGGCCGCTTTGTATTCTTTCGACGGTTTTCCGCCCGGGGTGAAGTAGCGGGCCCTCTCCGTGGCGATCCTGTCCACCAGGACTGCCGCTCCCCCGCCGTCGCCGGCATCGGCGGTACCGACTCCATCATTGTCCTCAGATCCGTCCGCCGGCTCTCCGTTCAGTGCCCTCTCCAGCGGTCCGAGGCCGGCGGCGGCAAGTTGGTCGAGGCTCGCCCCCTGTTCCACTGTCAGCGCGTCGAGCAGGTCGGTATCGACTTCCCCCCGCATGATCTCGGCGAACCGGTCCGATGCTTCCCTTCCGGTCAGACTCTCCGCCCGGGGTGCTGTGACCCGCAGTTCACAACGCCCTGCTCCTTTGTTGAAGGCCTTGGTCAGCTGTAGTTCGGTCTCCCCGACCACGAGTTCGGCAGAGATGGTGGTCGGCTCGTCGACGCTGACGTCCTTCAGCAGCTTCACGTCCCGCTTCCGGGAGCTCGTCGGGGTGTCATCGAGCAGGAGACGGACCGCACGAAGCAGGGTCGATTTCCCTGCCTCGTTGGGGCCGTGCACGACCAACACTCCGCTCTCTGGAAACTCGAGATGGGCATGGGTGACGCCTGCCACGTGGGACAGGGTGAGCGACCTGAAGTTCAGCATGTTCGTCCTAGTTCCCCTTCTGTGCGCTGAGCCGGTACAACAGGCGTAACGCGTCGCGGGCGGCGGCGTCGTCGTGGGATGCGCGGTCGGCGAGTCCACGGGCGGCGACGCCCACCACTCCGGGCCAGTCGGCGTCCGCCAGTTCCTCATCCCCGGGGACCACATGGAGGTCCATCAACCGACGACGGGGGTACAGCGCTGCGAAGGCCGGAGCGATCCGGTCAAGTTCCTCGTCGAGCACGGCGGCCGTGGCCAGGTCTACTGATCCGGTCAAGGTGTACTTCACCACCGTCGTGCGCTTATCCCGGATATCCTCGAGCCTGTTGATCCACTCGGCCACGTCCTCACGGGTGTTGATCTGTGCGGCGAGCGCCAGAAAACTCCAGCGGCCCGTCTTCACCTCCTCGACACTGACCTGCGAAGTCCGACCTGCGTCCTTCCCGCTGGCGGGCAGGACGTCAACGACCAGGGCGTATCCTGACCTCGCTTCGCCGCCGCCTCCTTCTTCCCGGAAGTCGGTCACCTCAGGGCTCCCGGAGTACCAGACGGTTCCGTCGGGGTGGAGTGACGTGACGGAGTGGGTGTCTCCCAGTACCAGCATGTCGATGACACCGTCGCGACAGGCCCTGGCCGCTGCATCGACGTCGATGACGGCAGGATCCTCCCCGGACGACCGAGATTCGGTTGCACCGTGACCGACGAGAATCTTCACGGTCCGATCCTCTGCGCGCTCCGTGTGATCTGGTCCCCCGGTTTCAGCCGCCCGGGCGAGAACTGAGGCCACCGGATCGGTGCTCATGTACTTCGACAGCAGCGGCGCCCCGATGATCTCCGCCGTGGGGGAACTGTCCGTGGTTCCCGGGACTGTCCTGGGACGACTGTCGTTGAGCACCTGGACAGCCGGGGTGAGTTCATCGAAGTCCCTCGACCGGTAGACGCTGGCTGCGTCGTAGGGGTCATGATTCCCCGGGAGGAGGAACACCGGGACCGGGCTCCGGCGGAGGATGTCTACCGTGCGCCGCCAGGTGACAGGATCAACCAGGTTGTCGTCAAAGACGTCACCGGCGACGACCACAGCGGCACACTGGCGAGCCTTCGCCACGTCCAGCAGTCGTTCCACTGCCGCAAGACGTGCCTCACGGTAGCGTGGACCCGCCTCCTCCCCGAGAAACCAGCGGTCCATCCCCAGCTGCCAGTCTGAGGTATGGAGGAACCGGAACACACCAGGGCCGGGCGTCATCGGTAGTCGTCGGGAGGGATCAGTCATGGTGACTACTCCTATCATCCGCCCCGGACAACCATGGTTCGCGTTCGAACACCTTCTCTCGCCCGCGGGTTTCTCCTGCGTCATCGTCGAGAACCGTCAGTGCTTCGAAGCACCTCGTCAATGTATCGAGCACCCGTAGTTGGTCGGCGTTATTCCAACTGAATTTACGCAGTGCCGCGTCGCGGGCGGTAGTGTCGCCCAACTCCAGGCCGAATTCCACCTCCAGAGGTTCCCACACAGGAACATTCGTGGGGTCGCCCCAGAACTCCGTCGGGGAGTACATGGTTTCCTGGTTGTCGGACGGCTCCACGGGCAGTTCAGTAGGGGGACCTGCCCCCTGTTTCCCACCATCGACCTTCTCCAGGAGCTGGTCCATGTCAATCCCGCGCCATGCCAGGAAAGCTGCAGGATCCCCGGTGAACTCTGCGGCGAGCGCATAGGCGACGCATACCCGGTGTTTGCAGAATGTCGCGTGATCCGGGCACGTACAGTACGAGTCGAGGTAGTGTTCAACTCCGAAAAGAACAGTGGCTATCGACGACTGTGGGCGCCGCCCCGCCAACAGGTTACGGACGCTTTCCGGGTGGTCACCGCATTCTCCGACAACAAATTCGATCTGGCGTCGCGTCAGTGGCCTCCATCGGATCTGCACCTCGAACGGATCAAGTTGAGTCCCGCTGACGAGGCCGTTGACCTGCCCCAGTTCATAGTCGATACGGATAACATTCCCGCCGCGGAAGTACGTGCGCCCCCGCGAGAGACGAGCTGAATCCGCCAGCGCCGTCGCTGTCCGCATCACCTGTCCCGCTGCCCAGCTTTCCGTCGTCGAGGAATGATCCTCCGTCTCCGAGGTAGACTTCCGCGCCTGTGCGTCCTCGCTCACCCGCGTTGGCGGTGTCTTTCGCGACATCGTAGGTTTATCGCGCCCTCGGCTGAAGTCCGCTGAGACAACATTGTCCCCCCACTCGGGCTGCGGGATGCCCACCCGCTTCCGTTCTGTTGCTCGGCGTCGCCGTCGGTCATCACCCATTATTGTCCCCCTTCCTCTCTCCGTGGTGCACCACCGGTGCCGCCCTGTCGCTTCCTGCAGTCTCCCTGGCGACGGTTGACCGGTTGAGCTGCCAAAGTTCGGCCAGGTCGTGATCATCCAGGCTGGCGATCCACCCTTCACCACTGGTGACGATGTCACCGGCCAGTTCCCGCTTCGAACTGAGGATGTCATTGATCCGCTCATCCAGGGTACCGGTGGTGACCAGTTTGTGGACCGTCACATCTCTGCCCTGACCGATACGGTAGGCACGATCGGTAGCCTGGTCTTCGACAGCAGGATTCCACCACCTGTCGATGTGGACGACCACGCTGGCTCGAGTGAGGGTGATTCCAGTTCCCCCCGCGCGGGTCGACAGAATCATGACCTTAGGTCCACTGTCGGACTGGAAGTCATCGACGATGGCTGACCGAGCCGATCTGCTGAGTCCGCCGTGGAGGACAGGAACACCGTCGTCGAGGGCCCCGAACTGCCGTTGGAGTTCGGGGACGAGCATCTCCCCGAAGGAGGGGAACTGGGTGAAGACCAGGACCTTGCGGTCCCGGTCCAGTGCGTCCTCGACGATCTCGAACAGCCGCTCGACCTTCTTGGACCGGTGCCGTCCGTTCCTCAGGAGTCCTGACCCGTCACCCGAGAAATGGGCCGGATGATTGCAGATCTGTTTGATCCTCACCAAGGCTCCGAGAATGATGCCACTGCGACCCTTACCTTCAGCCTCAGCGATCCGCTGTTCAAGACTGTTCGTATAGGCCTCGTACAGTGCCGCCTGTTCCTCGGTCAACGGGACAGTGTCAATCACTTCCCGCTTTTCAGGAAGATTCAGGCCCATGGATTCGTCGTTCTTGACCCGCCTGAGAATGAAGGGCTCGACGAGCCGGCGCAGCCGGTCCATCAACTCACTGTCCTGGTATCGCTCAATGGGGATCGCCAAGCGATTCTGAAATGCCTGCGCACTACCGAGGAGACCGGGATTACAGAAATCAAGGATCGAGTGAAGCTCAGCGAGCCGGTTCTCTACCGGGGTGCCCGTCAACGCCAGGTGGTGGCCCGCCCTGATCGCACGGACTGCTTTGCTCTGGACTGTTCCGGGGTTCTTGATGTTCTGTGCCTCATCGACGACAACCCGCCCCCAGACGAGATCGGAGTATCTGTCAGGGTTGCGCCCCACCGTGCCGTAGGTTGTCAGCACGATATCGGACACGTGTGCCTTCTCCGCGAACTCCGCGGCGGCGACCTTCTTTCCACCGTGGTCAACGAGCACGCTCAGTGTGGGGACGTGTCGTGCCACCTCGCTCTGCCACGTGTCCAGGACAGACGTTGGAGCGATGACCAGCGTCGGCCCGTCGCAGTCACCCGCCTCCCGCTCCCAGGCAAGGAGGCTGAGGACCTGGAGGGTTTTACCAAGGCCCATGTCGTCGGCGAGAATTGCCCCGATCCGGTGCCGGTACATCCACACCAACCAGTTCAAGCCCCGACGTTGGTGATCACGCAACTGCGTTCGCACAGATGAGGGCACCTCGATGATCTCCGGCGGTGCGATCGCCGGACGCTGCCCCTCCTCTCCAGGAGCAGGGAAGAACGAACGAACCATCTGCGCCAACCAACCGTCGGCGTCCACGGTGATGTCCCCTGCCTCCGCTTGTTGTCCCCCGTCGGCGACAGAAGCCAGCTCAGCGTCAACGAGATCGGCGAGGGTGATCCGGGCAGTTCCGTCGTCGGCTTCTGCCTCACGGAGCTTCGCGAAGTAGCTGCGGGCCACCCCGAGAGAACGCGGATCCAGCCGGACATAGCGGCCCTGGATCTCGACAAGTGACGACGCCGTGGTCATCAAGGCGGACATCGCCGATGCACTGAGTGGCTCTCCGTCCACGGACACCGACCAGTCGAAGGACAGGACCTGTTCCAGGCCCAGCTTCCCCGACCCCGGCCCTTCACCGACCGGAGTAACTTTCACCCGCATCTCCGGGCGTACCGCCGACCACGCCCGCGGTACCAGGACTTCGATACCACCGGCGGTGAGCGCTTTCGCACCGTCAACCAGAAATCTCTCCACCTGATCCGTGGTCAAAGCGAGGTACACGACCCGGTCCTTCTCCGGGCGTCCCGTCAACGAGGCAGCGGGAGGAAACCAGACGTTTGTCCGGAGCCACGCTTCGACAGCTGAAGCTAGCTGCCTGAGCTCAGGCCAGGCACGGTAAGCGCGGTCCAGGCCCTCGCGGAGGGAGCGCCTCCGTGACTCCGTCGCTTCGGCCGCGGAAACAGGCTCGGCGGCGCCGTCATCGACGGACATCCTGACCTCTAGACGCCACCGTGGCTCAGCGCTGTCAACCTCAGCGGTGCCAGTGCCGCCTGATACCGCCCCCGCGAGCGAATCGGGCTCCTCCAGGGAGAGCACCATCCTGGTCGACGCTTCCTGCGCCGAAGCGCGCCAGGTGTTGAGGGCTTCTGCCGTCACAGGGTTCGCGCGTGCATCGGCGTCCCCGGTGAACAACGAGGAGACGAAGTGGTTCTCCGGCACACCCCCGATCACCTCCTCCCGGTCCTGCAGCAACCGCACGCACATCCAGTGCACCAGCTCATCGGCAGCACGCAGCAACACATCGGGACCGCCGTTGAGAGTGAGTACCGCCGGTGCTGACGCCTGAATCTCCCGTAACGCACGGTTATGCGCACCGCTGGAGGACAGGCACCAGGTGGGATACCACTGTCCATCGGTGAACTGCATCTTCATCATCACCCGCCCCGCGTGGACCGCATCCAGCAGAAGATCGTAGAGACGGATGAGCCACAACGCCTCCGGACTCAGCCCGCTTCCGCCCGCCGGGACGACGGCCCCCGTCGACCTGAGATAGTGTGACAGCCTGCCCAGTACCGTCAGAGCCTGGTCAGGGGTGTGTGCCTGCGTCGGCAGATCCAGTGAAAGAAGGCGGCCTTTCGGCGTCGCTACACGGATGCCCTCACGACGCCGCAGCGGGCGAGACAGCATCAGTGAATGCAGCGGCCCCGGAAGGCCACCGTCCGGAATGTCGGAGGCATCGACGACGGCGGTGTGCCCGTCCGTCCGTTCGGCCCAGACATGGAGGCCGCGGCCCGTCAGCCACAGCAAATGTACCTGATGCTCAGTCACCCTCCTTGTGTACCACGCGGACCGGACGCGCAACGACACCGAACGGTCGCACGCAGCCTTATCGTTGACATAGAGATAATTAACATTATCTATAGTTGGTAGGTCCGTCACGCTTTCTGGTCTATGCTCAGACATCCGCATACCTAAGGACGTGAAGTGATGAGCAAGACTACGGCACCGGCCGGTCGCCTGACGGAAGCCGACATACACGTGGTCGACCAGGACGAAATGAAGAAGGCCCTGCGCGCGACACTGCTGGGCAATTTCATGGAATGGTTCGACATTGGCGTGTTCGCCTACGTGATGACCTACATCACTCTCAATTTCTTTCCGCTCCCCGACCCGTGGGGCGGTCTGGCAAGCTTCGCCACACTCGCCGTCACCTTCCTCGTGCGACCTCTCGGCGGACTGATCCTAGGACCATTGGGAGATCGGATCGGACGCCGCAAAATCCTGGCTTTCACGATCGTCATGATGTCGCTCGGCACTGCTCTGATCGGTGTACTGCCGACCTACGCGCACATCGGCGTCGCTGCGCCGATCCTGCTGGTGCTACTGAAGTTCGTGCAAGGCTTCTCTACCGGTGGAGAGTATGCGGGCGCTGCCACCTTCATCGCCGAGTACTCCTCCGACCGCAGACGCGGCTTCTGGGGCTCGTTCCTCGACCTCGGCTCCTATCTCGGTTTCGCCGCTGCCGCGCTCCTGGTGACGATGATCGAGGTGCTCACCGACGACCCGCAGATGGAGAGCTGGGGTTGGCGAATCCCGTTCCTGCTGGCGCTGCCACTGGGACTGGTCGGGGTGTACATGCGTTCGCGGATCAAGGAATCCCACACCTTCGAGGCGTCCCAAGATGCTTCTCAGCGACAAGCCGATGCTGCGATCGCGTCCGGCGTACCCGCTCCAAGCCAGGGCATGGTCGCCCAGATCCGCTACCTGCTCCGACGCTTCTGGCCGCAGATGCTCATTGGAGCGGCCCTGGTCATGTGTGCACAAGTGGTCGGGTACGCGTTGACCACCTACATGCCGACCTATCTCACCGAGTCACTGGGATATGACACTCTCCACGGCAATGCTCTGCTGGTACCCGTCCTGCTGATCGTCTCCCTGTGCCTGCCGGTCTTCGGAATGATTTCCGACCGGGTCGGGCGGCGACCGGTGATGCTGACGGGGTGTGCACTGGGCCTGCTGACGGCGATACCGGCATTTCTGTTGATGATGATGGGACACGTCTGGTCCACTCTGGCGGGGTTGATGATCGTCGGGATCATCATGATGTTCCAGGTCTCGATCCAGGCCTCCGCACTGCCGTCACTGTTCCCCACCGAGAGTCGCTATACGGCGATGGGACTGATGTTCAATATCGCCGTCGCCCTCTTCGGTGGAACCACCGGCTTCGTCATCAGTGCACTCCAATCTGCCATCGGCTCTGACCTTGCCGGCGCGTACTACATCATGTTCGCCTGCCTCGTCGGCGGCATTGGCGTGTACTGCATGAAAGAGACTGCCGGACACAACCTTCTGGGATCCATGCCCACGGTCGACCACGAACACGAGATCCAGAACGTGCTCAAGACCCTCGACGCCAACGACAAGTACGATCTCGACACCATGCCGATTGACCAACACTCCCGCTGACGAGACGGGGCGGTACGGCCGCACCAGCAATCCTTGGAAAAACCTGGCAAGTATGTGGGCGTTATTCGCCAGTCGGCTGGTATTCAGGCCGCGGACATGGAAACCTTGCAGTGTCGCCGTCTCTTTTCCGGAGACGGCCGTAACTGATTGTTGACCAAGCGACCACTACGACCCCCCAAGGAGGCCCACGGTGAGTGAACAAACATGGTTCATTATCGCCATGGTGATCTATCTGGCTGTGATGCTCGGCATCGGCATCTGGAGTTTCACCAAGACAGATAAATATGAGGACTACATGGTCGGAGGCCGCGGTCTCCACCCGTTCGTCGCAGCACTGTCCGCCGGCGCGTCCGACATGTCCGGCTGGCTGCTCATGGGCCTGCCCGGAGCACTGTTCATGTCCGGTTTCTCCGAGATCTGGATGGCAGTCGGCCTCCTGGTCGGCTGCTGGCTCAACTGGAAGCTGGTGGCTCCCCGTCTGCGTAGTTACACGGAGGTCTCCAACAACTCCATCACGGTCCCCTCGTTCTTTGAGAACCGGCTGCGCGACCACAGCCACACCCTGCGCGTGGTCGCGGGCATCATCATCTTGGTGTTCTTCACCTTCTACGTCTCCTCCGGCATGGTTGCCGGCGGCCGTTACTTCCAGTCCAGCTTCGACGGTGACTACCTCACCGGGCTGCTGATCATCGGTGCTGTCACGGTGGTCTACACCTTCGTCGGTGGCTTCCTCGCGGTGTCCTACACGGACGTGGTGCAGGGCTCGATGATGTTCCTGGCGCTGATCCTGGTGCCGGTGTTCGCCATCATCTCGTTGGACAACCCCGGTGACATCTTCACGTTCCAGCTCGACAACGCCTACGGCGATGTCGCAAACATGATCGGCGCGAACTCGAACTTCTACAACCTGTTCCAGTTCAATGACACCACAGCCTGGGCTGCGTTCATCATCATCATCTCGAACCTCGCGTGGGGCCTGGGATACTTCGGGCAGCCGCACATCGTCGTCCGCTTCATGGCGATGCGCAAGCCCGCCGACGCCGTCGCCGGTCGTCGCTACGGCGTGACCTGGATGTTCCTGTGCCTGGTCGGTGCAGTGTTCATCGCCATGACCGCTCCCGCATTCTTCGCCGAAAACGGTCAGGCCTTCTTCTCCGACACCGCCAACTACGAGACCAACTTCCTCGACATGGCGAAGGTCCTCTTCCACCCGCTGGTCGCCGGACTGATCCTCACCGCCGTTCTGGCCGCCATCATGTCCACCGTGTCCTCCCAGCTGCTGGTGGTCGCCTCCGCACTTGTCGAGGACATCTACGCCGGCATGATCAACAAGAACGCCTCGGACACGCTGTTGAAGAACCTGTCCCGGGTCATGGTCATCATCGTGGCGGTCATCGCGGCTCTGATTGCACTGGATCCAGACTCCGCGATCCTCGGACTGGTGGAGTTCGCCTGGGCGGGCTTCGGCGCCGCGTTCGGCCCGGTCGTCGTGGCCTCGCTCTACTGGAAACGGCTCAACGCCCAGGGCGCGGCAGCGGGCATGATCGCCGGTGCCCTCGTCGCCTTCATCTGGGGCGGGCTGCCGCAGTTCGGTGTCATGGACAAGCCGTTCGGTCTGTATGAAATGATCCCGGGCGTTGCCCTCAACGTCATCCTCATGGTCATCGTCACGCTTGCCACGAAGGCCCCGAGCAAGGAGATCACCGACGAGTTCGACGAAGCAGTGCGCTTCGCCCAGCTCACCGTGGGTGACAGCGACGCTGACCTTGACGCGGTCCGCGACAAGGTCGATGCCGAATCTTCCCAGGGCAAGATCTGACAGTGAAGATCTGACGGGGAGGGGGAACCCCTGAACCGGCCGGGAGAGTCTCTCTATTTTATGAGACTCCCCCGGCCGGTTTCGTCCTTCCCAACGCCTTTCGCTGTCGCGCTGGTGGTGATGCTCTCCGTCGGGACCGCAATCCACTGGTACACGGACAGCGGAACAGAAGCGCCATCGGCAGCTGACCAAGCCACGGTCGCGCAGTCGCTGGAGCACCTCACCACCGTCCCCCGACGTACCCATGTCCTCGGGTACTCACGCGAACAGTTCGGCGGATGGTCACAGCAATGGTGGACAGAACCAGGCGGCGGTCCCGAAGAGCAGTCCGGTGCACAGTGCACTACGCGAACCGTCGTCATGTTGCAGGTCTTCCCGGACCGGTCCCGCGCCGATGATGGCTCCTGCCCCTCTGCCCTCGGCAACATCACGGACGTCTACACCGGTGACCAGATCGTACCGTCCGACGTGGAGATCGACCACGTGGTTCCCTTGTCCGCCGGTTGGGACCACGGGGCGTGGGCATGGCCCCGCGCAGTCCGCGTCGCTTTCGCCAATGACCTCGAACTGAACCTGCTCGCCGTGGCGGGCACGGTCAACCAGGCCAAGAGCGACGGGAGTTTGGGAGAATGGCTGCCCCCGACAGCGAAAGCCGGCTCCCCTTCGGAAGCCGGCTGTGCTTATGCTGCGAGATATCTCGCTGTATGCCTGCGTTACCAACTCACCGTCAGCAACGCTGACGGTGAGACCGCAAGACGGGCGTGCGGGGTGTGACCGTCACTAACGGTCACACCCTCACCTGTCTCGTGGTCAGTCCCGGCGGGCTCCACGGTTACCCCGGTAGCTGCCTCGTCCACCGCGGTCGCCGCGATCGCGGTCGCTCCGGTCACGGTCGAAACGTCCGCCCCGGTCGTTTCGGTCGTTGCGACCCCGTCCTCCGCGTTCACCACGGTCACCACGAGGACGTCCACCGCCGCGGTGTCCGCCACGATCCCCGTCCTGGCGGTGCCTGGCCGGGTGGCCTGCCGGAGCGCCGGGATCGGGCTCGATGTTGATCAGCTTGCCGGAAATGCGCGTCTGGTCGAGAGACTCGAAGACTTCCTTCGGCAGATCGGACGGCAGTTCAACCAAGGAGTGCTCGGAGAAGATGCTGATCCGGCCGAAGTCACGGGAGTTCATATTGCCCTCGTTGGCGAGAGCTCCGACAATCGCGCCGGGACGTACGCGCTGACGGTGGCCGACACCGATCCGGTACACAGACAAGGACTTCCCGTTACGGTCGGTGACCGTGGGTGCCTGCTTGTTGAACCGCTCCTTGAAGGGACGGTGAACACCGGACTGCGCCTCAGAACCGTCCCGACGATCCTGTCGGTCATTGCGGTCACGACGCTCCCGCCGCGGAGGCTCCTGGATCTCCTCCATGTAGAGGGGTTCCTTGCCCTGCAGTTTCGCTGCAAGTGCGGCAGCGATTTCCGTGGGGTCGACCTCGTTCTCTTCAGCGTAGGTCGAGATCAGTTCGCGGAACGTATCGACCTGCTTGCCCTTGCGGGCCTCGGTGATCGACGCGTGGAACTTGTTCTTGCGCGCTTCGTTGACCTTGTCGACGCCGGGAAGCTCAATTTCGTTGAGCTTGGACTTGGTCGCTCGCTCGATGTTCTTGAGCAAGCGTCCTTCACGCGGGGTGACAAACAGGATTGCACGTCCGTGACGGCCGGCACGTCCGGTGCGGCCGATGCGGTGGACATAAGACTCGGTATCGCGCGGAATGTCGTAGTTGAACACATGGGTGATGCGCTCAACATCGAGTCCGCGGGCAGCGACATCGGTGGCGACCAGGATGTCGAGACGCCCGTCCTTCAGCTGGTCGACGGTACGTTCACGCTGGTTCTGCGGAATGTCGCCGTTAATGGCGGCCGCATCAAAACCGCGCTCGCGCAATTTCTCGGCGATCTCTTCGGTGTCGTTCTTCGTACGGACGAAGAGAATCATCGCCTCGAAGTCCGTGACTTCAAGAATGCGGGTCAGCGCATTGAGCTTGTTGCGGTAGGTGACGTACAGGTAGTCCTGTTCGATATTCTCCGCGGTACGCTGCGTGGACTTCACGGTAATCTCGGCAGCATCATTGAGGTACTGCTTGGAAAGACGACGGATCGCCGACGGCATCGTAGCCGAGAACAGCGCGACCTGGCGGTTGTCCGGAGTGTCGGACAGAATACGCTCGACATCGTCCTGGAAGCCCATGTTGAGCATCTCGTCGGCCTCGTCGAGGACGAGGAAGCGCAGACCAGACAGGTCCAGGCTGCCCTTCTCCAGGTGATCGATCACGCGCCCCGGCGTGCCGACCACCACGTGTGCGCCACGACGGAGACCCGACAACTGGGCACCATAGGGGGCACCACCGTAGATCGGCAGCACGCTGATGCCGCCGAGCTGGTTGGCGAAAGACTCGAAGGAATCGGCGACCTGCAGCGCGAGCTCTCGCGTAGGGGCGAGGACCAGGACCTGCGGGGTACGCTGATGGGGATCAAGACGCGACAGGGCCGGCAGCGCGAACGCTGCGGTCTTGCCGGTACCCGTCTGCGCCAGACCCACCACGTCCCGCCCCTCCATCAGGGGCGGAATGGTGGACGCCTGGATCGGCGACGGCGTGGTGAACCCGACGCCTGCGACGGCGTCAAGGATCTTCTGCGGTAGACCCAAAGAATCGAAGCCGTTGGTGTCGGCCGCGTCCTCGTCGGTCTTCTCGTTCTCTGTTCGGATGTTCTTCTCGGTGACGTCCCCGTCCACAGTGCTCTCGGGAATCTCTGCGCCCACTACGTCACCGAGGTCCGGCGACCCCGTGACCGGGGAGGCGGCATCCTCGTGCAGATTCTCCTGAGGTACTGACGACTGGGAGGTTTCCGGCATTTTCTCGTCGCCGGTCACGTTCTCAGTTTCAGACATTGACCTCACAGTACGTTGTCGGAGCCGCAAAAGCGATTCGGCCGCCCTGTGCTGTGATATAGGACTCTTCGATGGTTAATATGTGAGTCCGTGAGTGACACAAGCACCCCCGCACGGCGACCGAGACAGTTACGCCGCACCCTGACCCACAGGCACATACATTTCATCGCCCTGGGCTCCGCCATCGGTACGGGCCTCTTCTACGGCTCGTCCGGCGCCATCGGTGCCGCCGGGCCCGGTGTCGTCTTCGTCTATCTCCTCGGCGGGGCGGTCGTCTACTTCATGCTTCGGGCACTCGGTGAGATGGCGGTCGCGGACCCCGCCCCCGGGTCCTTCGCAGAGTACTGCCGCCGGTATCTCGGCGGCTGGGCCGGGTACATCACCGGCTGGATGTACGCCTTCGAGATGATCATCGTCTGTCTCGCCGATCTCACCGCCATCACGGTGTACATGACGTTCTGGTTCCCCGAGACCCCCGGCTGGGTATGGGTCGCAGTGGCGCTCCTCGTCGTCGGTGCGGCGAATCTCGCCAGCGCCCGCTGGTACGGCGAGCTGGAGTTCTGGTTCACCTCGATCAAGGTGACCGCCGTCATCGCAATGATCCTCGGCGGCGCTGCGATTCTGGTGTTCAACGTCGATACCGGCGGTTCCGCCGGATTCGACAACCTCTGGAACGACGGCGGCCTGTTCCCCAACGGGATCACCGGTGTCTTCAGCGCACTCATTCTTGTTCTTTTCGCTTTCGGCGGGACAGAGATCATCGGCGTGACAGCCGGCGAGGCCGCCGACCACGAGAAGACAATCCCCAAGGCAGTCAACACGGTGCCGATGCGCATCCTGCTGTTCTACATTCTCGCGATTCTCGTGATCGTGGCTGTGATCCCATGGCGAGACATCACCGGTGAAGAGTCACCGTTCGTCCAGATCTTCAGTGGCCTCGGCATCGGTTGGGCGGCCGCGGCGCTCAACGTCGTCGTCATCTCCGCCGCTCTGTCCGCGATCAACTCCGATCTCTACGGTGCCGGCCGCGTGGTTTTCGGCATGGCGCGCCAGGGATTGTCGCCGAGAATCTTCGCCCGACTCAATCACCGCGGTGTTCCGGTGACGACGATCGGTGTCATGCTCATTGTGCTGCTGATCGGCGTCGCCCTCCAGCTGGCGAGCGATACAGCCGCCGATATGTTCCAGAACATCGCGGCGTTGGCGACCTTCGCCACGGTTTTCGTGTGGTTGATGATCCTGCTCGCCCATCTCGGCAGTCGCTACCGCTCGCGGGCCGGGGATGGTGCTGAACCTCAAGCCCGCTCGTTCCCCGTCCCGCTGTGGCCCGTCGGCCAGTACTTCGCCATCGCCGTCATTCTCGTCACGTTCGGCACCATGGTCTGGATGGACGAGTACCACTCTGCGTTGTGGGCCGGCGTCATTTTCCTGGTGATCATGTCCGCCTTCTACCCCCTTGCTCGGCGCCGCGCTGCCGCCATCCAGTCAGACACCTCACTCCGGGGGGACGAAACGGCGGCCGACTAGGTGCCAGCCGCCCCGTTAACCTACCTTTGTAATGTCCTTTTACCCCCTTACCGGGGATCTTCTACCCCGCCCAGCCCATCACCCCAAGGAGCTTCCCGCCCATGAGTGCACAGGCCCCCGATTCCCAGAGTGACTGGAACTCCCGCATTCTGCTCGCCGAACAGATCCTCCCCCTGCTGTCGCGTCTGCACCGCGAACACAATGTCGTGACCTCCGTCTTCGGGCGACTGCTCATCAACGTCACGAGTGTCGACATCATCAAGTCTCATCGTTACGCACGACTGGTCACGGACCGTGAGCTGCCGCTGAGTTCAACGCTGCCGATCCTGCAGGAACTCGTTGAGATGAATCTGGGAACGGCATCCATCGACCTCGGTCGTCTGGCGACCGGTTACGAGGCAGAAGGTGCCTCTACGGGGAGCCTCCGTAGTTACCTCGAACGCGAGCTCGCCGAGGTCGTCGGGGGCCACTCCGAGAAGCAGCCCACCGACGTGGTGCTCTACGGTTTCGGACGGATCGGCCGGTTGCTGGCACGCATCCTCATTGCCCGCGAGGCCGCGTACGGCGGCGTCCGCCTGCGCGCGATCGTGGTCCGGCGCAACGGTGACGAAGACCTCGAGAAGCGCGCCAGCCTTCTGCGTCGAGACTCCGTTCACGGGGCCTTCGACGGGACGATCACGGTCGACACCGACAAGGAGATCATCTGGGCCAACGGCACGCCGATCCAGGTCATCTACTCCAACGATCCGGCACAGGTCGACTACACCTCCTACGGAATCCAGGATGCAGTCCTCGTCGACAACACCGGACGCTGGCGCGACCGTGAAGGACTGTCTCAGCACCTCACGGCACCGGGGGTCAGCAAAGTGCTGCTGACCGCTCCGGGCAAGGGCGATGTCCGCAACCTGGTCTACGGCATCAACCATGCCGATATCACCGACAGCGACGCCGACAACATCCTCTCGGCTGCTTCCTGCACCACAAACGCCATCACCCCGGTCCTCAAGGTACTCAACGACAGGTACGGCATCAGCCACGGTCATGTGGAGA
The DNA here is from genome assembly GCF_000626675.1 of Corynebacterium glyciniphilum AJ 3170. NCBI lineage: Bacteria > Bacillati > Actinomycetota > Actinomycetes > Mycobacteriales > Corynebacteriaceae > Corynebacterium > Corynebacterium glyciniphilum. The sequence continues at coordinate 1,386,833 of NZ_CP006842.1, read as the reverse complement.
CCGTCCACTCGTTCACCAACGACCAGAACCTCATCGACAACTTCCACAAGGGTGACCGACGTGGTCGTGCGGCGGGCCTGAACATGGTCCTCACGGAAACCGGCGCAGCAAAAGCGGTCGCCAAGGCCCTCCCCGAGCTCGAGGGCAAGCTCACGGGTAACGCCATCCGCGTGCCCACCCCAGACGTATCCATGGCAGTGCTGAACCTCACTCTCGACAACGCCACCAGCCGTGACGAGGTCAACACCTACCTCCATAAGGTCGCGCTGCACTCCAACCTCCGCCAGCAGATCGACTACATCAAATCTCCTGAGGTGGTCTCCACCGACTTCGTCGGTTCAACCCATGCCGGCATCGTCGACGGACTGGCCACGATTGCCGACGGCAATAACCTGGTTGTCTACGTCTGGTACGACAACGAGTACGGCTACTCCAACCAGGTGATCCGCATCGTCGAGGAGATTGCGGGAGCCCGGCCCCGCGTCTTCCCTCGTCGGGTTGCGCCTACAGAACTGTTCTAGCCACGCCCACTATCGAACGAATGTTCGATAGTGGGACAGTGAGTGCTATCAGTGTCCACAGCCGCCCGTAACGTCACGGACCATGGACCACACCACCACGCCGGCACATTCCCTCCGGACCCTAATGCGACGGCCACTCAGCGCCCTGAGGCCTTCTGCCTCCGTCAGCCGGGCGGCCGACCGGTGCTCTGGCGTTCTCCGCCACCCTCGCAGCCGGATTCAGGTAACACCGGGCTGGCAGGCACCCTCCCTGCAGATCGCGCTACCGACAGGTCCTGCGCAAGTATTCCTGTCACGTCACCGTGTGTCACCCGCCATGTGGCGTAGGCTCACCGGTTCACGCGCCCTAGACTCCCCACCCGCACCCGAATGCCATCTGGTCACGCTCACGGCACTGGCGTCACCATCTGAACTCAACGGTTCAGACCGGAATATGACTGTTGACGTCCACTCCCTGTTCCGTCGGATACTCCTCCCACAGGGCTGCCCCGCCTCTTCAGGGGAAGAGGGGCCCGCCCCCTGTGACTGCGTGCCGTGGCTATCGGAGGAAGTGTGTGGTGAGCCCACCCCCGACGGTCAACGCCTGGAGTGGACATGGCATGCCCTGACAAACGGAGAGCCCGGCCGCTCCGTCCCACACGGCCACGGACATAGTCACCACACCGGGCACACCAACGTTGCCTGACGGTGTCAGATCACGAATCCTCGTCGGCGACATAGTCCGCTGAGTCCTCCGATGCGTCGTCCGCGGCAGCATCGTCCTCCCACAGTGTTTCCAGGGGGACAAGGAGCGACTCCCAGTGGGACGCCTGTTTCTGCGCCAGTGCAAGCACATCGAAGAGCCGGTCGAAATCGGTGTACTGCCCCAGATCGAGAACCTCCTCGGACATATCCGCGACATTGGCGACCAGGCCGCGGAACATGGCCTGACGTTCCATCTCCGAATACTCTTCACTAAGGGCCCCGTCATCCCAGACCTCGGCAATCGCCTGATCCATCAGGTCCTCAAAGCCCTCTCCCAACGAGATGAACTCGACGTGGGCAGTCGGCTCCACGGACTCACCGTCAAGAGTGACAACCAGCTCCGAGCTCTCCCCGATCTCCGCGGAAACACGGAGAGCGTCACTGGCATCCTGCTCGAACTGCAGATCAACAATCCGCGAGTCAGTTCCGTCGATCAGGTCACGGATGACACCCACCACAAGGTCTGTGGCGACATGACGTGCGACGGTGGCTACGGCGTCATCCACGGAGAACACCACCCCTACCAGCGCCGCCTCGAAATCTTCGTCGTCTTCCGCCACGTCGGCCATGGCGAGGAAGACGTTCGCCGCCGACAGGCCACCGGGTACACCGTCCTCGATCTCAACGAACTGAATCTCCAGATCCGTAGACACCGGAACGAAAAGGGTACCGTCATTGACCCTGGACTCAATCCCCTCCGAATCCAGGGACTCTGCAACATCCTCATAGAACCCCATGGCGGGTGCCTCCTAGGTACCTAATCCACACTTTGTGCAGCACGCGCCAGTTTCATGCGGCACGCCTGCCGGAACTCCCCCATGCTAGCCCAGTTCCACCGCCGCAGCGGAGGCAAGAAACTGTCATTTTTCCGACGGAACAGGACCTCCGTCACAGTGCACGGAGAAAGTTACTGAAAACATACCCTCATCTGCCTGTTTCGACTCGCGGCCCAACGGATTCACCGTCGACAGTGTTGTAGTAGGGTGGAGCGTCGAGATTGACCACATCATGAAATGAGGCGAGGACCTGCTGTGAACAGCACCAATTTCGGCCAAAATGAATGGCTGGTCGACCAGATGTACCAGCAGTTCAAGGAAGACCCCCAGTCCGTCGATCCGGAGTGGCGGGAACTCTTCAACAAGCGGCCGGACACGGTTGACCACGCCTCGGGGACCCCGTCCCCGAGCTCCACGACCTCCGGGAACGGCGGTAAGACCGCCGAGACGAAGAGCGCACCGGCCACGAAGACCACGAAGGCCACCGGCTCCGTCGAGAACAAGACCAAGAGCGCACCGAAGAGTGCGCCGGCCACCCCGAAGAAGTCGCTTTCTGCATCGGTTAACCCGATTCCGGAACGCGTCGCACCTCCGGCACCGAAGAGCCCCGCCGAGGCGCCTACTGCCGGCGAGCACCCGCTCAAGGGGGCCCAGAAGTCCATCGCGAAGAACATGGACATCTCGCTGGAGATCCCCACCGCCACCACGGTCCGCGACATGCCCGCCAAGCTCATGTTCGAGAACCGGGCGATGGTCAATGACCACCTGCAGTCCCGCGGTAAAGGCAAGATCAGCTTCACCCACATCATCGGCTGGGCCATGGTCAAGGCAGTTCAGGCCCACCCCTCGATGAACAACAGCTACAAGGTCGTCGACGGCAAGCCCGTCCAGGTCACTCCCGAGCACATCAACCTCGGCCTGGCCATCGACATGGTCAGCAAGAACGGAGCCCGCAACCTCGTTGTCGCCGCCATCCGTGAATGCGAGACGCTCACCTTCGACGGGTTCGTCGACGCCTACGAGGACATCGTCAAGCGTGCCCGTATCGGCAAGCTCACGATGGACGACTTCAGCGGCGTGACCATCCAGCTCACCAACCCCGGTGGTATCGGCACCCGGCACTCGGTGCCCCGCCTTACCCGCGGCCAGGGAACCATCGTCGGCGTCGGCGCCATGGACTACCCCGCGGAGTTCGCCGGGGCGTCCGAAGACCGTCTCGCAGACATGGGTGTCGGCAAGCTCGTCACGATGACCTCCACGTACGACCACCGCATCATCCAGGGTGCGGAGTCGGGCGAGTTCCTCCGGGATATCAGTCGGCTGCTGATCAACGACGATTTCTGGGACGACCTGTTCTCCGCGATGTCGGTGCCCTACGCCCCCGTGCGGTGGAGCCAGGACCTGCCGAATATCGGTGTCGACAAGTCCACCCGCGTCATGCAGCTCATCGAGGCCTACCGCAGCCGTGGTCACCTGATCGCCGACATCGATCCTCTGCAGTGGACCCAGCCGGGACTCCCGGTTCCCGACCACTCCGATCTGGAGATCGAAACCCACGGACTGACCCTGTGGGATTACGATCGCAGCTTCAACGTCGGCGGCTTCGCCGGACGCGAGAAGATGACCCTGCGCGAAGTCCTCGCGACGCTGCGCCGGGCCTACACCCTGAAGGTCGGCTCCGAATACACCCACATTCTCGACCACGACGAGCGTCAGTGGCTGGAGGAGCAGATCGAAGGTGGCCAGCCGAAGCTGTCCAACCCCGAGCAGAAGTACCTCCTGCAGACACTGAACTCCGCCGAGGCGTTCGAGAACTTCCTGCAGACCAAGTACATCGGCCAGAAGCGGTTCTCGCTGGAGGGTGCGGAGTCGCTCATCCCGCTGCTGGACGCTGCAGTGGACTCCGCTGCCGAGCAGGGACTTGAAGAGGTCGTCATCGGCATGCCCCACCGCGGGCGTCTCAATGTCCTGGCCAATATCGTCGGTAAGCCGTACTCGAAGGTGTTCACCGAGTTCGAGGGCAATATCGAGCCCACCGTCGCCGGCGGATCCGGTGACGTGAAGTACCACCTCGGCCAGACCGGCCAGTACACCCAGATGTTCGGCGACAACGACATCGACATCACCTTGACGGCAAACCCGTCCCACCTCGAGGCCGTGAACCCGGTGATGGAGGGCATTGCCCGCGCCCACCAGGACATCTCCACCAACGGCCACGATCACCCGATCATGCCGATTCTGATGCACGGCGACGCCGCGTTCACCGGACTGGGTATCGTCCAGGAGACCATCAACCTCGCGAAGCTCGACGGCTACACCGTCGGTGGCACCGTACACGTCGTGGTCAACAACCAGATCGGGTTTACCACCACGCCCGATGCAGGACGTTCCACCCACTACGTCACCGACCTCGCCAAGGGCTTCGACGCCCCGATCTTCCACGTCAACGGTGATGACCCGGAATCAGTCGTCTGGGTGGCCCGCCTGGCGGTCGAGTACCGTCGCCGCTTCGGCAAGGACGTCTTCATCGACCTCGTCTGCTACCGGCGTCGTGGTCACAACGAGTCTGATGACCCGTCCATGACCCAGCCGGAAATGTACGACCGTATCCAGGACCGGGCCACCGTTCGTGCCCTGTACCACGACACCCTGGTCGGCCGTGGCGAGCTGTCCGAGGAAGACGCGCAGCGTGCCGCCGACGACTTCCAGGGACAGCTGGAGACGGTGTTCAATCAGGTCCGCGAAGCGGAGAAGGGCACCGCCCCGGCCGAACAGACCGGTATCGCCGGCTCCCAGTCCCTGACCCGTGGTCTGGACACCTCCATCTCCCGCGAGGTCCTCGAGGCCGTGGGCGATGCCTTCACCGGCGTCCCGGAGGGATTCAACGTCCACCAGCGGGTCAAGCCCGTCGTCAAACGTCGCCAGGAGATGACCCGAAAGGGCGGCATCGACTGGGCATTCGGTGAACTCCTCGCATTCTCCACCCTCGCCCAGGACGGTCGACTCGTTCGACTGGCTGGTGAAGATTCACTACGAGGCACATTCACCCAGCGTCACGCGGTCCTCTTTGACTCGGAAACCACTGAGCCCTACAGCCCGCTCGAGAAGCTCGCTGACGAGTCCGGCAACGGAGGTTCCTTCCGTGCCTACAACTCACCGCTGACCGAGTTCGCGGGTCTCGGCTTCGAGTACGGCTACTCCGTGGGCAACCTCGACGCCGTGGTGGCCTGGGAAGCTCAGTTCGGCGATTTCGTCAACGGTGGACAGACGATCATCGACCAGTACATCGCGTCCGGTGAGGCGAAGTGGGGTCAGCTCTCCAGCGTGATCCTGCTGCTGCCGCACGGTTACGAGGGCCAGGGCCCGGACCACTCGAGCGCCCGCATCGAACGCTTCCTGCAGATGGCTGCGGAAGGCTCCATGACGATCGCCCAGCCGTCCACCCCGGCGAACCACTTCCATCTGCTGCGTCGTCATGCCATGGGCACGATGCGCCGTCCGCTGGTGGTCTTCACCCCGAAGTCGATGCTGCGCAACAAGGCGGCGACCTCCGCGGTCGAGGACTTCACCGACGTGACGAGCTTCCGCTCCGTCCTCGACGACCCCCGCCTGAGTGATTCCGCCGCCACGCACGACGACATCACCACTGTCCTGCTGTGCTCCGGCAAGATCTACTACGACCTGGAGAAGAAGCGTCAGGAGGACGAGCGCGACGACGTCGCCATCGCCCGTGTGGAGATGCTGCACCCGTTGCCGCACAACCGCATCAAGGAGGTCCTCGACCGGTACCCGAACGCCGAGTTCCGCTGGGTGCAGGATGAGCCCGCCAACCAGGGACCGTGGCCGTTCATCGCACTGAACCTGCCGGAGCGCATCGAGGGCCTGAAGCTGAAGCGGGTCTCCCGTCGGGCCCAGTCCTCGACGGCGACCGGCCTGGCCAAGGTCCACAAGCTTGAGCAGGAACAGCTGCTCAACGAGGCGTTCGCCAAGTAGCCTCTGAGCCCACCGCTCCGGTGGGCACCCCGGTGGCCCAGAGAACCCGGTGGGGAAGGCACGACAGTGCCCTTCCCCACCGGGTTCTCTGGCGTCTCGGCTAGTCGTCGTCTCCGTCGGCAGCGAGATCGTCGCTGGAGACCCCTCCCGCGACGTTGTTCAGCGCCCGTCGATCCGACCGCTCCAGCGCTGTCTTACGGTAGACCGCGACCGTATTCTGCGGGAGGGAATCATCGTCACACCCGACCGCTTCCCCAGGGTCGCTGGCCTGGAGATCGGTCGGAAGAGCAGAGAACATGGTCGTGTGGGCGATATCGCGCCACTGGCCCGAATCCGCCCCCTCGTCGCGCGCCTCCGCATAAAGCCCCCGGAGTTCTTCGCCTTTGACCGGGTCGAGGACATCGAGCAACTCACCGACGCAGCCCAGGACGACGTTGACGTCCCCGCTGTGGAGCAGGTCCAGTCGATCAGCGCCGTCGATGTCCCGGAACTCTACCGGGCGACCGGTCCCGGCGAAAGCGTTCTGGTAGCTCTCCGCCAACCGGTGCTGCACGGGGTCGTCGGTGAGGCCCAGGTAGATCGGACCGGATGTCTCGTCTGCCATTCTCAATTCCGCCGGGCCGGTCACCCCTCCCGCCGAACAACCGGAGAGCCCCACCGCCACTGCCGTGCAGACCACTGCTGTCGCGACAGACCCTCGACGATCCTGCCGACGCCACGGCGACACCGTCGCCTTCCAGAAGCGTCTCACACCCATGTACCGTCCATTCTCCGTTGAGTCGCACCGGGGCGTAGGTTCACGCCCGTCATCGCTAGTGCCACCATCATGTCACCACCATGCCACGACGTAGACACCCACCAGTGCGAGCCATGGAACCACACCCCACAGGCGTGCCCGGTCCGAGAGCAGCGCCCCGGCTACGGCCACTACCCCGCCCACCGCATGGGGAATCCACAACGGGCTACCCAGCAGTGCCAGGATCACCGCGACCCCGCACAGACCGCCGGCGATCAGTCGTGACATGGTTTCCTCCCACGTTTCCAGCAGTATCTCGACATCCGCTCAAGAATACCCGGACAGCTGACACCGGAAGAAGCTCTGACGCCGCCGTGACACCGGTTCACAGCGCGCCCACGGGATACTGTGCCGTAATCTCTAGTCTCATGGACACCACACGGGTATTCGCCGGGCGGCTCGCCGGCATGCTTCTACTTGGCGCGGACGGCGAATCCCTCGGACGAATCCGGGATGTCGTCCTGACGATCCGTTCGACGCGGGCAGTCGCTCTCGGCCTCGTCGCCGAGGTCGCCGGCAAACGTCGAATATTCCTGCCGATGGGACGCATCACTTCCATCGACCCCAAGGAAGTCACACTCAATACCAGCTCCGTGAACCTCCGCCCGTTTCGGTCTCGGGCAGGAGAGCTGACGGTGATGGATGACCTGATCGGTGCGAAGGTTCATACCGACGACCCCGAATTCAGCCACCTCACCGGTCGGGCGGTGGAGATATCCGACGTCGAACTCGAGCGGACCCGCACCCGCGAGTGGGAACTCAGCCGGGTGGCCGTGATCACCCGCGGCAGGCTCGGACGCCGGACGACCCCTGCGGTGATCCCCTTCATGCATGTCCACGGTCTCTCCGCGTCCGGCGCAGGCCCCCGCGACGTCGACGCGGAACTGATCGCCGAGTTCACCACGATGCGCAACGCCGACATCGCCCACGCCCTCCGTGACATGGACCCTGACCGTCGGTTCCGGATCGCCTCGGAACTCGACGACGAACGCCTCGCTGATGTGATCGCCGAACTCCCCGACGATGAACAGACCGAACTCGTCGAGGAACTCAACATCGAACGCGCCGCGATGATCCTGGAGGAGATGGACCCTGATGACGCGGCGGACCTGCTCGGTGAACTCCCCGACGACAAGGCCGACGTCCTCCTCGAGCTCATGGACCCCGAAGAGTCCGAGCCTGTGCGTCGGCTCATGAGCTTCTCACCGGACACCGTCGGAGCCCTGATGACGTCTGAGGCCATCATCCTGACACCCCAGGCCACCGTGGCAGAAGCTCTCGCGCATGCCCGTAACCCCGAAGTCCCGCTCTCCTTGAGTTCACTGATCTTCGTCGTGCGCCCTCCGCAGGCCACACCGACCGGCCGTTACCTCGGCTGTGTCCATCTCCAGAAACTACTGCGGGAACCGCCGTCCTCACTGGTCGGCGGGATCCTGGATCTCGAGCTTCCCGCATTGCATCCCGAGGACACCGAAGAGACTGCCGCCCGGTACTTCGCCACCTACAACCTGGTCTCCGCACCGGTGCTCGACGAAGACAGTCACCTGCTCGGCGTGGTCGGTGTCGACGATCTGCTTGACCATCTGCTGCCTGAGAACTGGCGCGACGAAGACTGGCGCAGCAACCGGTCCGCCCCGACACCGCCGACCGCAGAACGGAAGTGAGAGCACCATGCCGGACAACTTCTCCAGAACTGACCTGGACACTCCCTCCACAGGACCCCGACGCAGACTCCTCGCCTACAACGATGACGCGGTCGGCGTCGGGGCCGAGAAAGTCGCCCGGTTCCTCGGGACGGGCCGCTATCTCATGTGGCAGACCATCATCGTCATCGTCTGGATCTGTCTCAACGTGGGCGGTTTCTGGTGGAACTGGGATGTCTACCCCTTTATTCTGCTGAACCTCGCGTTCTCCACCCAGGCGGCCTATGCTGCCCCGTTGATTCTGCTGGCGCAGAACAGGCAGGACGACCGCGACCGGGTGTCCCTCAACGAGGACCGGCGGCGTGCCGAAGAAACCAAGGCCGACACGGAATTCCTCGCCCGGGAGCTCGCAGGCCTGCGCATTGCCGTGGGTGAGAACGTCACGCGGGACTATCTCCGTCGCGAACTCGACGACCTCGGTGACATGCTCCGCCGTATCGAAGACAAGCTGGAGGATCAGCGCAACGATGGTCGGACCGACGACGGCCCCTCTGACACCGCACGGTGATTGGCCCTGAACTGGGGTGGGCGTATCATCGTGGTCAATGTCTACTGTCACTGAATCAGCGGTTCGCAGTGCCCTGGCAACTGTGGAGGACCCGGAGCTCAACAAGCCCATCACCGAACTGGGGATGGTCAAGTCGATCGATATCGACGGCACCCATGTTGCCGTCGAGATTTATCTGACCATCGCCGGTTGCCCCATGAAATCGACACTGACGACGCGCACCCGCGATGCCGCCGAAAGTGTCGAGGGCGTCGAGCAGGCCACGGTCACCACCGACGTGATGAGTGACGAACAACGGCGCGAACTACGCACCAGGTTGCGCGGCGGGGCCGCGGAACCCGTCATCCCCTTCGCGCAGCCGGAGTCGACGACGCGGGTCTTCGCCGTCGCATCCGGCAAGGGCGGGGTCGGGAAATCCTCAGTGACGGTGAACCTCGCCACCGCACTGGCGAAACGTGGCCTGCAGGTCGGCGTGGTCGACGCCGACATCTACGGTCACTCGATCCCCCATATGATGGGGTCGAACCACCGCCCCCACCAGGTGGACGACATGATCATCCCGCCGCAGGCCCACGGAGTGAAGATCATGTCGATCGGTCACTTCCTGGACGGCAATTCTCCGGTCGTGTGGCGCGGCCCGATGCTGCACCGCGCCATCCAACAGTTCCTCGCGGACGTTTTCTGGGGGGACCTGGATATCCTGCTGCTCGACCTGCCCCCGGGAACCGGAGATGTGGCCATTTCTGTCGCCCAACTGGTCCCGAACGCGGAACTTCTGATTGTGACCACACCTCAGGTCGCGGCAGCGGAAGTCGCCGAGCGCGCCGGCAGTATCTCCCAGCAGACGCGCCAGCGGATCGGCGGCGTCATCGAGAACATGAGTTGGATGGACATGCCGGACGGCACCAGGATGGACGTCTTCGGCACTGGTGGCGGGCAGGTCGTCGCTGACCACCTGAGTCAATTGACCGGCGGTGAGGTGCCCCTGATGGGCCAGATTCCGCTGGATCCGAATCTCCGGATCGGTGGTGACCTCGGTAACCCGATCGCCATCTCCGAACCCGCCTCAGCGGCCGGGGCGGCGCTGGGCGCGATCGCAGAGAAGCTCGCCACGCGGCGTCAGTCACTTGCCGGACGTCAGCTGAATCTCGGTGTCGCCGGGCAGTAGCCCTGCCCACGACTGCGACCAGAACAACGACCCTGGGGGCTACATGGTGTCGTCGTAGTTTCCGGTGGCGCCCCAGTCCCGGGACTGGCCGACCTCATCCTGCTGCGGGAGTTCCACCCGTTCCTCTTCCCCTTCTTCCTGCTTCGCGGCGACCTCAGTCGGTCTCGGAGGGTTCTTCGGTGTCCTGCCGGAGATCTGCGCCGATGTACCCCGCACCGCTCCGGTGACATCCTTCGCCGAGGACTCCAGATCCGTGAGGAAGCTGTCGTCGTCATCCAGCAGCGTTTTCGTGATGAATCCACGTGCGCCCATCTGACGGACACTGTTGAGTTGGGACAGAGGCTTGCGGAATTCCTCGAAGTCTTCGCCGAAGTCCTGGTCCAACTCTTGCCGGGCGTTCGCGATGGCGGTTCGTGCGGCAAGGAGCAGGGCCTTGAGGTCGGTGATCAGCCGAGGCAGTCGCTCCGGTCCGACGACGATAATGCCCACGACAATCAGGACGAGGACTTCGCCCCATCCGACGCTGGAGAACACCAGACACGCCTTTCTCTTGACACTGCCGACCGCCTGATTCTAACCCTCGCTGCGCTGACGCGGCGATTTCACCCTTCCCTTGGTGGTCCGGCGCTGCACCTTGCGCGCCGCAGCAGCCATGCGACCGGTGATGCTGTCCGGGCGACGACACCCGTCGATACCCACCGCATCCCGGTCAGCCGGGGCGTCGTCCGGGGACTCGTCCCCCCGTGCACAATCATCGGGGATACGGACGAGACGGCTGAGCAGGCTACCCGACGCGTGGAGCTGGTCCATCGGAATACTGCCCCGTAGACGGTCAGATGCCTGGCGCTGCGCCCGAACCTCGTCCCGGCACTCCACACAGTGGACCAGGTGGATCCGCGCCCGGTGCTCGGCCCCGCGGGACAGTTCTCCGTCCACCAGTGCCGCGACAACCTCCGGGGTCAGATGGCCGACATCCGACAGCTTCCCGACTTCCGACATGACTGGACCTCCTTGGCGACTCGCACATCGCGTGCCTCATCTGCCATCGATGATAGCGCTAAGACTGTGGGATGTAGCTGAGTTCACCGGCAGACCGGGCCAGGCTGGCCCGGAGCTGGCTTCTCGCACGGTGAATCCGCGAGCGTACCGTGCCCATCTTGAGACCCAACGTATCGGCGATTTCCTCGTAGGTCATGTCGAGCCCGTCGCACAGGATCACCGCGACGCGGAACTCAGGGCTCAGATCATCCAGAGCCTTTTCCAGGGCCGGGTCGAGGTTGTTCATCTCGAAGGCACGTTCCGGGCCGACCCGTGTCCCCTCGACGCGGTCATAGTCCTCCGGCAGAGCCTCCATCCGGATCGTCCCACGATGACGGACCATGTCGAGGAAGAGGTTCGTCGTGATGCGGTGCAGCCAGCCCGAGAACGTCCCCGGCCGGTAGGATTTCAACGACCGGAACGCCCGCATGAACGTGTCCTGCGTAAGGTCTTCCGCATCCTGCCTGTCGCCACTGAGTCGGTACGCCAGGCGGTAGACGCTGTCCGCGTGTTCCTCGACGAGTTCACTCCAGGACGGGATAGCACCTTCGCCGCGATCGAAAGCGCCCGTTGCCCCGTCAGGGCCGGAGTCTGCTGCGGTGTTCATGGTCTCCATCCTGACGCACGTCCATTATCTTTGTGTGCCTGGGCGCTTCGGATTCACTGTGAGTACCTCGCGCTGGTGCCTTTCCCTTCAAAATATATCCTCTGTTTCGTACCCCTGTAAAGATGTAACTTGCGCCCCATCAAACACAGTTCTCCCACGTTAGGCAGCGTCCGCCCGACTCGCCGGGGGCGGTCACCACATCGGCAGCTCAGGGCCCCTACAGTTACATCCGTGAACGCAGAATCCAGCTCCGCCCTCGACGCCGTCCGCGACTACGTCAACAGCACAGCCGCGACCGACGAGTCACTCGACGCCGCCCGCGATTCAGCCACTGAGTACGGGCTGCTCACCCCCGACGCAATGACCGGAGAGTTCCTCACTTTCCTGGCGGCCCAGATCACCACCCCGTCACCCACTGCAGTCGTCATGTCCCCGGCGTTCGGTGTGATCGGCCTGCACCTCTTCGCTGGATTCTCTGGGGGCGGACACGTCACCTGCATCGACCCGGAAGTCCAACACCAGGTGCTGGCACGCAGCGCCTTCAACTCCGCGGGTGTCCGCTCCAACGCTTACCGGTTCCTGCCGTCAGCCCCTCTGGTCGGCGTGTCCCGGTTGGCCACAGACGCCTACGACATCATCGTCTCCCAGTCCATGGTCGAGCATCTGTCCGCGACGGTCGACGCCGCACTCCCCGTCCTCCGCCCGGGCGGGGTACTGATCCTGCTGGACTCACTTCTCGATGGCACGCTGACTGACCCGGACCACACCGACCGGCAGACGCGCGCGGCCGCCGATGCCGAAGAACACCTCCGGTCTCTGGACGGCATCACCGTGGCCCGCCTGCCGCTGGGCGCGGGATGCACCGTCATCACCAAGCATGCCGCCTGAATAGACCGCTCTCATCCGGTGACGCGGCGCTGAGGTCGGCGACGATGGTATACAGGGATGACGTGAACCGCTACAGACCTGAACTACACGTCACCGCGGAAGTCGGCGTTCTCGAGGCACCAGCCGGAGCCTTGAGCCGGGGAGATTCCCTCCACGTCTTCCACCAGTTCCGGCCCCGACCTGATGCCGGGGCCCGGTGGGCCCACCAGGTCGCCTCCGGCATCCCCTACGGCTGGGACGTGTGCGACGACGTCCTCGTTCCTCGCGACAACGAGATCGACTGCCTGGCCGGATCCTCGGTCCCCGTGGGCGACGGGGTCGAACTCTTCTTCGTCACCACGACCCCGGCAGAAGACAGCGATCCGTCCACGCTGCGCTCGAACACCGTCACACACGGCCACCGGGGTGCCAGGGCCTTCACCATTCAACGGGCACGCATCGCCGACCTCGGAGCGGCCACCGCGGAGGTCTCCGACGACCCCAGCGTGGTCTCTGCTTTCGTCGAGCGGCTCGGCCCAGTGGACATCGACGACTCCGCGTACCCCGTCCATGATCTCGCGACACCGTCGGTGGTCCGCCGTGGCGACGTATGGACCATGATCGCGCTGGACCTGGTCGATGACGTGGATGCCCGAATCGTCGTCCTGGAGTCGGCGGACCGCCAGACATGGACCGTCCGCGGCTCCCTCGAGTTCGCCGGTGAATCAGTCCCCCAGGGGCGCCCGTACGCGCCCCGCCTGACCCTGATGACCGACCGTGGGACCGATGAGGACAAGGACGTCCTGTTCATCACCTATCCTGACGACAGCCTCGATGATGCCGCCGATTCCCGGGACGAGGCAGGCGAAACAACGGGCTACATCGTCGGCACGCTCGACGGAACCACGTTCCACACCTCGACGAGTTTCCAGGTCCTCGATCACGGCCACGACTTCACCCGTCCGCGTCTGGTGCACGGCACCCGTCCCGTCCTCTCCGGGCTGGTGGGCGCTTTCCCGCACAGCGGTGACGGCGATGAGCCAGCCACCTGGGCCAACTGCCTGTCTGTGCCGAGGTTCCTCAGCCTCCGGGACGGTCACCTCTACCAGGATGTGATCGGACTCCCCACCGCCGTCCGCTCCTACACCGACCGCGCCGCCGTCTACACCGCACAGCTCGAGGTCGAGTCGGGTACCGCCACGGTGGAACTCCTGGACAAGGACGGAAACGTCATCGTCAGTGTCGCCCACTCAGGTGAACAGGTCTCAGTGACCCGTGACGGTGATACGCGGGTCGCTCCCCTCGCCGACGGCGACAGTGACACACTCACTATCTTCGTGGACGGGCCGGTGTGCGAGGTCTTCGCCGACGGCGGCCTGGTCTCGCTGACCACGGCCCTGACCGGCCCCCGGGCATTCGACAGGTTCTCCGTCAGCGCGACCGGCGGTGCACGGGTCTTGTCCGCGATGGAGTCACTGGGGCGCCAGCTGCAGCGCCAGCTCGCCCACCTGGATGATCCTGCCGAGCAGGAGAAGCTCATCCGCGAGGCAGTCCTGGCTGACCGGGATCTTTCCGCCGGGATTGACCCGGGAGAATAGCGGACTCCGCGCCCCTCAGCTCAGGTGGGGGTCGCGCCGCAGACGGGTGATCGCGGCCCGAGCGGTGACGGTCATCGTCTCCGGCAGCGCCGCGATGCGCTCGGCCAGCACAGTGGGGTGAATGTGGCGCGCAGAGGGGCTCATCCCGATCTGTGCGGCGATCGACGCCTGATCCAGATTCATCTGGAACTCCACGCTCTCAGGATCCCCGACCGGCACGAGGTGGCCCGACGCCTGCGCGATCATCCGCTCCACCTTGCCTTCTTCGACGTCGATGATGCCGAGCGGTTCACGTAGCTCTGCCAGGTGGCCAGCATCTGCCGTGAGCACGATGACCTGTCCCTCCGTAGACAGCACCCGGGCGAACTCTGCGGCATTACGGGGAGCGAAGATCACCGTGACGGCGTCCACGACTCCGTCCCGCAGCGGCAGCCGGGACCAGGCGTCGGCGACGACTGCGCCGATATTGGGGTGGCACGAAGCCAACCGCTTCGCCGCTGGCACCGACACGTCGATTCCCACACCCCGGGAGTTCTCGATCGAATCCAGGGTATGCGACAAGTAGTAACCGGTACCTGCGCCGATTTCCACGATGGACGGGTGCGCGTCGTCGGCGACACCGGCATCGTCGAGCGCCTGGCCGACGTGATCGGTGATCGCCTCGACGAACGGCGCGAAATGCCCCCCGGAAAGGAACGTCTCCCGCGCCTGGATCATCTCGGCGTCGTCGCCGGAATAGCGCAGCCCGGCACCACCGGCAAGGGTGACGTACCCCTGCCTCGCCACGTCGTAGTTGTGACCGGATTCGGACACGAGGGTCTTCCACGCCGCATCACCGGCGCGCAACGGGGTGCCGTCCACCGGGTCGGCGAGAAGGTCGATGACATCAGAGAGCACGGGTGCGGGGTCTCCCCTCGATAGCAGAACGAAAAAGTGCCGGGTCGGCTACTTCCGGAACCACTCTACAAGAGTACGGGCCGCAAAACCCGTGCTGCCCCGGTCGATGTCACCCCGTACGGCGTCCGACCACGACGGGCCCGTCGTATCGAGGACGGCGCAGGGCACACCGTCCGCGAAACGCCGGAGGTACATGGCCGCGGTCAGTGCGCCAGGCCCCTCGGGAGCGGCCGCAACGTCGGCGTCCCTGGCACTGACATTCTTCTCCAGATACCCCGGCGTAGGCAACGGCCACCACCGCTCACCCACCCGCGCGCCCCGCAGCGTCACCCGACGAAGTGCCTGCGCATCACCGGTGACGGCTCCAGTCAGTTCGCCCAGGGCGGTTTTCGACGCCGTCGACACAGATCCGACGACAACCACACGGCGGGGTCGGTAGCGCTGAACGCCGTACGCCACCGCATCTGCCAGTGCCAACCGGCGGCAGACCTCCGCCTGCTCCACTGCACCGGCGGCACCCGGAAGCTGAGTGGTGGTCCCGTTGACGTGTTCGACGACCGGCCGGGCCCGACCGGGTACCCAGGCAGGAAGACGGTAGCCGTGGACCGGTACCAGCCCGACGACCTTCTGCGGTCCCTTCAACTCCGCCAACGCCCGGATCACCGCAGGCACCGGTGCTCCTCCGACGAGCAGGACCTCCGGCCGGTCGTTGGTGAGGTCTCCCTCTGCCGCCGCGGGGTCCCAGAACATCTCGACGAAACCGACCTCGTCTTCCCCCTCCGGATCATTGACCCCAGCACCTGCGGTTGCAGTGGCGAGGATTCCACCGAAGCCTTTACGCTGCAGCCAACCACGCCCATGGGTCTTCACCCGGGTACCGGCGACGTCACCGAGCACCGCCTTGGCCTTGCGCCGCCACCACACAGACGTCGCCGAGGGCGCCGGTACTGCGTTGATGTCTCTGGCCAACACCGTGGCAGCCCCCAGGACCCGTCCCCGGTACACGCTCTCCTCAGCCCGCTGAACCACGGAGTCATCAGCGATGCCACCAATGTCGACGTGCACGGACCGGACATCTGCGGCCGGGTCCTTCCGCGTGACGACAAGGTGCCGTCCACCCAGCACGATTCCCTGGGCCAGATTGCGGAGGTTCTGCACAGTCGCGTTCTCCGGCACACGGATCTGCACCGTATGCCGCTTGGCGCGCACCGGGTGCCCGTCGACGAGCGTGCCGATACGACGAATCAGTACGGCCCCCGCTGCCCGCCAGCCGTCATCGGCTAACCGCGGTTCCTCGGACAACTCCGTGAGATCCGTCAACGCCCGCACGTCCTGAGGAACGCGGACCTCCCACACCCCGTCGGTAGCCAGGTCGGCTCTGAGGTCCCGGTCAGTGGAACTCTCCGGTGTGTCGGCGCACACGATCCGGCAGTCGATGACATCGCTGCCAGTCACCGTGGCTCCCACCGTAATCTCCGGTACCGGCCGAGGTAGATTCGGAATCCTCTTCACTGTGCCCTCTCCTGCTGTTCCTCATACTCACCGTCGCCCTCGTCCGGTCGCACTGCTCGTCGCTCTCGCCTGGTACGTCCCGGCACCTTGGGCTCGCGGTCGAAGACGGCGAGCACCAGGTAGACAAGGATCAGCCCCACCAGCAGTGACGCGATAACGGTGATGAGCAGATACATGGCAGCCGAGACTACCCGAACGACCGACCGTCAGAATCGCTCCGGCCCTCAGCTCCGGTCTCACGCGACATCCGTCCGGCCTGCTTCTCCAGATTCTCGAGTTCCTGGAGGAGCTGGCTACGCCGTTCCTCCAGTTCCTCGACCTGCCCCTGGTGCGCCGCGACGCAGTAGGCGACCGCTTCCTCGGGCGAATCTGTCAGAAGGAACAGGTCCGGGTCTCCTTCGGAGATCATGCCTTCCTCGACGAGCCGGGTGGTGATCCAGTCGACCAGGCCGCTCCAGAACTCGCAGCCGAGCAGGACGATCGGGAACTGGCGCACCTTCCCGGTCTGCACCATCACCAGGGCTTCGAAGAGCTCGTCAAGCGTCCCGTAACCACCGGGGAGACAGATGAAGGCCTGGGCATACTTCAAGAACATCATCTTGCGGACGAAGAAGTACCGGAAGTTCAGGCCGAGGTTCACCCACGAGTTCAGGCCCTGCTCATGGGGAAGCTCGATTCCCAGCCCCACGGACAGCCCGCCGTCCTCGGCCGCTCCCCGGTTCGGCGCCTCCATCAACCCGGGGCCGCCTCCGGTGATCACCGCGTACCCGGCTTCTTTCAGCCTGCGTCCGAGTTCGCGACCCGTCTCGTAGTAAGGATGGTCCTCGGCAATTCTCGCCGACCCCCACACGGTGACCGCCTTCGGCAGCTCGGCGAGCGCACCGAAACCTTCGACGAACTCGGACTGGATACGCATCACCCGCCACGGGTCGGAATGCAGCCAGTCGGTGTTCGGCTGTTCGTCCAACAGCCTCTGGTCGGTCGTCGACCGAGGGTACGGGGTCCCCGGGTAGACGCCGTTGATACCCCGACGCATCACCGGCCCCTGAAAGGTGAACGGTTGCGGGTTGTCACTTGCCATTGCACGTCACCGTGCCTTCCGGGTCAGGTAGTCGGTCAACTGGGCACTCACGGTCTCGATCATCTCCACCGGGCAGTTCTCCTGCGGGGTATGGCACAACCCCGGGTCGCCCGGCCCGAAATTCACCGCCGGTATCCCGAGGGACGAGAAGCGGGAGACGTCGGTCCACCCGTACTTCGCCCGGACGTTGCCGCCGGTGGCGTCAACGAGCGCAGACGCAGCAGGGTGCTGGAGTCCCGGCAGCGCGCCGGGGGCGAGGTCGTCAACCTCCAGGCTGAAACCGTCAGAGGGTACATCTGGCGTCCCGACGCCAAGGACCTCCAGTGTGTGGGCGAGCGCCTCCTCACCGGAACGGTCCGGGGCGAAGCGGAAGTTCACGAACATCCAGGCGTCATCGGGGATGGTGTTCGTGGCCACGCCCGCTTCCAGGTGGACCACATTGAGCCCCTCGCGGTAGAGACACCCGTCGATATCGACGTCGCGGGGGCGGTAGTCACTCACCCTCGCGATGACGGGGGAGAGTCGATGGACCGCATTGTCACCCAGCCACGCACGTGCCGAATGCGCCCGGGTTCCGTGCGCGGTGACCCGGATACGTAGCGTTCCCTGACATCCGGCCTCGATCACTGCACCGGACGGCTCGCCTAGCAGCGCGACGTCGCCCTCGAGCCATTCCGGGTGAGTTTCGACGAGATGGCCGAGCCCGTTATAACGGGTGGCGACCTCCTCACCCTCGTAGAGCACAAGCGTGAGGTCATGGGCGAGGTCCGGGGAACTGGCGAGGCTGGCGAAGGCATGGAGGTACACCGCGTCCCCGGACTTCATGTCGACCGACCCGAGGCCGTGGATGCTGTCCTTGCCCTCACTGTCCGGCCCGCGCGTCGAGGGCAGGTTGTCGGCGGGAGGAACGGTGTCGATATGGCCGGCGAGGATGACCCGGGTCGCCAACCCACGGTGGGTTCGGGCGACAAGAGTGTTGCCGTGACGGTCGACAGTGACGTGCGGATGGTCGTCCCGCAGTCCCTCGAGCGCGCCCTGGAGCGCATCAGCGATGGCCTGTTCTTCATGGGACCGGCTCGGGATGTCGACAAGTCTGCGTGTCAACTCCACCGGGCAGGCCGACAGGTCTGAAGCAGTCAGGGCGGTGGTCATTGTGGTGGGCGGCGGGGCGGGCACAGAATTCGTCATTGTGGCACTCACTCTAGTGGGCTCTGGCCTCGGACGCCGGATGAGTGTGCGAGAATCCGAAAGTATGAGCACACAGCACACCGACTCCCCCACCGATTCTCAAGGTGCGGCGCCGACCGAGGCGGGTAACCGGGACCTCGGGCACAGCCTCAAAGTCCGACACCTGACGATGATGGGACTCGGTTCCGCCGTCGGTGCGGGACTCTTTCTCGGCACCGGGGTGGGCATCAAGGCCGCGGGGCCGGCGGTTCTGCTGTCCTATATCGTCGCCGGCATTGTCGTGGTCTTCGTGATGCGCATGCTCGGCGAGCTTGCAGCCGCCCGCCCTGCCTCAGGCACGTTCGCCACCTACGCGAAGATGGCTCTGGGCCCGTGGGCGGGCTTCTCCACGGGCTGGTTGTACTGGTTCATGCTCATCATGGTCATGGGTACGGAAATCACCGGTGCCGGTGCCATCATGGGCAACTGGTTCGGTGTCGAGGGATGGATCCCGGGCCTGCTGTGCGTGATCCTGTTCACCGTGGTCAACCTGTTCGCGGTCCGTGGTTTCGGCGAGTTCGAGTACTGGTTCTCCTTCGTCAAGGTCGCGGTCATCATCTTCTTCCTCGTCGTCGGTGCGCTGCTGATCTTCGGACTGCTCCCCAGCCATGACCCGGTCGGCGTCGACAACTTCACGCCCTTCGCCCCGAACGGTGTGTCAGGGATCGCCGCCGGACTACTGGCGGTGGCCTTTGCCTTCGGCGGTATCGAGATCGTCACCATCGCGGCTGCCGAGTCCGAGAAGCCCAGCGAGGCGATCACCGCGGCAGTGCGGGCCGTCGTCTGGCGCATCTCGGTGTTCTACCTCGGCTCGGTGCTGGTGATCACCGCGCTGCTCAACGTCACCACCCTCGATGACGCCGATGGCGCCGCCGACTCTCCGTTCACCCGCGTGCTCGCCATGGCAGACATCCCCGGCGTCGTCGGATTCATGGAAGTCATCATCGTCCTGGCGCTGCTGTCGGCGTTCAATGCGCAGATCTACGCGACCTCGCGTCTGACCTTCTCCTTCTCCCACCAGGGCAACGCCCCCAAGCTGTTCCGGAAGGTGTCCTCGCAGAAGGTCCCGACGGCCGCGGTGATCTGTTCGCTGGTCTTTGCCTTCGTCTCCGTCGGGCTGCAGGTCTGGGGCCCGGACAACCTCATCAACATCCTGTTCAACGCCGTCGGCGGGTGCCTGCTGGTCATCTGGTTCATCATCGTGCTCAGCGAACTGAAGCTTCGCCCGCAGCTCGAGGCCGAAGGCAGTCTGAAGATCCGCATGTGGGCCTGGCCGACCCTTCCGATTGTCACGCTGGTGGCGCTGGTCGGCCTGGCGGTACTGATGCTCTTCGACGAGACCGCCCGTGACCAGGTGATCACCGTGGCCATCGCCTTCACCGCGGTGAGCCTGTTGGGCGTCTACGTCACCCGGCACCACGCCCGCACGGTAGCGAACGAGGAACCCGAACGTACCTCGTAGGGTTCCGCGGGCGACAGGTAGACTGTGACACCATGACTGCCGCATATGGAACCGGAATTGCGACCCTGACAGCCGATGACACCGTCCTTGACGTGTGGTATCCCGAGTTCGGTCTCGGGGAGGCACCGTCGACCCCGTCAGACTTCTCCCACCTGGAAGGCGAGGATGCCGACCGCGGCGTCCGGCGCACGGTGGTGGCCACGGTCATCGAGGACCTGGACGCTGCCCCCGTCGACACCGCCGACGTCTACCTCCGTCTCCATCTGATCTCCGGCCGGAAGATCCAGCCCCACGGCTGTAACCTGGACGGCATCTTCGGCAAGTTGGCCAATGTCGTCTGGACCGACTCCGGTCCCTGCGCCGTCGAGGGGTTCGAGGCCACCCGCGCCCGTCTGAGCCGGCACGGTCGAGTCACGGTCTTCTCGGTAGACAAATTCCCTCGTATGGTCGACTACGTCGTCCCGACCGGGGTCCGGATCGGTGACGCCGACCGTGTCCGCCTCGGCGCCCACCTTGCCGAAGGCACCACCGTGATGCATGAGGGCTTCGTGAACTTCAACGCAGGCACCCTGGGTTCCTCGATGGTCGAGGGTCGCATTTCTGGCGGAGTCGTGGTCGGCGACGGTTCCGATGTGGGCGGCGGTGCTTCGATCATGGGCACCCTCTCCGGCGGCGGCAAAGCCGTGATCTCCGTCGGCCAACGCTGCCTTCTGGGGGCCAATTCCGGACTCGGAATCTCGCTCGGCGATGACTGTGTCGTCGAGGCCGGCCTGTACGTCACCTTCGGAACCAAGGCAGTCGTCTCAGGTGCTGTTGCTGAAGCAGTCGGTGTCCAGGACGGCAGCACCGTGAAGGCCTCCGACCTCTCGGAGGTTTCCAACGTGCTGTTCCGTCGCAATTCCGTGTCCGGTGCCGTCGAAGCCGTCGCACGCACCACCGGTTCGGTGGAACTGAACGAGGACCTCCACAAGAACTGACGGGCACCGGGGCTTCCCTCTCCACGCCCCGCCTCATCCCCCTCATCCTCCTGCTCTCGCCGCTCCCCTCTCCTCGACTCCTCCGTCGGAAAGCTCTTCTCTCCATGGGACATCCAGCAGCCTCACCTGCCCACCCGGTCCGCATCACGCTCGTCGGTCCCCACCCCACCGCTGCACAGCGATGACACGCGCAGCACGGACACTCCTCCGTCTGAGCGTCCGCGGTCTCCGGGCTCACCGGGCCCGGCTGGTGCTGACGACACTGTCAGTGGTTCTCTCGACCTCCTTCCTCGCGGGGACGACCCTGCTGTCGGGAGTCCTCGACGATTCCGTCAGCCGTCTCACCACCTCGGACTACAGCCACGCCGATATCATCATCCGCCCGGCAGACGGCCATCGCGAACTCCCGGACCGCGTGGCACGCCAGATTCTCGACAACCCGGAGGTCGACCGCGTCGCCGTCGATGAACGCCGTAGCGTCGTCCTCAGCCGAGGGTCATCCGCAGACGGGCCCACAGTGGATACCGGCGGCATGCCTGTGCGGTCGTCGCCCTGGTACAGCCCGGAGCGCTCCCTCGATCCACAAGAGCACCTCGTCGCCGGTTCACCCCCACACCCCGGCGAGGTGGTTGTCACCGCCGCCGCTGCTGACGCGACAGGTCTGGCACTCGGTGACGAGATCTACGTCACCGGGCCGACCGGCGGGTTTCCCCTCAGCATCAGCGGGATGTCCACCACCGGCGGTGACGACGCGGGCGCCTTCGGCCTGGCAATGGACGAACGGACCTACCGTGAGAACATCGCTCCCACCGGTCCCCCCGGACTGGCGCTACGGGTCACCCCTGACGCGGTACCCGAGAACGTGGTCACGACCCTGACCGATGCCCTCGGCACAGCTGCTGGCGGGGCTCCCGGCACCCCGGTGCCCTCCGTGCGCACCGCCGCTGAGGTGGAAAGATCTGACTCAACCATGCTGGATAAAGGGCTGGGATATCTGCGCTACATCCTCGGTGCCTTCGGTGCCATCGCGCTGATCGTCGGGATGTTCATCATCGCCAACACCTTCGCGATGACCGTCGGGCAACGGATGCGGGACTACGCGCTCATACGGGCACTGGGGATGTCCGGTCGCCAGGTATCCTTCTCGGTCCTGTGCGAGGCGGTGGTCATCGGGGTCCTCGGTTCCACGCTGGGGGTTCTTGCCGGCATCGGACTGGTCGCAGCCGCAGCACGGCTGCTCACCATGTCCGGCCCCCTGGCACCGGAGATCCCCACCAACGACCTGGGACTCATGGCGATGACCGTCGCGCCGCCCTGGGTGGTGGGGACGCTCGCCACCGTCCTCGCTGCATGGGGACCTGCGCGCCGGGCCGCGTCCGTTCCGCCACTGGCGGTCGCCGGGGACGACCTCGCGGCGTCCCCCGCCACGCTGTGGCGCGCGCGGGCTCTGGCAGGAGTGCTCACCTGCGTCACCGGCACAGCGGCGGTCGGCGTGACCGCCGAGTTCGACACCGGGTGGAGTGCCCAGACACGGGTGGTCATCTGCGGGGCGGGAATCCTCGTGACACTCACCGGGGTATATCTCGTGTCCCCCGCACTCGTCCGGTGCGCGCTGCCCCCTTTGGGACGACTTCTGGTCCTACCCCTGGGCAGGTCTTTCCGGGTGCCAGGCACGATAGCCGTGCGCACAAGCCGGCAGTCCCCGCGTCGGACGGCGGGAACCGCCTTCGCCCTCACTCTGGGGATGTGTCTGGTCACCGTGACCGGGATGACGGGTGCGTCGACGGTGGCATCACTGCGGCAGACAGTCGACACGGAAGTCTCAGCCGACCTGGTGATTGCAGCGCCCGGCGGTGCGGTGGACGTCCCTGTCCCCGGCACCACCGTTGACGAGGTACGGGACTCCCCCGCCGTCGGCGCTGCATATCCACTCGGCAAGGGGGTCGCCCGCCTCGGTGACGGGCCGGAACCCGACCTGTCGCTTGTGACCGTCAGCAACGGAGATCCGTCAGCGGTCCTGGATCTCGGTGAGCTGCGCGGTGACCTGAACATCGGCACCCGCGACCAGGTCACGATGTCGGCATCCTACGCTGCCGGTCACGGCTGGAGTATCGGAGACCGGGTCCCGGTGCGGGCGCAGGGCCAGGAGCGCACCGTCGAACTCGAGTTGACCGGAACATACGAACAGTCACGGATTCTCGGTGACGTCGTCATCGGTGCGAGCGCGTTCTGGCGAGTCGCACCGGGTGTCCAGGGCGGCGCCGGGCATCGTGTGATCGCCCTGCTGGTCACCGGGGACGGATCCGTCACACAGGACACGTTGGCCACCCGACTGGGCGACGTCCTCGGTGACACCGCACCAGTGACCGTCCAGACACCTGCTGAATTCGCCGGTGAGCAGTCTGTGTTGGTCGAACGCGTGATCCTGGCTCTCTACGCCCTGCTCGCTCTTGCCGTGATCGTCGCGGTGATGGGGGTGGTGAACACCCTTGCGTTGTCGGTGGTGGAACGCCGCCGTGAGATCGGCATGCTCAGGGCGGTGGGGATGAGTCGCAGACAGGTACGCCGCATGGTGGTCGTGGAGGCCCTGCAGACGACCGTCTACGGCGCCGTACTCGGTACCGGGCTGGGACTCGGCGCAGGATGGGCCCTGCTCAACATCCTGTCAGGGGTCGGGCTCTCCACTGTCGTGGTGCCGTGGCTACTCGTCGGGTCGGTTCTGGCCGCGTCCGTGCCTCTGGGCCTCGTCGCGGCCCTGGCCCCGGCGGCACGGGCTGCGACGACCCCTCCCCTTGAAGCGGCCCGGCCGTAGAAGACGATGCCGCCGACGTTCTATTCGCGTCCTGCCACGAGCCGCCGGGCGGCGGTGACGATCTGCATGTCCGTGGCAGTCAGGCCGATCCGTACATGCTCAGCACCGCCAGGACCGTAGAAATCGCCGGGAGCCACCAGTATGCCGAGACGCGCGAGCCGGTCCACCGTCTCGCGACAGGGGCGGCCTTCCGTGGCCCACAGGTAGAGGCCACCGTCAGAGTCATCGATACGCAGTCCCGCGGCATCCACCGCAGCGGACAACAGTTCACGCCGCTTGCGGTAACGCTCCTTCTGCAGGATCTCCTGCCCGTCATCTTCCAGGGCCGCGACGCTGGCGGCCTGAATAGGACCAGGCATCATCAGACCTGCGTTCTTCCGGACGCTCAGCAGTTCGGCGATCAGCCCCCGGTCACCGGCGAGGAACCCCGAACGGTAGGACGCCAGGTTCGAGGTCTTCGACAGTGAGTGAACGGCGACCAGGTTGGTGTGATCGCCGCCGCACACACTCGGGTCGAGGACGGACACCGGGGCATCCGCCTCCGACCACCCGAGACCGAGGTAACACTCGTCGGAGACGACCACGACATCACGTTCCCTGGCGAACTCCACGACCTTACGGAGATGGTCGGCCCCCAGGACCTTGCCGTGGGGGTTGGCCGGCGAGTTGATGAAAATCAGTGTGGGGGTCTCCGGGCCCAGCTTGAGCAGTGAGTCGCTCCGGACCACCGTCGCCCCGGCGAGACGGGCACCGACCTCGTAGGTCGGGTACGCCAGTTCCGGGATCACCACGGTCTGTCCCGGCATCACGCCGAGCAGGAACGGCAGCCACGCAATGGCTTCTTTCGTACCGACCACAGGAAGAACGGCGTCCTCAGCGACGTCGGTGACGCCGAACCGCCGTTCCAGTGCAGCAACGATCGCCTGACGGAGCTCCGGCGTGCCGACGGTCTGCGGGTAGCCGGGGGCCGCCGCACTTTCTGCAAGTGCCAGCTGGATAGACGGTGCAACCTCGTCGACCGGGGTCCCGACTGACAGGTCAATGAGACCGTCCGGGTGAGAGGACGCCACCTGCTTCGCACCGGACAGCGAGTCCCAGGGAAAATCAGGGAGTTCGGAGGACAGGATACGGCGGGAACGGCTCGACATAAGGTTTCCTCAACAGCGGTGGCGTGAGCGGGGTAACGGTTGCGGGATCAGTCCTGGTTCTGCGGCGGGAGGTTCTTGATCCCCTCCACGTCGAAGTCCTGCGGGCCAAGCTTCGCAGCTCCACCCGGGTCCCCGAGATCATCGAAGAAGGCGACATTGAAATCGATGTAGTCCTCCCACTCGTCGGGGAGGTCGTCTTCGTAGAAGATCGCCTCGACCGGGCAGACCGGCTCACACGCGCCGCAGTCCACACATTCGTCCGGGTGGATGTACAGCGAACGCTTGCCCTCGTAGATGCAGTCGACGGGGCATTCTTCAACGCACGCCCGGTCCATCACGTCCACACACGGCTGCGCGATCACGTAGGTCATCTGGTTGTCACCTTCTGGAGTTCGTCACTGTCAAGAGTTCTCAATGTATTCATCAGTCGCCCCGGAGTCACCGGGGCTGTGGTCGTCGCTGTGATCTTCTCACTTCAACCGCAGTAATGCCCAACCGCCACCGGCCGCTCCCAGGGGGAGCAGAAGCAGGGCCCACACCGTACCGGCGAGGATCGTGTCACCGCCCAGACCAGGTAGCACCGGCCAGAACAGCAGGAGAGCGTATCCGGCCAACCACACCCACAACGGCGCGGCAGCGACCCGCCGATTGTCGGTCCACAGCAGTGCCGTCTTCACGAGCACGTAGTTGAACCACGGGCCGACGATCACCGGCCAGGGAAACGGCACCGACAGGTCACCGACGGTGATCCTCGACCCCAGATAGAGCGCTGACAACAGAATCGCCACCAGCGACCCGACACAGAGCCAGACGATACCGGCCACCCGTTCCGAGCGTGCGGTGTCCCGACGGACCTGTGAACGCTCCGGATCGCCCCAGTGCGGCTCCGCGCCGGGGTTCACGGCTGTCGTATCTTCAGAACTCATCGGGTCACCTCCCTTCTGCAAATAGACAGTCTAGTCTGTCCAGAGTGTCCGGGGAAAAACCGGCCCTCGTCGAGAACTCTTCTCCGAGTGTGTAGCTCTCAGAGTCCAGCAACGGTTGAGCAATGAGATTGGAGAGACAGAAGGCCACCGGCCCCGAGGAGTACCGCGGACGGTCGTTGACGTCCGAGACGGACCCGTCCGCAACCCACAGCTGAGTCGCATGAGCCGCCATTGCGCGCCTTTTGGCTGCGACATCCTGCTCACTGCCCTCAACCCGGGCATCCACGACACGTGAGGGGACCGTGGCCAAGTCTCCGGGCGCCGCGCGCCGCCACCCCTCGGGCAGCGCACCGTGAGCGTCGAGAGCACGCAGCCCCTCCTCCACGCGTTCACGTTCCTGCGCTGTCCAGTAGATCCTGGCCGGAGCCCACCGTCCGTCCCCGACGGCGTCGGCAGCAGCACGATGGGTGATCTCGTGAGCCCTGATATGGTCCGGGTGCCCGTAGCCGCCGTCGGGGCCGTAGGTGACGACCACGTGGGGCCGATGTTCATCGAAGAGCTCCCCGAGCTGGTCAACGGCACGCTGACCCGAATTCACGAATGCGCGCGAGTGCTCTGCAGCAGGGGTTCCTGCCATCCCGGAGTCACGCCACCGGCCCGGACCACCGAGAAACACCGGGCGCCCCAGTCCGAGCGCCCCGAGCGCACGCTGAAGTTCGGCGATACGGTAACCACCGAGGATGTCACAGTCGTCGGCGACAAGACTGGCGTATTTGTCGCCGATGACCTCTCCTTCCTCACCGAGTGTGCACGTCACCACGGTCACGTCCGCACCCCGACGGGCCCAGTTGGCCATGGCCAACCCACCCCAGATGGACTCGTCGTCGGGATGGGCATGGACAGCCACGACACGTAGTCCCGTCAGATCGCCGTCGTCAGGCATCTCATTCATCGTCGGCCTCCCGGGTCGTGTCGGTGTCATTGAGTGTCTCGGAATCGACGGTCCTGAACCATTCCGCGACCGTGGTGAAGGGACCGGACCTCTCCCCTACCGGCCAGGAGGCGATCCTGCCCGGTGGGCCTGCGAGTTCGGCGGAACGCCCCACGACGACCCGGTCGCCGATCAACGGCAGAGACAGCGCCTGGCCTGAGAGATAATCGGCCACCTGTTCATCGGTGCCGTCGTCCAGAAGGGCCTCCAGCTCAGCATCGCAGACGCCCGAGACATTCGACCCGCGCGCGTTCGGAGACCCCTCGTCCGGTTCCGTCGTGGTGGACGGGGCCTCCTCCGCGATCGTCGAGTCCGGTGCCTGCGAGGAAGCCGCGTTGTCCCCGCCGCCGTCTGCCTCGGTGGACAACTCTGACTCAGTCGGGAGCTGCTGGGACGGTGACTGCAGTGGACGGTCCGCCTCATCGCAGGCGAAGGTACTGCGCACATCGGTACGCGAGCGTTCGCGGTCCTGCCAGACCACCACAGCATCGACGTCCCCTCGAGGAAGAAATGACGAGTACAGGTCGGACACCGTAGGCGTCACGACGGTGGCGGGAACGCCCGCGGCCCCCAACTGGTCGACGACCCGTCGGGCGGCCTCCACGGCCTCGTCATCCAACGTATCGGCGGCGATGCGCAACGGGTCGGCTGCGGTAGCACCGAGCATCTCGGCCGCATCGTCGGAATCCGTGTGCCCCTGAAAAGCCCCGGTACCACCCTCAGGTGCGACAGCGTCGGGGTCGCCGGTCACCAACCGTGCGACCTGGTCGGAGTCGATGGTGGACAACAACGCCCTGCGCGCCTCGGCAGACTCCAGACGCCCTGCGGCGACATTCGGGACCAGGTCCATCCGGGTGTCCAGATCAACGGTGGTCGATCCTACACCGGGCACACTGGCCACCGACTCTGCGGTCACCGCGCCATTTCTCGTTGTCAGCATCTGGAACTGACCGGCACGCAACATCTGCGTGGATGTGTTCAGGTCACCCGACTCAGAAAAAACGACCCGGTCCGTCCTCGCCGGTGATGTGCCCCAGTACCTCGTGTTCCGCTCCAGAACCAGGTTTCCCCTCCCCGGATCGAACTGCCGGACAGTGTAGACCCCACCCGAGGCGGCCGGAAGAGTACCCAGCACCGTGGTGAAGTTCCGCCCCTCGGCGCCGTAGATGTGACTGGGCAACAGGTGGGCGAAAAGCTCGCGCCAGTCCTGCTGAGGTCGGGAGAACGTGACGGTGACGGTGTTGCCACCTGCAGACACCGTCAGGTCGCTGATGTCGGCGTAACCTGCGTTGTCCGTGGTCCCCGGCATCGTCGTGACCTGTTGCCACAGGTAGTGGAAATCCGAGCCGCTGATCGGGGTACCGTCAGACCACTGTGCCTCATGCGCGAGTGTGTACCTCACCTCCGTCGGTGCGTCCTCGTCGCCGGAACGCACATCGACGGATTCCAGCAGATCTGAGTTCAGCACGGTCCGTCGACCGTCCTCCCCGACGGTGAAGGCACTGGGCAACGTCAGGTCGGCCACGGTGGAGGTCAGCATCGACCGGGAGCCGACCAGGTGGGGGTTCAGATCGGCGGGGATCCGGTCGACCCCCACAGTGATCGTGCGGAGTTCCTCGGGAACAGCGGAGGCTTCATCGTCGGTATCGCCGGATCCGGGTTCGTCCGGCCGCCCTTCCCCTGCTTCTTCCGCATCGTCGACGGTGGGGGCGTCGCCTGGATCCGCCTGGCAGGCGGACAGTGCGAGCCCGCAGGCGGTGACGACCGAGGCAACCACGACGACGGACGACGGACGCCGCCGAGACCTACTGAACTGCTTCACCTGGCGACGGCTCCTCATAATCCGGACTGTGGAAGGAATGCCCTACTTGTTGCGGGCCTTCATACGCGACAGCGCGCGCGCACGCTCGTTGGCACCGAGGATAACCTTACGCACGCGGATGTTCTCCGGCGTGACCTCCACGCACTCGTCCTGGCCACAGAACTCCATGGCCTCGTCAAGGGTCAGGTTGCGGGCCTTGGCCAGCGTCACGGTCGCGTCCGCAGTTGCGGAACGCATGTTCGTGAGCTTCTTCTCCTTGGTGATGTTGATGTCCATGTCTTCGTCGCGGTTGTTCTGACCGACGACCATGCCCTCGTAGGTCTGCGTACCGGGCTCGACGAAGAAGTCACCGCGGTCGGCAAGCTGGGTCAGCGCGTAGGCGGTGATCTGGCCGGTGCGGTCGGAAACGAGGGAGCCGTTGGGACGGTCCTTGATCTCCCCTGCCCAGGCCTCGTAGCCAGCCGAGTAGTGGTTGGCGATGCCGGTACCACGGGTCTCGGTCATGAAGATGGTCCGGAAACCGATCAGGCCGCGGGACGGAACCGTGAAGTTCATCCTGATCCATCCGGTACCGGTGTTGTCCATGCCTTCCATACGACCCTTACGGGCAGCCATGAGCTGAGTGACGGCACCGAGGTGCTCTTCCGGGACGTCGATGATCATGTGCTCGTAGGGTTCCTGGAGCTTGCCGTCGACGGTCCGGGTAACCACCTGGGGTTTACCGACGGTCAGCTCGAAGCCCTCGCGGCGCATCGTCTCCACGAGCACCGACAGCGCCATTTCACCGCGCCCCTGCACCTCCCAGGCGTCGGGCCGCTCAGTGGGCAGGACGCGGATCGAGACGTTACCGATCAGTTCCTGGTCCAGACGGGCCTTGACCACACGGGCGGTCAGCTTGTCGCCACCACCGCGTCCGGCCATAGGAGAGGTGTTCACACCGATGGTCATCGAGATCGCCGGCTCGTCAACGGTGATACGAGGCAGCGCCACCGGATGCTCGGGATCAGCGAGAGTGTCACCGATCATGATGTCCTCGATACCCGAGATCGCGGCAATGTCGCCGGCGATAACTTCCTCGGCCGGGACGCGGGACACACCGACGGTACGCAGGAGCTCCGCGATCTTGGCGGTCTTGGTGTGCTCGACCCCGTCGGCGTCATAGTGGATCCAGGAGACCTGCTGACCCTTGCGGATCGTGCCCGCGAAGACGCGGATCAGGCCGATGCGGCCAAGGAAGGAGCTCGAGTCCAGGTTGGTCACGTGAGCCTGCAGCGGTGCCTCGATGTCCGCGGAGGGCTCCGGAAGCACATCGTAGAGGACATCGAAGAGTGCCTGGAGATCCTCTGCGTCGGGGACGTTCCCGTTGCCGGGATTCTCGGTGGAGGCCTTGCCTGCACGGCCCGAAGCGTAGAGGACCGGCAGATCCAGCAGCGTTTCCGCGGCAGCTGCCGCTTCCTCGTCGTCGAGAGCGGCAGCGAGCTCGAGGAGCAGGTCCTGCGCTTCGGTGACGACCTCGTCGATGCGGGCGTCCGGACGGTCGGTCTTGTTGACGCAGATCATCACGGGCATCTTGGCCTCGAGTGCCTTACCCAGCACGAAACGCGTCTGGGGAAGGGGCCCCTCGGATGCGTCGATCAGCAGGACGACACCGTCGACCATCGACAGCGCGCGCTCCACCTCACCGCCGAAGTCGGCGTGACCGGGCGTGTCGATGACGTTGATAACCAGGTCACCGCCGTCCTTACCGAGGCCGGCACGGCGGATCGCCGTGTTCTTGGCCAGGATGGTGATGCCCTTCTCTTTCTCCAGATCCCCCGAATCCATGACACGGTCCTCGACCTCGCCGTGGGCATCGAACACCCCGGACTGACGCAACATTGCGTCGACGAGGGTGGTCTTGCCGTGGTCAACGTGGGCGACGATGGCGACATTACGGAATTCAGTCAGTGACACAGATCCTTCAGCTTCCTAATTGAGAGTCGGTCGAGGTCGGGGGCCCGGGGCACCGCTGAGCGGCCCCGGGGGGACAACGACGCTCCAGGGTACTCGACAGAGTGGCATTTTTTCTCATCGACGCAATCCAGCATGGGTTAACGTCCGTCACTGCTATGGTGGTCAAAAGAGAACCTTGGTCGCCTCCTGTTACCCATGTTACTGTTGTGACCAATGTGACGTTTGATGCGTTCGTGACGTCCTCGTCGACGGCACGATTCATAACCACCGAGAGGCTGACAGTGCTTTCCCAGTTCACCCGCACCTCGCGGATCGCACGGACCGGACGACCCGCCCGTCGCATCTCCCGCGCGGTCTCCGCCGTCCTGGCCGCCGTAGCCGTGTCCACCGGTGCCTCGCTGGCCGCAGCGCCGGCGGCACATTCCGCCCCTGCGCTACCCGGTCTCCCCGATCTGCCGATCGACAACCTCGGGCGCCCCACGCCAGAGCTCCTGCAGCAGATCGAGGACTTCGCCAACAGTCCCGATGTTCCCGCCAACGTCGGCGACATTCTCAAACGGGTCGTCAGCTTCTTCCGCGGTGACGGGGAGCCCGGCGTCGGTCTCCCGGAGAACGCTCCAGGGTTCACCCAGTTCGGTTGGCCGACGCTCGCGTCGAACTGCATCGGGGGCACCAGCAACGCCGTCGGCTTGGCCATGGGCGTCCCCGGTCCCGCCGAACTGCCACTACCTGGCGTTCCCGGTGGTCATGTCTCGTTCGTGTTCACGGCATTGGGGACCGGGACCGTTGCCGAAAAACAGAACACCGGGATGCGGGTGCACTGGGTAAACATCAACAACGGCAGAATCGGTCAGACGGAACTTGCCTACGGCGGGATCAACCCCGAGGGCCCGGCGACCATCAACGGTCTGGCGGACACCGGCCCCGGCAATGTCCTCGCCCTGCTGGAAGGCGGCGTCACCACCAATGAGGAGGGCGCGCAGGGCAACTGCACTTTCCTGCCGACCGCCGGGATCTTCAACGT
This sequence comes from Corynebacterium glyciniphilum AJ 3170, assembly GCF_000626675.1. Taxonomy (NCBI): domain Bacteria; kingdom Bacillati; phylum Actinomycetota; class Actinomycetes; order Mycobacteriales; family Corynebacteriaceae; genus Corynebacterium; species Corynebacterium glyciniphilum. The sequence goes on along the minus strand of NZ_CP006842.1, from coordinate 1,354,682 downwards.
TCGCTGACTCCATACGGCCACGACACCTCCATGAGTGCCACGCATCCGCCCAAGGTCGAGATCTTTGACGTTCCCAGGCTGAGCAACACTGATCCCAAAGGCTGTCGCCGTCAGGTGGACCGGTGGGACCAGCGTGACGGAATGCTGTACATGGCCAGGCCTGCGGATCACCCGCGCTTCGGTTACCTCGAGAGCTGGTTGATCCCGCCGCTTGATCTACGCGTCAACCGCTTTCACTTCCGCGCCGGCGAAGGCGGCCGGTTCGCTGACCAAGATCTCTACGTGGACATCGCACTCATCGAGCGTGACGGCCCACTGTGGCGGACCACGGACCTGTATGTCGACCTGGTCACCTATGCCGGGGGACGGTGGGAGGTTCTCGACCTGGAGGAGCTCGGTGAGGCACTCAGCGCCGGCCACCTCGACGCCGCTACAACAGCACGCGCTCTAGAATCCTCCCAACGTCTCATCAACGGCATGCTGGACGAAGGCGGAGTCGACAACTGGTTGGGGGCTCAAGGGTTCACCCTGTCCTGGGCCGAGAACGTCACACTGGCAGCTCCCCAAACGGCGTAGCCGCCTGCACGGCTTCCTGCGCGACCGCTACGTGAATTTCCACCGACACTGCAGCGCACTGCCAGGATCCTCCAAGATCACGGTCGTAAGTTGATTGTCAGAGCCACCGCAACGGTGGCCGGCAGGCAGAGAAGCGACCGGAAGGACACCCCGTATACGGCAGCTGAGCATTCTCCTCTTGAAACGTCAGCAGTTGACCCCCGGCCCTCTGGGCCGGGGGTCAACTGTGTGTCCGGAGTTCTACGTGAGGATCTGGCGGCCCATGACCATGCGGCAGACCTGGTTGGTGCCCTCATAGATCTGCGCGATCTACCGTGACCCGCAGGTCAAATTATCTCTGCAGGTCAACGCCCTATGGCGGCTATGGACAGTGCGGTAATTGTGGTCTTTATGGGGCCTGATGCGGGATGAGTGCGGGATGGCAATCCACTCTCCCTGCGCCCATGCAAGGACCCCAAGTCACCCTCTCGCGACGCCCAAAGTTGAGCGAACACTAGACGGCAGGACCGTCCAGCCGGACGGGCCCTGTTGTGGCGCTACTTCGTCAGGTTTCTCGTGAGAGGTGTCACTCACGTTGGTCCCGAGTCACCGTCTGGTGCCTCCGCGGTGGCAGGACTCCTATCGGCGTCGAGCCAGCTGAAAGCGCGTGCGACGGCCGACTCATCCGTCCGAAGAATCTCAAGGCCGTCCCGCATCAGCGCATAGAACTGGTCCACCCAAGCACGAGCCAACTCGACGTCGCTTCCCGGATTGATCGACAAGCTCGGGATCAGGTGCATCCCATGAAGCACGTTGTAGCATCTCTCCATTGCGTGCTTTTCGATTGACCACCACTCGGAGTGAGCAACCCCGCTAGATATTGAGTACGCATGCCGATAGAAGTCAAGGAGGCCTCCGTCCTGCGCCATCGCGCGGATGGACTTCCCCTCAGCAAACGTATCCCGAGTGTCGACGGTCCGCAGATCAAGAGGGTTGTCATTGCGGCTAAGCCGGCGCAACTCCTCGATGCTCTCGCGAAACCCTGCTGTACGCACGTGATCTGGAAGCTCGTCAAAGATTTGGGCGTACAGCTTCGCTTTCCCCGCTCCGTACTCTTGAAACTGCTTGTAGATCCCCAGATCTTGAGTTGCCATCCAACGCAGATAGACCTCGATCTCGACTAGCATGCGCATGATGTTTGCACCGTGTTCAAGGCACCCCAGCGACGGCGCACCGAGCACGGCAATCAGGTCACGCCCCGCACGCGAAACTAGTCCTGATACAACCTCCTGCCGCTCCTGCGCATACAGGTTCGACGGGGCTCTCTCGAGGGCCTCGACAAAGCTGCCCATAAGATCCATTACGAACCCCCGCAAGTACCGACCACCTTCGGGGATCTAAGCCGGTGTCATCTCAACCTCTTCCTCGGCGGCCTCCTCCTCAGCTGCCTCAGCTGGATCCTGGGAGTTACCGCTCGACGAGTCAAGGTCCCGCTGCCGGATACAATCCGAAGTCACAGAATTAGCACACCAAAAGACTCGAGCCCAGTCGGTTGCCGCATCGAAGCAGCTCGAGTCTCTTTTCTTCAACAGACCTTTGTGGGCACCCCACATTGCCCGAATAGTCGCATCGGCCTTCGCCCGATTACCGAGGTTGTCAGGATAGTCCTTCAGCAAGTCAATCGTCTCGCCGTCAGATCGGAATGTCGCCGCTTGGACGGTGCTCCAGATCCGCAAACACTTGATGAGGGCTTCGTGGTGACCATCCCCGATGACCCCGAGCAGCGCATCGCGAACAAGTACCAAGGCTTCCACATCGGGCTGCTGTAAAGCCAGCCCGCCGGAGATCCACTGAGCGGGTATCTGTGAGTATGACGCCAAGACTTGAGTCACTCACCCAGCAAGTAGACCGCGTCGCCGCGCCTCCTGAACGACGATTGTCTCAGCATCCGGGAACTTCTCCGTAAGGTCATCCAGCGAGGTAAGGCGTCCGTCAAGACGCTCCGCCACCCACCCGTTCTCACCGTGACGGGAGAGACGTTCCTGAACAGCCTTCTGCCAGTGAATCAAGTCACGGATGCCATCCTCACCACGACTGGCAAGGATCAATGCAGGCCACAGCAAGTCCGGAAAGTCATCCTTGATCCAGTTGCCCATATCCAGTACTCCAGTCGCCACCAGCGGCGGTTTGAAGACACGCTTATTACGGACGTGGCCTGCGAGGGGCCCATCCTTCTGATTAGCTCTAGGAAAGTTCACTAAACTACCATAGCACACTCGTACGAAATTCCCCCGTCGGGCGGGCCCGTGCTGTACCCGTTCGCCTTAGGAGACGATAGCGGAGGCGCGAACGCTCGACAATCCTGCGCAACTGTTGGAGGTCAGCGTGAATCACTTCATCCTTAAACTGTAGCGACCTAAATCGCGTCCGTGATCTACTAACAAGCGCACGCAGAATTGCAGTCATTCGCTACGCACTTTCAAGCGCTTATCTACCTTGATTGCGCTCGATATCCACCTCGAGCTCTTCCTGTCTCCTGAGCTATCAGCGCGCCTGTAGAGACTGTCGGCGAGCTGCACGCCTGAGGGGAGTCGGTGGCGCTCAACCCGAGCGGGGGCTAGGGGACCCCGCCAGTGGACAGCGTACCGACGCCATCACCGCAGTGTCTCTAGAAACAGGAATGTCCCCACCACCCGGAGACGATGAGGACAAGCAGGTTCAAGTGTTCACCTATCTCCCGCCAGTACCCAACTTAGCTGCATCGCACCTGCCAAGACCCCCAAACGGTGAAAACTGCCCCCGATGCAGTGAAGAGCCCCCACCGTCTCGGAGACGGCGAGAGCTCTGAGATGACGGCGACACCACTCGGACCGCCGGACGCAATGCTATCAAAAACAAACGCAGACGGGGAAAATTGAGGATGTGAGTGGGAGACGGGCCGTCGTAGACCCGCGATCACCACACGACAGGGCCACGTCTCCCACGACAGTCAATCTACCGACTCTGGCGACATCATGCCCCTGGCCTATCTGGCACTCTGCTCAACGCAAAAAGCCCCCGCACCGAAGTGCGGGGGCTAATCGATCTAGAGCTTAGTTGCCCTGGATGGAGCCGACGATGGCAGTGAAGACGTCGACGAGAGCGGTAGCAACGGTGTCGATGATGGACTGGATGGTCTCGATCATGATGATCTCCTCAAGAGTGTGAAGTAGATACAGCGAGTGTTCCCGCCGTGACAGTGACACTACCGAGGCGCGCCGCGTCTTCGTTACGGTCCCAAAACCAGTACCCCCGCAAACGTAACGAAACGCATATCTAGCAGCGCGAATGATTACCCCCGCCAAGCGAAGGAACGCACACCCCGAACGGCAACTATGTTCGGGGTGCGCGAGACTCTTCGAAAGGATGACCACCAAGATGGTCAAGCACGAGAGGTCATCACGCTCTCGTACGAATTCGACACTATCTCAATCCCAACAAACATTGCGCGAACTTCACCCCTGGGGGTGTTGTGATTCATGCCACTTATAGCGTTGTCACGATGCGTCATGGCGCATAAAAAATCCCCTGCACCGCAGTGCAGGGAACATTGAGCTGAGTGTATTACTCAGCGCCGCCCTCAGCGCCACCGGCGTTGATGGAGCCGACGATGGACTCGAAGACGGAAACGAGAGCCTCGGAGACGGTGGTGATGATGCCCTGAATGGTTTCGATCATGATGATCTACCTTTCGATTGAAGGTGAAAAACTGAGGTAACGCGGGGTTCCGCATCACGGGCGCAAGTGTACCGACGGGCTGGGGCAGTTCGTTACGCTCGGCAACATAACCACCCTGAAACGGGGGTGCCTGATCGCAGACGAGGACCGTGGTCGGTACAGCACAGATGGTGACACAAGCAGGCGAATCTACAGGTCGTGCCGGATATCATCTGCGACCACATCCGCTGACTCCGGATGCCGTTGCAACAGGCGACGGATCGACGTCAGCGCCGCACGGTACTTCGACTCCAGCACGCTCACTCGATTCTCTAGGCTGTCCACTCGCTCATTGCTCGCCTTGAGCAGCCGCTTCAACTCGTTCACCTGTAGCCGAGTGAACTGGTTCATCTGATCCGCCAGCTGCTGCCAGTGCTCGGCCGTCGACAGCCTCGTGGAGACCGGCTACCTGCAGCCGTGGGAGATTGAAGGCGTCAGCATTGACGCTGCTATCGACCAGGCCACCAACAAGCAGCTCCTCGACGGCATCATGCGCCGCTCCGACCCCGAAGCCCAGTACCTCTTCGGGCGCACCGAAGACGTCATCAACCCCGAGATGGACGACCGCAACAATGTTGTCGACCTCCGGTCAGACTCCCCCCCATAGTTTCGGCCCCGAACAGGGAGAACCCGATGAAACTACTCCAAGTGTCCGTCCCCTCGAATACGTTGCTGATAGCAGCGACACCGAACCAGAGGAGGGCGATGACGATTACCACGACGGACCCTGAGGCCTATGCCAGGGAGAACAACATCGCCGTGGACGACCACCACGGCGGCGAGAAAGGTCGGCGACATCCGGACGGCAGCATCACTCTCCGATCAGACCTCGGGCCCATAGCTCGACGATGCACCCTCGCCCACGAACTCGGCCACCACACCTACGGTCACCAGCCCACCGCCAACCAGGTACTCCACAACCGCCAGGAGCGCCGTGCCGACGAGTACGCAGCCCGCATGCTCATCGACCCGGACGCCTACCAGGAAGCCGAAGCGCAGTACGGCCCCCATGTCGGCGCTATCGCCTGGGCCCTTGGAGTCACTCGGCATCTCGTCGAGGTATGGCGGGCCATGGTCCACACCACCCCTCATAAGATCACTGTGAGAAACTAAATAGACTGCCGGGCTGACGACGGCAGGCCCACCCCACATGAGGAGACGACCATGACCACCAACCAGCCACCCCAACCAGGCCGCCCCAGTGCTGCCCAGCAAGCCATCCAACAGAACCACACCGGCATCGGCACCCCAGCCAACTACCACGCACCACTGGCGAACCCGGCAAGAACCATTGACGGATTCACCGCCTGGACGACCGTCTCCGCCCTGATCTTCGCCATTTGCGGACTCCTCACGTTCATCGCCCTTGATGAAGTCAGATACACCGAAGACCTCGCATTCTCCATCATCTTCGCAATCTTTTCCGGCGCGGGGTTCATCGGCATGATCCTTTCGCGTATCGGTGCTGCGATTCGCAAAGCAGGCACTGCCCGATGAGCATCCGACGATCTGCCCTTGCTGCACTGTTCGCGATTCCCCTCGTCCTCGCCGCGTGCGGCAACGACGACCAGGCCCCAGCGCCCACGACGAGCAGTGCCGCATCCACGACCACCAGTACCACAAGCGCAACCACCTCGAGTACGACCAGCAGCACATCATCGGAGACACCCGCCCCGGAGCCCGTCGTCGACGAACCAGCAGCAGTCGAACCCGTCCCCGAACAACAGGGCATCTGGGCACCGCCAGGTCAAGGAACCCGCTGCCCCGGCACCGACGCCTACGTATGGAACTACGCCGACTGCAACCCCTCCAACGGGGTCATCGACCCCGACGAGTTCTACCGACTCACGGAACCCACCCCGGTGTACGAAGAGCCGTACCGATCCGGCGGATGCGTCGGCCCGCTGAAACGTGCGGCTACTACGACGACAACGGCAACCCGATCTGGTTCGACAAGGAGACCGGCGAGACCTCACCCCGGTACTACGACGACAACGGCAACCCCACCATGGAACCCCCTGGCACGAAAATAGCCCCCGGCCGGGCAAGATGATGAGAGTTCACGTATCGCTGACCAGCAAGAGGACGTCACAATCGCCTATCATGGTTCCGACCCCTGAGCACCCGGCGATCACAACACCGCCAATCACCACCCCTCCCCGCTCTCAGAGAGAATCCAAGAACATGACCGTCAGAAGAACCGCCACAGTCGCGCTGATTCTTGCCGTCCCCCTCGCGCTATCAGCCTGCACGACTAACGATGAAACTGCCGACACCAACCAAACCACGGCCCCGGCAAACAGTACGACAACAGAAGCCACTGAGGCCTCAGAAGACGAAGCTAGAATCGGCCAACCCCTCACGGTCGCCGGAGCTGAAATCACACCTACGAACCTCCGCCCCGCCGAACAGTCAGAACAAAAGCACACCTGCGTCGACATCAACATCAAAGTCGCCAGCGACGCCGAACCACTTGACATCCACGGCCTCGCCGCATGGAAGCTCTACGACCCGTCGAACACGGCCCGCCTCCAAACAGCAAACGACGACACACAGCATCTTCCCAACGTCGTCGAACCAGGCCAGGAAGCACAGGGAACCGTGTGCTTCGACAACGCCCCCGGCACCCCAGGCGACTATGAGCTCCGGTTCAGGGGAAACATCGATCCCCTGACCAACGAAGCAGTCTGGACCGGAAAGCTGTAAGAGGCAGCCGAGGGGCAAGGCACTCACATGACTAAGCCAGACCAGAAACCGCCACGTGCTCTCGTCATACTGATCGCTGTCGTTGCCACGATCGTGTCCATACCAGGTGGGTTTTTCGTAGCACTGATGATCATTTCACTCGTCCTCAAGATCTAACCCCGCGCAAGAATACGCCCCCCATCGCCGGGCAGAGTAATGAGGACGAGCAGTACCGATCATTTGAGAAGAAGGACACGGATGAGACCACACCGGATATCACTCCTCGCAGCTGCTATAGCGATGCTCCTCATCCTTACCGCGTGCACCGATAGTGAACCGCCCACCACCACGACCCCAACCCACGCCACGGCAGCCGCTCCACGTCCCACGCTGCCCATGCACATAGGCGAACGAACCCACCACGTGACCGACCGCGGCGAAGAATACTCCACCATCGAACACATCACAGTCGGCGGCCCCTGTGCACAATCAAGCGACATCAACGGCACACTAGAAACACCCGAAGTTGAAGGAAAGAAACTCGTCCAAATGTGGGCCACCAGAGAAGTCGTAAGCCGTAAACCGGACACAGCATCAATCTGGCACCCCCAGTACCTACGCCCAGGCGGCAAACCGGAACAAGCTACTCTCGCCCCCTGCTACACACCGGCAGGTTTTGAACGGTGGTCAACGTACGTTCCAGCAGGCGAGAGCGAACAGATCTACGCAGCTCAGTGGATCCCAGACGACGCAGACCGGCTCCTCTTCGGCGGCGACCGCGTGGTACACCTCAACGATACAGAGCCCTACCCCGACCTATAACGAAGAAGACCCCTGCCGATCTTCAGGACCGAAAGCGACCACAGAATGACATTGCCCGAGCGCTCTGAACGCGATAAGGACCAAACAACGGATGCAAAGCCTTGGTACAAAACACTGCTGCCCTGGAGTCTCATGGGTGGGACCCTCGTCGTAGCGGGCGCAGCTTACGTCGGATACATCATGTTCACGTCAATGACCGAAGGCGAAGCCATCAGAGCATGCCAGAACAAGATCGATAGCACAGTCACAGTTGCAGAAGATGCCAGTTGGTCGGACGTGGATGTCGGAAAACGAGACGGTGACCTATGGCTCGTCCAGGGGAAGACAGAGATTACTGACGAGAACAACGAACAACGATCCGTTCGTTACCAATGCAAGCTAACCGAACACCTCGAGATGACGTCAACACCAACAATCACCAATATCGACTAGGCCAGCGATCCAGAACCCCAAAGAAGAACGGACAGCAGATGGAACTTCGCGTACTCGCTATCGCCATCACAATCGGTATGCCAATAGCTCTCGCGAGCTGTGCCGCTAACAGCCAAGAAGCCATGACGACAGAATCTGAGATGAACACATCCGCTGCCATGCCAGCGCCCGTCATCCTCACTCCCGAAGAACTGGCCAAAAACAGTCCTATAACAATCGCCATGTACAGACCCCTCGTCATCAACGTGGCCAGTAACGCCGCCTCGTGGACAGAGGGAAGCACCGCAGACGACACCATCGCACGCTTCGCCCCCGGGCGGAATGACGGATCCGCAACGTTCAACCCAGGGTTCACGCCCCTGAACCCCGGAGGAACCACCGCCACGATCAAGGATCCAGAGACCAGCGAAAACATCGTCTTCGACATCGTCGTCGAAGTCGGATAGCAACCCGACAGAAGCGTGCCCCCCCACCCTGGTTAAGAGGATGGGGGCCAGAACGTCTCCGTATCACCAGCATACACAAGGAGCGTAGCAATGACCGTTCAACGACGTCCGAAGAGAGGCAAGGACAGCAGAGGCAGGGTCCGGTGGGTAGTCCGGTACTACGGACCATCCGGGAAGCAGCACTCCCGGACATTCCCCACCAGGGCCGAGGCTGTTGCTCACGATGAGGAACAGTCCCGGCTGCTGCGCCGGCGCGAGTGGGTCGACACCGATAACGCCCGTTACCTTGATGGTGTCCCCGTAAGCTCGGGGGCAGTTCACTGGCCTTGGTATGGCTGATTCACCCTGTTGTTCTACACAATGATCCGAATCTTCTATATCCGTCAATGGCCATTTTCGGCAGTCGTATGAAGCGCGTTGAGCAGTCGGTATAGGCGACGAGCGAGGTAGCGTTTGAGACACCGACGGATCTCACGCGGTGTTTTGCCTTCACCTCTTCGTCGGTCCGCGTAGGCCTGAGTTACGGGATCATGAGCCATTCGTACGACAACAGCCATGTGGAGTGCACTGTTGAGGCGCCGATCGCCACCCCGGTTGAGGCGGTGTCGGACAGTGTTACCCGAGGATGCAGGAATCGGGTTGACTCCAGCCAACGCAGCAAACGCAGCCTCGGAACGCACGCGCCCGAGATGCGACCAGGCCGTGTAGACAACAGCGGCGTTGACTGACCCGACCCCGATTTCGTCCAGTAGACCGGCGGCGGGAGTTGACTCGAGAATCTCTGTGATACGAGCATGGTTGCCCTTGAGCTCGTCGTCAAGACAGATAATGCGTTTGGCTAAACGAGCTGCTTCGGTTCGTGCCGTCGACGTGGCCATTTCCTCGTTGCGGACGCGCCAGTGGGCCACCGTCGCCAGCTGCTCAGGCGTGAGCGTCTGCCGAGCATCAATATCGAGTTCAACGCTACGAATCAATGCCACGAGCGCGTTGACTTTCGCCGTGCGTTCGTCGGTCATCTGTTCCCTGGCAGCAAGGAGGACTCGCAGACTGGCACGTGCTCCTTGATCGTGACGCGGGATGCGCAGTTTGGTGTGTTCAAGCGGCAGGCTTGCCGCAGCGATAGCAGCAGCGTCTAACGGGTCGGGTTTCCCAGCGCCTGGACGCGCCGACGCGTAGGCGGTGACTCTGGGAGCTTCGATAACCGAGTATCCGTCTCGTGCGACAGTACCGGCCAGTAGTGCTCCATAGCTTCCAGTACCCTCAACCACCCATAGAGCACCGAGATCCTCGCCAGTTCGGCGGGATACCCACGCAATGGCGCGGGATCGACCAGGTTTGGTGTTTGGGAATGTAGCAGTGTCGACATGTTCACCGTTTGGCGGTGAGCACGGCATAGGTGTGGGTGCGGGCGTGTGTATCGACGCCGATGACGAAGGGATGAGAATGCGCGACGGTGGTCATTGTCACCGATGGTCCTTTCCTGACGAACGGACAGATATGTTCGACCGCGTCACGGTCGGCAGCGGCCCCGTGTGGGAAGTCACTACCGAGACAGTCCTGTAATGAGCCACAACCATGTGGGCTGGGCAGTCTTCTGATCAAGCCGTCGGTGTGGACAGGGTCGGTGACGACCGCCAGCTTCGATGCCGGACAATTCGGATCCAAGGCCCACAACGGGCCGAGGGGGTGTTGGATCACAGCTGCGAAGAGGCGGCCTACACCAAGCCTGCCAGCTAGTCCCAGACCAGCTAGAACTAGTCTTACAGGGGGGTGTTGCCGCCGAGGTACCAGGACGCACGCTGACGGCTAATAGGGACGCGGCTCACCGGCTTTCGGGTGCGGTGAAGTCTCTTCGTAACGTGGGTGCCCGCACCGAGTGTCCGACCACCACCAGTGATCTTCCACCACAACCACATACCAACCTCCCCACTTCAAGGAGGGGAACCACCATGGAAGACACCACCACCTACGACGTCTACCTCGGACTCGACGTCGGCAAAACCGCCCACCACGGCTACGCACTGACCACCGATGGCACCACGGTCTACGACAAAGCTCTACCCCAGGACGAAACCAGCCTGCGCACCGTCTTCGACGAGCTCACTGCCCATGGCAGTGTGCTGTTGATCGTGGACCAGCCCAATACCATCGGTGCCCTGCCGATCGCCGTAGCGAGGGCCTGCGACTGCGCGGTTGCCTACCTGCCCGGCCTGGCGATGCGTAAGGCAGCTGATCTGTACCCCGGACAAGCCAAGACTGACCCGCGGGATGCGTTCATCATCGCTTGCCACCGCCCGTACGATGCCGCATACCCTGCGTGCGGTGGACCGCAATGCTGAGGTATTTTCCGCGCTGAAGATGCTGTCCGGACTCGATGACGACATCGCCCGGGACGCCACCCGCACGATCAACCGGCTGCGCAGCATCCTGGTGCAGATCTACCCGTCGTTGGAGCGGGTCTTCGCCGGTGAGATCATCCAGCGAACATTCGTCCTGGACCTGCTGATCCACTACGCCGGGCCCACGAAACTGAAGAAAATGGGCAGGAAGCGGGTGCTAACCTGGGCCCGAAACCACGCCAAGAAAGACCCCGAGGCCCTGGTCGACGCCATCTTCCAAGCCCTGAACGCCCAGACCGTCACCGTGCCCGGCACCGCCGCAGCAGAAGTGGCGATCGAAGATGCTGGCGACCAACATCAAGGCGCTGAAAACCCAGCGTGACAGCATCGCCGGGCAGGTCGAGGAGATGCTTGATGACTTCCCTCTTTCCTGGAGCCAGTTGCAGTCTTGATGTCGATGCCCTGGGTCGGCATCAAGACCGCCGCCAACATCCTGCTGTCTGTCGGCGACTGTTCCGACTTCCCCGATGCCGCCCACCTGGACCCCTCAGCCGGCATCGCCCCGGTGACCAGACGGTCCGGCACATCAATCCGTGGGGAGTTCCCCGCCCGATCCGGCAACAAGAGGCTCAAGAACGCCCTGTTCAGATCCGCCTGGATCGCATCGAACTGCCACGATGCCTCACGGTCGTACTACACCAAGAAACGAGCCGAGGGTAAGCGACACAACGGAAGCGGTGATGTGCCTGGCCCGCCGACGATGCAACGTGATCTTCGTGATGCTGACCCGTGGGGAGTTTTTCCAGGAGCTGCCGCCGAGCCCGGCTGCGGAGGCTGTTGCTGCCTAGATTGTTGAACTGAATCCCCTGTCCCGCCCACCTTGTAGGCGTTCCACCGTAACCGCGGGTGGAACGTGCGCGCCTGCATGTTCGAAGTGCCCTCACCGTTGATCAGTAAGGCAGGTCGAAGGAACTACGGCGGGGGGATTGACAATCTAGATAGGGACACCCCCTACTGAAAGACATCTGGCCCCTATGGGAACAGATGGCTACCACCGAGGGCACCAAGGCGGTACGGGAACGCGTTGGGAAGAACCTCGGCGAGCTCGCCACGACAAAGATCACCGACTTGCGCCCCACCCAGCTGCGCACCTGGCAGGCACTCTTAAAGGCTGGCCGCCCGTGGGTGAAGGGGTGCGGCGGTCTGTCGCTGAACACCCGGACGTCCTGGTGGACCCAGCTGTCCGGTTGTCTACACATGGCCGTCACAGATGAGATGCTGATCGTAAACCCGTGCAGCAAGGTCCCGGGCCCCGGCGCGGGATCGGACCCGGTGGACCCGCGCACGCGACCGACGATCGCCCAGATCCGGGACGCGGTGCAGCACGCGGACGACACAGGACGGGACACCATTGCAACGATGATCAACCTCGCAGTGTCCACCGGAATGCCGCCCGGGGAAGTCGGAGGACTGCGGTGGAAGAATGTCGACCGTCAGGCCGGGGTAATCCATGTGACCGAGCAGACCGTGCAATGCCCGGCGAAAGACTCGGACGGGTGGGGGCCGCTCAAGACACGGTCGTCGCGTCGGAAAATTCCGGTTCCTCCGGAGACGATGAACCGGCTTCGACGGTACCGGTTGAAACACCCCGCCGACGCGGGCGATGCGATGTTCCGTACCCCGACCGGGAGGCTGTGGTCATCCGATCGGATCAATCACGCGATCATCAACCTCGTCGGGAAGGGCGAGTGGGGTTTCCACGCGCTGCGGCACGTCTATGCGACGTCGCAGCTGTCCCAGGGGCGCAGTACCAAGGCCGTGCAGAAGGCGCTCGGTCACGCGAGCGCGTCGACGACGAAGGACACCTACTGGCATGTCCTCCCGGATGAGGAGGATCTGCGGCGGGGCTGGTAAGGGATGTACAAGGGATGGGGACCAGCACCCCGGATGTATCAGTTGGTGATGCAGAGGGGTGATGCCCCCTCTGACCTCTACGTGAGGATCTGGCGGCCCATGACCATGCGACAGACCTGGTTGGTGCCCTCATAGATCTGCGTGATCTTGGCATCACGCATCATCCGCTCCACCGGGAAATCACGGGTGTAGCCATACCCGCCGAGCAGCTGTACCGCGTCGGTGGTCACCTGCATCGCGATGTCGGAGGCGAAGGTCTTCGACCCGGCGGCCAGCAGCCCCAGCTTCTCCCCGCCCTCTGCCTCGCCGCGCTCCGCATTGGAGGCCGCGGTGTAGATCATCAGCCGTGCAGCATCAATCTTCATCTTCATATCGGCGAGCATGAACTGCGTGTTCTGGAACGCCGCAATAGGCTTACCGAACTGCTTGCGCTCCTTGACGTACTCCACTGCGGCATCGAACGCGCCCTGGGCGATACCCAGCGCCTGCGCGCCGATCGTCGGCCGAGTGTGGTCCAGGGTCGCCAACGCGGTCTTGAACCCAGTGCCCTGCGCCCCGATGATGCGGTCAGCCGGGATCTGGCAGTCCTCGAAGTACAACTCCGCGGTCGGGGAGCCCTTGATACCCAGCTTGTGCTCGAGGCCACCGACCCGGAAACCGGGATCATCCTTGTGCACCATGAACGCGGAGATCCCGTTGGCGCCGGCCTCCGGGTCAGTCACCGCCATCACGGTGTACCAGGTGGATTTCCCACCGTTGGTGATGAAGCACTTGGAGCCATTGAGCACCCAGTGATCGCCGTCATGCACGGCCTTGGTCTTCATGCCCCCGGCATCAGAGCCGGCCTCACGCTCGGTCAGTGCGTAGGACGCCATCGCACCGTTGGCGATATCCGGCAGTACCTGCTGCTTGAGCTCCTCGGAGCCGGACAGGATCAGTCCCATCGTGCCCAGCTTGTTCACCGCCGGGATCAGTGAGGATGCCCCGCACACACGGGCGACTTCCTCGATGACGATCACCGCGGCCAACGAGTCCGCCCCCTGTCCACCGTAGGCCTCACCGACGTGGATCGCGTTGAACCCGCTGTCGTTGAGTGCGGTGAGTGCCTCGTCCGGGAAGCGCTCGTCGGCGTCGACGGCGGCGGCGTACGGGGCGATCTGCTGCTCTGCGAGGCCACGGATGCTGTCGCGGAGCTCGCGGTATTCTTCCGGCAACTGGAAAAGATCAAAATCAGGGTTGAAAGCCATGAACGTCAGTCTCCTGGGAAAATCGTTGGAAATGCTCGTACCGGACGTTACCCGGCTCAGTACGCCCGCACCGAGGTACGCCGAACCCGATGATGTGATTCAGCCTACACTGGAGGTCATGGTTACTCAGCACCCGCAGGGGACTCCGAACAGCACAGATACCACCACCAGCGTGACCGATCGCCCCAGGTTCCGTCGGGCCGGGACGGTGGGAGCTGTCGGGGCATCAGTAGTTCTGGCGGTGTCGGCTCTCAGCGCGTGTGCCGACGGAGACAGTTCGACGGACGCGGGCACGGCGCCGGTCGAGGATGCCGGTTCCACCAGCGACTCTGCCGCGGAACCTGCAGACACTCCTGCCGACGGGAGCGACAACACCGGGAACGGCAGCACCGGGGGCGATGATGATTCGAGCGATGAAGGCCGCTGCACCACCGACGGTCTCGACATCACGCTGGGACAGAGCCAAGGCGCCGCAGGCAGCCTGCTGGTGGACGTGAACTTCACCAACTCCGCTTCTGCGGACTGCACCCTGGCCGGGTTCCCCGGGGTCGCACTCGTTGACGAGGCCGGCGATCCGATCGGTGCCCCTGCAGTTCGGGAGGACAATGCACCCAGTGGAGTCGTCGACCTCCGGCCCGGCGAATCGGCTACCGCAGCCCTCAAGATCAGCCGGGCGGAGAATTACGATGACCAGGCCTGCGGGCTGACTCCCGCCGACGGGTTGCAGGTCATCGTGCCCGAGGAAACTGACACCACGGTCCTCAGCTTCACCGACGGTTCCGACGACCTCGCCCAGGTCACCGCATGCATCGACGACTCCGTGGAGCTGTTGTCCGTCCAGCCCCTCGCTGCAGGCGCGTGATCCGGGCACTTACTCCCCTCGCCGTCACTGTCACCGTCCTGGTGCTGCGGGGATGGCAGCTGAGCCAACGAAGTTTCTACTGGGACGACCTGGTCATTCCTTCCCGGTTCCGGGACACCGGTCTGTGGGTTCCCTACGACGGTCACCTGATGCCCGGGTCCGCGGCCGTACAGATCTTCGCTGACACTGTGGCTCCGTTGCAGTGGTGGCTACCCGCCGTCATCACGGTTGCGGCGACGGCTTTGGCGGCTTTCCTCTGGTGGCGTCTCCTTGGGCACGTCCTTGGGCACGTCACAGACCAGCGGCTGCTTCAGACGATTGCCTTCACCGCGATAATGTTCTCGCCGTTTCTGGGAACTGCCTCCGGCTGGTGGTCAGCCGGCGTCAATGCGCTCGCCTGGCAGATCGCGGCCGCCGGAGTCGGCCTGATCATACTGTCCGCCCCGGCGCGCGCGGGCTTCTATACAACGGCGACACGCTCCCTGGCCGCGAGCACTGTATTGTTCGCCGGTCTGTTTATGACGGAGAAAGCTCTGTCGGTGGTTCCCGCGATGGTGATGGTGGCACTGGTACTGCGTGCAGGTGGGCGACGGTTCTCACTACTCGTCTACAGTCTGCCGGCTGTACTGACCGGTGGATGGGTCGTTCTCTACCTGTCTCTGGTCGACCGAACCCCGGACGCGTTCTCCCCCGGCCTCGACGGCATCACCACGGCGCTCGGTTCCTCGGTGCTGCCGGGTGTCCTCGGCGGCCCGTGGAGTTGGGACCGGTGGAACCCGTCCCCGGCGTTCTCGACGACTCCCGGCGTGGTCCAGCTGGTGGCCGCACTTGTGGTGGCTGGACTCGTTGCAGCCTACCTTGTTCACCTGCGGTCACGGATCGTCGTCGGCGTTGCCGCTCTCGCCGGTTCTGCAGGCTATCTCGTGGTGATCCTGCTGCTGCTTCGTGAGGGCCGCACCGGCGAGGGGTCGACGGACCTGTTGGCACGTGGCATGCACTACTACGCCGACTGGTGGGCCGTCACCGTTCTCCTTCTCGTTGCGGCCGTGGCCGGGTCTCGACGCCATACGTCCGTGCACACTGGCCGGCGCGTGTCTCATCCGGTAGTCGCGGTGGTGCTCTGTCTCCTTTTCATTGTCAGCTCGTCCGTGTCCACCGTCACCTGGGTTTCCGCTTGGTCCGGGGACGAGACCGACGACTATCTTGCCGGAGTACGTCGGGCGGTGAATGACGCTGAAACCTCCGGTATTCCGCTCCCGGAACAGAACACCCCCCTGGAGGTGCTCACCCCCCTGATGTCGCCGTACAACACAGTCGGTGCGGTGGCGGGGCGACTGCATGACAGCGACAGCATCAGCGCAGTCACCACGAATCCGCGGGTGGTGACACCCGACGGCCGGATTGCTGATGCAGCCGTGCTCGACATCGCGAGAAGCACCCCGGGAGATTCCCCAGACTGCGGCGTCCGGGTAGAGGCAGGTCAACCCCAGATCATCAGGGTTGACCCCGCGCTCCCGTTCGGCGACTGGACCTGGGAATTCACCGCGACCGCGGACCAACCCGTCACCGTCCGTCTATCCACCCCCAACGGGCTCGAGGACGAGTCGCAGTGGCGGGCACGGACCGTGGCCGTTGAGGTGGGCACTGATCTCGTGACCAGGTGGGTCAATCTGTCAGGTGGCGGCGGGACGATCCTGGCCGAGATCGACGGCCCACCCGGCTCACACGTCTGTGTCGGTGCCGGAGCGGTAGGCCCGCTTCTGGCCCGCTAGGCTGGGGGCGAGGCCTAGGACACATAGGACACACGATCGCGACGAAAGGCACCCACACCATGTACGACATCGTCATCATCGGCGGTCACGGGAAGGTGGCCATGCTGACGGCACCGATGCTCGTCGAGTCAGGCAGCACCGTGACCTCGGTGATCCGCTCCCGTGACCAGTTCAATGACGTCCGGGAGACCGGTGCGACCCCCACGGTGGCTGACATCGAATCCATGAGCACCGACGCCATCGCCGATCTCCTCGAAGGACATGACACAGTCATCTGGGCGGCGGGCGCCGGCGGAGGAGATCCTGAACGTACCTGGGCGGTCGACCGTGACGCTGCGATCCGCACCGTCAACGCGGCCGAAGAGGTCGGAATCAGCCGCTTCATCATGGTGTCCTGGTCGGGTTCCTACCTCGACCACTGCATTCCTGAGGACAGCGACTTCTACCCGTACGCGGAGTCGAAGGCAGCTGCCGACCAACACCTCCGCGATTCCGAACTCGACTGGACGATCATCGCGCCGAGCACACTGACCGATGACCGCGACCGCGGTGGCATCGAGATCCTCCCTGAGGGCGATGGACGGACTGACGCCACGGAGGTCCCCCGGGAGACCGTGGCCCAGACCATTGTCGCCGCGCTGGAGTGCCCGCAGACCTCCGCGCGGACGATCAGGTTCAACGAGGGCAATGAAGATCCCCACGAGGCTCTGCGGAGGATCGAGTGGTGACCCCGTCGGAGCCAGCACCCGTGCAAGCACCCGACGTCGCCCTCCTTTTCGAGGGCGGGGGAATGCGCAACAGTTACACTGCGGCCTGCGTGTCCGAGCTCATCGAGCGGCGCGTCCGCTTCGGTTGGGTCGGCGGGATCTCCGCCGGCGCATCACACACGGTGAACTTCCTGTCCCACGACGCAGAGCGGGCCAGACAGAGTTTCGTGGAATTCGGTGCAGCCCCGGGCACCGGCGGTATCAGCTCTTTCCTACGTGGCGACGGCTACTTCAACGCGGAGTTCATCTATGAGACATCCGGACTTCCAGGCAACGAGTTTCCTTTCGACTGGGACGAGTTCGCCGCTGATCCGACGCCGTTCCGCATTGGTGCCATGCATGCCCGGACCGGCGAAACGGTCTACTGGGGCCGGGACGACATCCCCGACCTACAGTCGTTGATGAAACGAGTCAGGGCCTCCTCAACGATGCCCGTACTGATGAAGACACCTGTGGTGGACGGCGAGCCGTACGTCGACGGAGCACTGGGGTCCTCGGGAGGCGTCCTTCTGGAGGCCGCCGAGAACGACGGATTCGAGAAGTTCCTGGTCATCTGCACCCGCCCACGCGATTACGTCAAACCCGACGTCAAGTACCCCGGTGCAGTACGCAGGGTACTCAGGGACACTCCTGCTGTCGCGGAGGCCGTGATCACCCGGCCCGCCCGCTACAACGCCACCAAGCGCCGCCTCCTTGAGTTGGAGGCACAGGGCCGTGCTCTCCTCTTCTTCCCGGACCATATGCGGATCGCCAACACCGAGCGCAAGATCGACAAGCTACGGGCGTCCTATGAGGACGGAGCGGCACAGACCAGTGCTGACTGGTCGAGGTGGATGGAGTTCCTCACGGCGTAGACCGTAGGTGCTGACCGGTGGCCGGGTACCCTGTACAGTTCGATCCATGGACGCCAGGCCCCGCGGAGACGGGCTCCTCCGCCCCTCCGATTTGCCCGAGGTCATCGCGCACCGACGTGCGCTCCTCCACCGCAGCAGTGTCTCCTCTGATGAGCTCGCTGCCTCCACGGAAGATCTCCGGCGCATCGACATGATGATCACCGCCAATGAGAGCCGGGCACAGTCCCCCGCTTCCGCCGTGGCATGGTCAGTCGTCGTTGTAGCCGCTGCCGGGTTACTCGTGGTTGGCGGGCTCTCCCTCATCACCGCTACCGCGGACGGAGCGGGTATCCGGAACATTCCGGGGAAGGCCGGTGGTCTGCTGCTGGTCCTCGGTGGATCCTTCAGCGGCGTACTGTGCCTGGTCTATCTGTGGGCGGGGGTGGTGCTCCACCGTCGATGCATCCGGCAGGACCGCGCATTTCGGTCGGCGGTGAGCGAGATACTGGCCGAAACCTCCCCCACCTCCTCTAGCTTTCCCACCCTCCTCGACGAGAAGGAGACCGTCATGTGTCGCAGGTGGTTGGTCGATCAGCTCGCCTCCGATGAACAGCGGGAGCAGACGTAGTGGGTAACGTTTGCACAGTAGAGCCGATTATTTCTATGAGTGAACAACTGTCGGACCTCTCACCCTCTTGGACGTGATGCACCATGTCATCCTCCCGCTCTTTTCCTCGACGCCTCCTCGCCGGGGTCGCTGCCCTGGCTGCTTCCACCGCTCTGGCTGTCGGCCTCGCCAGCCCTGCACAAGGTCAGGAGGGTCGACCGTTGGCGGTCTACCAGATCCCGGCGCTCGGGCTTCATGTCAGTGGGCTTGTCGTCCCCGGCCCCTACTTCGCCTCCGTCGTGGCCCGGGCCACCGTCACCCCTGGTGAGGTGAACATCTCCGCCCCTGCAGACCCGACCATCTGCTCCGGAAGCGCAGCCGGCTCGCACGTGACCGTCAACTACCTGAACCTCACGACGGGGAAGGCCGGTGAAGTCACAGTGAAACCGTGTCCGACCTACCTCGATCCGACACCGCTGAACGTCAATGAGAAAACCGGCAGCGGCCAGATCGCGGTCTCCATCCGGGTGACGAATTCCGCCATGTCCCCGAATGCCGGCCAGCCGTCGTTACCCGGGGCGGGAACATTCCACGCTCCGTGACGTCTCGCACACCGACCGAGCCTGCAATGTCTTAGGATAGGGATTTTCTCTCCCTGTCCCCTGACCCTGTACGGAGCACACCATGGCCGGTGGCCTGATCGCACTACTTGACGATGTCACCCTCATCGCCAGGAAAGCAGCTGCCAGTAGTCGTGACATTGCACAGGCTGCAGCAACCACAAGCACGAAGGCCGCTGCCGTCGTCGTAGACGACGCCGCCGTGACCCCCAGCTTCGTCCAGGGTGTCAGTCCTGCCCGTGAACTGCCGATCATCTGGCGGATCACCAAGGGCTCGCTGGTCAACAAGATCATCGTGATCCTCCCGGTGATCCTTCTTCTCAGCTGGCTTGCCCCGTGGGCGCTGACCCCCATCCTCATGCTCGGCGGCACCTATCTGGCGTTTGAAGGTGCGGAGAAGATCTGGCACGCCATATCCTCCAGAGCTGCCCGACGCGGTGGAGACACCGTCCACCATGAGCCTGACGACAGCACCGCTGCTTCCCCGGATGATGAGGATTCACTGGTGAAAGGGGCAGTACGCACCGACTTCATCCTGTCGGCCGAGATCATGGTTCTGTCCCTCAATGAGCTGACAGGGCGCGGGCTACCAGAACGGGCGGCGATACTCGTCGGCGTAGCGCTGGTGATCACATTCGTCGTCTACGGAGTGGTCGGGGTACTGATCAAGATGGATGATGTCGGCCTCGCCCTCGCCGACCCCTCCCGCGAACGCGCGGAGGCCGTCCGTCGTCTGGGACGGGGGCTCGTGGCGCTGATGCCCCGACTATTGACGACGCTCTCGGTGGTCGGCACCGCCGCCATGCTCTGGGTCGGCGGGCATATTCTTCTGGTCGGTACCGACGACCTGGGCTGGCATGCGCCGTACGCTGCCGTCCATCACCTTGAGGAACTGGTTTCTTCCGCCGGTGGTGCCGTGCAGTGGCTGGTGGAGACCGGATGCTCGGCGTTCATCGGGCTCCTCGTCGGTTCTGTTGTCGTCGCACTTGTCACGACTGTCCGTCGGGTGGCGGTTCGTTCGCGATGATGTACTCACCCCGTTCATAGTCGTAGTCAACGGGGTTTCCGTCCTCATCCGTCCGCGTGTACCAGTCCGTGACTTCGGCCGCGCGGGAATTGAAGTCCCCGCCGGTGGCGTAATCACTGTCGGCGTCGGTCTCTTCGACGGCGATCGCGAAGTTGTCGCCGTGATCGCGGACGCCGTGCACTACGGCGTTAGACAACGCCTGTTCCTGGAAGTCGTCCCGGATCGTGTACGGATCTGTACGGAGTTCCCGAAGCAGGGCTATCGCCATCAGCACCAGGACGACGGCGAAGGGCAGTGCGGTGACAGTGATGAAGTTCTGCAGCCCCTGGAGAGCATCTTCGCCTCCGGCGAGAAGGATGACCACGGCGATACCGGCCATGCACAGGCCCCAGAAGACCGTCACACCTTTCCGGGGGTTCGGGTTTCCACGCTGTGACAGCTGGGAGTTCACCAGAGAGGCGGAATCAGCTGTCGTAATGAAAAACACGGCAAGCATCACGATAACCACCGGTGCCACGATCCCGGCACCCGGGAGCTGGTCCAGCACCGTGAAGAAAATCTCCTCGGCGGCGGGCATGCCGGCCGGATCATCGCCCGGGGCGATACCACCGGACTGTCGCTGAATCCAGATCGATGTACCACCGAGGATGGTGAAAGCCAGCACGATGATCGTAGAGGGGATGAAGAGAACGCCGAGGATGAACTGCCGGATCGTGCGACCCCGGGAGATCTTGGCCACGAAGACTCCGACGAACGGAGACCAGGAAACCCACCACGCCCAGTAGAACGTCGTCCATCCGGAGAGAAAGGCCTGCATATCCTCGCCTTCGCCCATATTCGCCGACAGCATCTCGGGCATCGACCCGACGTAATCGACGATCACAGCGGGGATCATATTGGCGAGGAACGCCGTGGGCCCGACGATGAAGAAGAACAACGCCAGTCCGATGGCGAGCACCATGTTGATGTTCGACAGCCACCGGATGCCCTTAGCCACACCCGAGACCGCAGACAGGATGGTGCCGATAGTCAGGACCATGATGATCAGGAGTGCGAAGGTGTTTCCTGCCGGCGACCAGCCGGACACCACTTCTACCCCCTTGGCGATCTGCAGCGCACCGATACCGAGCGACGCCGCGGTACCGAAGAGGGTCGCGACGATGGCCATCCCGTCGATAAGACGTGCCGGGAGGGTGTCGGTGGACTTCACTGCAAACAACGGCATGAGAATCGAACTCATCAGAGGAACCCTGCCTCTGCGGTAGGACACATAAGCCACGGCGAGGCCGACGATGGCGTAGATGGCCCAGGCGTTGATGCCCCAGTGCATCGCCGACTGCGACATCGCGCCCTTGACCGCTTCCTGCGTGGCCGCGTCATATCCACCAGGACGAGGATCGAGGTAGTGGCTCATCGGTTCGTACGGGCCGAAGAAGAT
The DNA here is from genome assembly GCF_000626675.1 of Corynebacterium glyciniphilum AJ 3170. Classification (NCBI taxonomy): domain Bacteria; kingdom Bacillati; phylum Actinomycetota; class Actinomycetes; order Mycobacteriales; family Corynebacteriaceae; genus Corynebacterium; species Corynebacterium glyciniphilum. The sequence goes on along the minus strand of NZ_CP006842.1, from coordinate 1,332,560 downwards.
GATCCCGATACCGATACCTGCGGCGAACAGCATCGCCGTCCAGGACATCGTGGAGTACTCGGCTTTCTCACCGTCGAGGCCCAAGGGGATCTTTCCGTACCTGCTAAAAGCGAGAATGAGGAGGAAGAACATCAGTCCCGTGGCCAGAGCGGTGAACACCCAGCCCATGTTCTGCATGACCCAGGCCAATGCCGCTGAGGAAGCATCAAACACCTGCTGCGGATCAAGAACGCCCCACGCGATGAAAGCGACGATCAGGCCACCGACAACGCTCACGATACGCCAGTCAATGGAGTACCTGATGCGTTGATCCTCCACAGAAACGCCCGGCACCAGAGCCGGGTGGATGCTGTGCGGGTAAGTCACTTCCCGGATGAAACTCTTCGCAGACTCCCTGCGGGTGGATCTCGTCTGCTCGCGTTTCTCTCCAGGTTCTGAGGGGTCCACGATCGTTTTCTCCGTTATCTTCTCTTGTGGTTCGTCACTGCCAACCTTTACAACGGTAGAGAAGAACGTGCTGCGCTGCAGAAATCATCACGGGTGTTCCCCGGCGACAGTCAGTGTGGAGCTGACCATGACATGTGGAGGACCGGGTACGGACGTCCGGCGTCGTCGTAGTCGTCCCGGCCAGTGACAGTGAAACCGCGGCGACGGTAGAACGCCACTGCCTGGGCGTTCTGCTCATTGACATCCACCCGGCGGACGCCGTGAACGGCGAGGACATTGTCCAGCAGAAGACCTCCGACACCATTCCCCCGGACCGCGGCATCGACGAAAAGCATCTCCAGGTTCCGCTCGTTCGTGCCTGCGAACCCGACGGGCACACCACCGAGCTCGGCGACGGTCAACTGAACCTGAGGGAAGTACTCCGCAGCTAAAGCTGACTCGATGGCGTCGCGGTCCGCATCCGCCAGGAAGTCATGGGTGGCATCGACGGCCGACCGCCAGATCCCTACCAGCGTCGGGTACTCGTACGCCCCGCGGCATGGTCTCAGCGATGTACTGTCCATCAGACTCCTCCGTTCCTGCCTGCATGGTCTCACACTGTAGTCGGCCGCCGGATGTGCACAGGACCGCCGTGCGTCCTCAGGTATCGACCAGCCACGACAACGCTCCAGAGACCAGCAATCCGACGATCAGCGCATTGGCCGCACTAACCAGCACCGCGGAGGTGAGGACCACCGTCCTAGGGATACCCGAGGCACGCATGATGAACGCAGTTATCGGGACACTAAACAGAAGTCCGCTGACAAGCATCGCCACGGGCGACCCCCAGCTCCCGACACGGCGCATCACCCTGTGGTCCTTCCATCTGCCCTCCTGACGACGACCGACGGTACCTGCGATCCCTACTGCAGAGACAGTGATCAGAACCGTCCCCACCGTTCCGACGATGACGGTCGGTAACCAGTGTATGCCAGAGAGGACACCGACTAGTGCCGCCACATCACCCTCGAGAAGCGGCACCAACCCGATGACGAAGACCGCTGTCAGTTGCAGGCCGCCAGGAAGGGTGTCGACATACTGCTGCAACGAGATGATCCAGTCTTGAATCTGTTCCACGTGAGTTCCTCCCTCGAGTAGATGCGTCTGATTCGCCGTGGACCACGGTGCCCGGACCGGATCAGTACGGACACCGGCGCTCGGTCAGATGTTGTCGTGACGCAGCGTCACTGGCGGGCACCCCCGTAGAACTGATGCAATGGATCCGTGACTTCTCATCGGCTCCGACACCCTCCGAGCATCCAGGAAATGGCGCGGACCCGACGTGCCCGGTCGGTACTGCTTTCTGTCGGTGTCACCGTTGCCCTGGGAATCGTGAATGCCACGAACTGGAGCAGCCTCATCGCTGTTGCCCCGAGTCTGGTACTCACTGCGATCCTGATGTTACGTCTGGGTGAGGAACCCAACCGTGCACTCCTGACCGTCGCCACCGGTGTCGGCGTCGGGACGCTGCTGTGGTCTGCCCTGTCCGAATCGAACCCGGTCGGTTCTGCGGGCATCGCCGCAGCGTTAGCAGTCGCCATCGACTCTAAGTCATCCCGTCCCGGGATCTGGGGAGTAGTCGGATTCTGCACTATCGTGGCGGTCAGTGCACTGGTGTTCACCACCGGATCCCCGAACGCGTTGGGGACGCTCCTCAAGCTTACGGTCGTCGCGGGTGTCTGGATGGTCGCCATCATCGACAACGGCGCCGAAGCTCGACTGCTCACCTTGTTCGAACAGGCCAAGGACAATGAAAGGGAGCTCTCCGTCCTCAATGAGAGACGACGCTTCGCCGCAGACCTGCATGATATCCAGGGACACTCGCTGCACGCCATCAAGTTGAAGGCGGCTGTGGCTGCCCGGGTTCGGACCACTGATCCGGAACGAACGGACCGGGAACTCGAAGCCATCCAGGGCCTCGCGGCCGATTCCATCAGAACGGCCCGGGCGCTGGCTGAAGACACCCACCTGATGACCTTCACCAGTGAGTTATCATCGGTCACAGGCCTGATGACTGCTGCCGGTATTGAGACGACAGTCCACCGTCCCGCCGACACGCCTGACGCATCGCATGACGCTCTTCTGGCCCGCGTGCTGCGCGAAGCCACCACGAACATTCTCCGACACTCCCGAGCCGAACAGGTATCGGTCTCAGTCATGCGGTCCATGCTCACCGTGACCAACGACGGGGCCCGCGGACTCCCCTCCCCCGGGTCGTTCCGAGGCCTGGCAGCACTCCGTCGTGCACTTCAGACACAGGGCGGTGACCTGGAGTTGGAGTACCGGGACGGGACTGTCGTCCTCACCGCAACTGCAGGAGGAGATCGATGACAGGGAAGCAACCGGTGCAGGTTATGCTCGCCGACGATGAGCGGCTCATCCGCACGGCATTGGCGACGTTGCTTCCGTTAGACGGAACGATCGCCATTTCTGGTGAAGTAAGCAATGGACGCTCCGCCGTCGACGAGTTCACCCGCCGACGCCCCGACGTCGTCATCCTCGACCTCGATATGCCTGGACTCGACGGTCTACATGCCGCCATACAGATGCTTCAGATCGTTCCTGGTCAGGCAGTTCTTCTTCTCACCCGGCACGCTCGCCCCGGAGTGCTACGAACGGCTCTGGAGAACGGCATCCGCGGATTCCTCGGCAAAGATGCTGATCCTGACGAGATCACCGCCGCGGTACTCAGACTAGCCAAGGGAGGCCGCGTCATTGACCCGTCCGTGGCGGCGAAAGCAGTTACCGACGTATCACCGCTGACGGAGAGGGAGAAGGACGTGCTCCGTGTCACCGGCGACGGCTACAGTGTCCGTGACATCGCGAAGATTCTGCACCTGTCCCCCGGGACGGTGCGCAACTACCTATCCTTCGCCATACAGAAGACTGGCCACACCACCCGACATGACGCGGCACGTCACGCGAGGAACAACGACTGGCTCTGACCCCTTGCCCCGGGATCTCACATCCATTTACTGCGGCGGAAGAAGACATAGAGCAGGACGGCGACCCCGAGCATCATGCTCAACGCCATGGGATAGCCGAAGGCCCAGTGCAGTTCCGGCATGTCGTCGAAGTTCATGCCATAGATAGCGCCGACCAACGTCGGGGCGAAGAGGATCGCCGCCCAGCCGGAGATCTTCTTCATGTCCTCATTCTGACGCTGTGCGACGAGAGTGGCATTCACATTAAGGATCTGGGCCAGAGCATCTCGATGGTCTGCGGCCAACATCCCCGCACGCGTCAGGTGATCGGCGACGTCATCAAGGTAGGAACGGAGTTCCTCGGGGATGTCGTACTTCACGAATCCAGCGCGAAGCGCATCAAGTACCTCCGCCATCGACGCGATGGTCTGCTGGACGTCGATGACTTCCTGACTCAACCGGTAAATGCGTTCTGCCACCGCAGCGTCACCGCTGAACACCTGGCGCTCGATCTGCTCCTTGTCGATCGCAATGCCCCGGAGGACAGGCGGATAGCCGTCGACGATCGCGTCCAGGATCCGGTAGACCACCGCCTCTGGCCCCAGCCGCAGCACATCCCGGTCCGCCAACAAGGTCCGTTCACGGGGATCTGCGCCGTCCACTGCGGCGAACGCGGCGCTGTCCGTCCCGTCGACCCACCGTCCGTCCTGGCACAGCACGGCAACGGATCCATGGCGGACAAGAATGTGGAACTCAGAGAACGCGACGTCCTCCGCTGCGTCGTTGTACCGGGCAGACCTGGCGACGATGAACAGGACATCCCCGTACCGTTCCAGTTTCGGACGTTGGTGTGCATTCACCAGGTCTTCGACAAGCAACGGATGAAGCTCCCACGCTTCGGCGAGTTCGCTGATCCCCTCCCTGCCCGAGGTCGGGTACAGGAGCATCACCATACGCTCCGGACGATCGACCGCAGACGCAGTCGCTTCTGCCACCGTGGTGGTCTCCGGGGCCGGGCGTGCGCTGCCGTCGTCAACATAGGTCAGGACGGGCGGAGTTGCGGTCGGCGTCGGCACCGACCCCCCAACTCGCTGCTTCCCGCGGGTGAACCTACTAGTCCTGCCGTCATTGATCCTGCGGTTGCCCATACATCTGCCCTCTCGGCCCGAGGTCTGCTCTGTTATCCGTGAGTTACCCTAGACCCCGACGGCCGAAGCGGGTAACTCAGACTTGCCTCAGGCGCTTACGACGGGTTGCAGGCCACGCCGGGCGGCTACGACAGCAGCCCTGCTCCGGTCGACTGAGGTCTGCACGAGGATCGGCAGATGGTCAGAGCGCCCTTGGGGCAGCACGTCGACGTGAGACTGCCTGAAACCTCGCGAGAGTGCGAAATCATAGTTCCCCCGCAGTACGCCGTAACGCGAGTAGGTCGCTCCGCTGCTCCTGGCCATCTCGAAGCCATGGGCATCAACGTGCCGGCGAAGGCCGCTCTGGAACAACGGGTAATTGAAGTCTCCGACCATGACGGACGGCACTCCGGCACCGATCTGGCCGAGCGCCTCGAAGGATGTACGGATCTGCTGGCGACGGAGTGCGTTCGTCGCCGTCAGAGGGGCAGCGTGGAAGGAGGCGATGACAACATCACGGTCATGCTTGGCATCATGGGCCCTGACCATCACCAGCCGCTCGGAGGCAGGCTTCATGACACGGTCATGGAAGGACTTCTCCAGCGCGGTCACCTGCAGATCCTTCACGTCGAACCTGCTCGCGTGCAGGTAGACGGCGAGGCCGAGGCGGTTCTCCGTGGTCGCGTGGACGAGTTCCAGGCCGCCGAGGCGATGTGGCAGCCGTCGGGTATCGGCCTCCTGGACGCAGATGGCATCCGGGACATGGACACCAGCGAGCGGGAGAAGCTCGGTGACCGCGTTGTGTTTATGCAGGTTGTAGCTAATCAGCTTCATTGGTGTACGAGCATAGTACATCCGACGCCGCGGTAGATGAGTAAATCCGGTGAGGTCCGCACCGTCTTCCACAGGAAAGCGGACGAGAGGGGGTCTGTACGCCTGGTTTCGCAGCACCTTTTCCCCGGAAGCCATAGTGCTAAAATAGAGCGATGAACACACCGAACCCGCAGGTGAGCGGTCCCTTCTTCCACGGCACGCGCGCCGCCCTGGCAGTTGGTGATCTGCTGTGTGCCGGGCATCCGTCAAACTACCGTCCCGAGATCATCATGAATCACATCTACTTCACTGCAGTGAAGGACGGCGCCGGTCTCGCCGCGGAGATTGCAGCCATGCTCGGTGGCGGACAGTCCGAACCGCACGTCTATGTCGTCAGCCCCACCGGGCCGTTCGAAGACGACCCGAACGTGACAGACAAGAAGTTCCCTGGCAACCCGACCCGTTCTTTCCGGACCACGTCCCCACTGGAGATCGTCGAGGAGATTGCCGACTGGCCACGCCTTTCACCGCACTCTCTCGACCTCTGGCGGAGCCGGTTGACCGCACTGCGCGAGAACAACGCCGAGATCATCAACTGACCGGTTTTCTACTCCACCTCGCCGTCGAGATAGAACCACCGTCCGTCTTCGCGGAGGAACCGAGACCGTTCCCGCAACACGCCGATACCGCCTCCGTCGGCGATATAAGTGGCCCGGAACTCCACGACACCGGCGTCGTCGTCCACCCCTCCGGCGACCGTGTCGATGATCTGGAGCCCCCGCCAGACGGGATTGTCCGACAGATCTAACTGAGCGGGTCTCGTCGTCGGGTGCCAGGTCCGCAACAGCCAGTCATCGTCCGCGCGCCGAAAGGCATCGAACCGCGACCTCATCAGCGCTTCGGCGGTCGTCGGTTCCTGCGCGGCGTCGTTGCTTCGCTCCACTACTGCAGTTCCTCACCCGCCCACGCTGCACTGTAGAAGTCCTGCGAACGCGATTCGAGCAACTGCTTGTAGATCTCCGGGTCCAGGTCCTGCGCAGAGTCAGTGGGAATCCGGTCCGAGAACGCTGACACACCAAGCCCCGCCTGCCGGTCCTCCATCTCGATACCAGCAGCTTCCAGGATCGTCGGCATCATGTTCAGCTGATCGACACCCCCTCGCATTGTCGACGTCTCCTTCTCCTCTCCGGGGACCCAGACGCGGTTGAAGATGGTGCGGTTCGGATGGTCACCGAGTTCTTCGGCGAAGGCGTTGCTGGACCCCATGTGCTTGAGGTGGTCACCCATCAGTACGACGGCAGTGTCCTCCAGATACCCCTGCTCCTCCATGTAACTCACGAAGTCCGCAACCTGCGTCATGGAGCACGAGAACATGGAGGTGACTTCACTTTCCGTGTCCACATCGCAGTAGTCGTAGATATGCACTGGTTCGTGAGTGTCCACCGTCAGCATAGAGAGGTTGAACGGCGTACCTGTCTTCGTCGACTCCTCGTGCAGAGCGTCGACGTGTTCTTTCGCATTCGCCATAAGACGTTTGTCGCTCAGACCCCAGTCGTCACGGAACTGGTCACTCGGCTCACCTTGTGCCCGCCAGTCGTCGAGATCATACTGCTCGTCGTAGCCGTGGGTCGTGAGGAACTGATCCTTCGCAGCGAAGGAGCCGTTCGCTCCACCCATAAATACGTTCCGGTACCCCTGATCCTTGAGGACGTCGCCGACGCAGGTCAAGCCACCCAGGTAGTTTCCGACATCACCACCGAGCGAGTTGAGACCAGATTGCCCGGTGATGAGGCCGTTGCCTTTCAAGGGAACACCGCACTGCGTGCCGGCGATGCCCGACATGGTCCAGCCACCGCCTTCGTACTGCTGGAAATTGTCGACGCTGTTCCAGCCGTCGTCTTCCGAGGTGACCTCCTTGAGCGGTACAAACGGGTCTTTCTCGAACAGCGTGGTATCGGACAGTGTCTCCTCGCCCGACTCGAGATAGATCATCACGACGTTGCGCGCATTCTCGGCCGAGTCGACCTGGGGTTCCCGGTAGTACTGGTCGATGGTGTAGTCGGAATTCGCCGCCTTGATATAGGCACCGACATGGACCGAGGTTCCGAACATTGCGGTGCCGCTGACGACCACGGCGGTAACCAGCACGATAGAGACCGTGCGTTTCACCCATACTTGACCGCCCGGACGATCAACATCCTGGTCGGCCCGGTGTTTACGGACGCGGCGATGATGCCAGAAAGCGATACCGAGAGTCAGGACCACGGGCAGCACGCCGAAAGCGAGGATGCCCAGCCAGACGAGGTCACCGCCGCCACCGTCGGTCTGCATGGAGACCAGATTCATCATCATCTGGTCGACCGTGATCGAGCCCCAGAACATGTGGATCCCGATACCGACGATGAACAGGGTGAGAGCCAGCCAGATCAGCAGGTATACGGCAAGGTGCCCTACAATTGAACCAACCCGTTTGGCCGTGATTTTGACGGGTCCAGACACTGGGACATCTCACCTTTCCGACACGATGCGCCTGACGCGCGGGTCGCTCCGTCCTGCCGCCATGCACGAGGCCAGCAGAAGATTCATCCGATTAATATCTGGAATTCAACCACAGTTCACCGTCTCAACGCGAGAATTGGCGTGCGCGTGAGGCGCTTCCGGTGCCGTTGAACGCGGTGCACCTACCCCCATGTTTCCTGGTCAGACGCCATAGGAAATATGGTCTCGTTTGAGGTCAGTTCTCCTCGTCCCCCTGTGGCTACCTGTACGCGCTCACCGTGCTGAGTCGGTCGTCGCCGGACAATAACCCCTCAACCCCTCCTCTTCGGCCGGCAGCGTCCGTGAACGAGTCACGGAAAGTCACACCTACACGTTGAACTTAAACTCCACGACATCGCCGTCCTTCATGACGTAGTCCTTGCCTTCCTGGCGGACCTTGCCGTGGTTACGGGCTTCAGCCACGGAGCCGTACTCGTCCAGATCGGCGAACCCGACGATTTCGGCCTTGATGAATCCGCGCTCGAAATCGGTGTGAATCACGCCGGCAGCCTGAGGCGCGGTCGCACCCTGCGGAATTGTCCAGGCCCGCGCCTCTTTCGGGCCGGCCGTGAGGTAGGTCTGCAGCCCGAGCGTGGCGAATCCGGCCTTGGCCAGCGTCTGCAGTCCTGGCTCGTCCTGCCCCACCGAGGCCAACAGCTCAGCAGCTTCCTCATCGTCAAGTTCCAGAAGTTCCGCCTCGGTCGCGGCATCCAAGAACACACAGTCCGCCGGGGCCACGAGATCCCGCAGTTCCTTCTGGCGGGACTCGTCGGTCAACACCGCCTCATCGGAGTTGAAGACGTAGAGGAACGGCTTGGCGGTCATCAGGTGAAGCTCACGGACCGCAGCCAGATCAAACTCCCCGGAGACGGAGGCGGAGTACAGCGTCCGTCCGTCCTCCAGAATCTCCTGCGCCTGCTTGGCTGCCGTCGCCTGGTCCGCTTTATCGCGGTCCTTGCGTCCTTCCTTCTCGAGACGCGGGACCGCCTTCTCCACGGTCTGCAGGTCGGCGAGGATGAGTTCCGTCTCAATCACGGAGATGTCAGTCGCGGGGTCGACGCGACCATCGACGTGGATCACGTCGTCGTTCGAGAAGGCACGCACAACCTGGCAGATAGCATCCGCTTCACGGATGTTGGCGAGGAAGGCGTTGCCCATTCCCTCACCTTCGGAAGCGCCCTTGACGATGCCGGCGATGTCGACGAAGGACACGGTGGCCGGCAGGATCCGCTCGGAGGAGTAGATCTCCGACAGACGGTTCAGACGTGGGTCTGGGAGTTCGACGAGGCCGACGTTCGGCTCGATGGTGGCGAAAGGGTAGTTCGCCGCGAGGACGTCATTGCGGGTCAGGGCATTGAACAACGTGGACTTACCGACATTGGGCAGGCCGACGATTCCGAGAGTAAGGGTCACGGCGCCCATCCTAACCGGTGCCACGCCCGCACCGCCGCCCACCCCCGCCAGCGCAGGTCCTGGCGAAGTCGTGCCCTAACTGTCTGTTTCCTGTAAGTCTGGTGGGAATCTAGGATAGATTCGATTTCTTCAGTTCACCTGCCACAACTAGACACCCGGAAGGTCCCCGCACATGTCTGCAGACGCTCCCGCCGGGCCGCAGGTCGGATCCGACGGCAAAGACGGAAAGGTCACCCGCGACACATTCAACTCGCGGATCCTCTTCCTCTTCGCCGCCATCGGCTCCGCCGTCGGCCTCGGTAACATCTGGCGATTCCCCTACGTCGCCTACGAATCAGGCGGCGGGGCGTTCCTCGTCCCCTACATGATCGCCCTGCTCACTGCAGGTATCCCCTTGTTGTGGATGTTCTTCGCCCTCGGCCACCGTTTCCGCGGTTCGGCGCCGCTGGTGTTCCGCCGTATCCACCCCCGGGCAGAGATCCTGGGCTGGTTCCAGGTCGGGATCTCCTTCTTCATCGCCGTGTACTACGCGGCAATCATCGGATGGGCGCTGCTCTACACGATGAAGTCCTTCACCAAGGGCTGGGGTGAGAACCCCGGCGACTACTTCTCCGGGGAGTTCCTCCAGGCGGACACTGACACCGTATTCTCCGGCAGCTTCGTCATGCCGATCCTCATCACGATGATTGTCGTATGGATCATCGTCCTGGCCACGCTGGTGCTCGACGTGAGCAAGGGAATCGGTCGTCTCAACGTCATTTTCATCCCTCTGCTCCTCGTGTTGTTCGTTGTCATGGTGGTCCGCGCACTGTTCCTCGATGGTGCGGCCACCGGGCTCGATGCCCTGTTCACACCGGACTGGAGTGCTCTGACGGACGCGACGGTCTGGATCGCCGCCTACGGGCAGATCTTCTTCTCGTTGTCCATCGGTTTCGGCATCATGATCACCTACTCCTCCTACCTCAAGCCGCGGTCGAACCTGACCAGCACCGGCCTGGTCACTGCCTTCGCCAACTCCTCTTTCGAGGTTCTCGCCGGTATCGGGGTGTTCGCCGCCCTGGGCTTCATGTCCGCTGCATCCGGGATCCCGGTCAGCGAAGTCGCCACGTCCGGTATCGGCCTGGCGTTCGAGGCGTTCCCCACGATCATCAACCAGATGCCGGCAGGAGAGATCTTCGGCATCCTGTTCTTCGCCAGCCTCGCGATCGCGGGGGTCACGTCGCTGATCTCGATCGTCGAGGTCGTGGCGTCCGCTGTGCGTGACAAGTTCGACCTTCCCCGCCGTACCGCCGCGCTCGCCGTCGGCGTGCCGATGGCAGTGCTGTCAATCCTGGCCTTCTCTGCCACGAGCGGACTGGTAACGCTGGACATCATGGACAAGTTCACCAACAACATCGGTATTGTCCTCGCCGCACTGGTTGCGATCATCGTGGTCGGCGTCCTGACTATGCGGATCAACGAGCTGGAACAGCATCTCAATGCCGTGTCCTCTTTCAAAGTCGGACCGACGTGGCGGACGTTCCTGATGTACGTGACCTCCGTGATCCTGACCTTCACCCTCCTCAGCGAGGTCTCGACGCTGCTCGACGAGGGATACGGTGGATACCAGGATAACCAGGTGTTCACCTGGGGCTGGTTGCTGATCATCGTGATTGCCATCGTCGGAGTCGCCATGCACATGGTGCCCTTCCGCCGGAAGTCCCTCGTGCTCGACGGCACGCCGGGATCCGATTTCGGCGTGCCGCCAGGCGGCCGTGGACGCCGAGTCCCCAATCCACTTGCCGGTGACTCCACCACCACCTCCCCGCTTAAGGAACAAGGAGCGACCCGATGAGTACAACCGCGATCGTCATGATGGTCCTGTTCATGGTTTTCCTCTGGGGCGGGCTCATCATTGCCTCCATCAACCTCAGGAACAACTCCGATGAAGAGTCCGGGGAACTCGGTTCTGCACCCGGTACCGACGACGAGACTCTCATCCTTCACGCCACGTCCCACCCCGTAGGGTGAGTACCTGGCCCGTCCCGATGACGCACACGGCGTCGTAGTGCACAATGGGTCGGGTGAGCAGTGATTCCAAGAACACCAACGAGTCCTCCGGGCAGAAGAAGTCCGGGGGACCGAACAGCCCCGATCCGCGCGATGTCGTCGATGGCCGGGACTTCGCCGATATTCTCATGGGCTCGGGCCGTATGGACCCCGAGTCATCGTTGCCCCTTCCCGGGGAGGATCCGGCTCCAGTGAAGAGCCCTGCCGAGGCATCCCGTGAGTCAATCTTCCTTGACGGGGATCCGGCTATGTCCCACCCGGACGAGGAGGTCGGTCCTCTGCAGTCGGATGAAAATGCAGAGCCGGGTAAGGAACTCCGCGACCGCGCCGAAGTCATCGGAACGTCCGCACGCTGGGCGGCGGGCTGGAGCCTGCGGTTCCTGGTCGTCGCAGCAGCTTTCTGGGTCCTCGGCCGCGCACTGTCGGGCGTCTGGACCGGTATCCTCCCGGTCATCCTCGCGATCATCGTCTGTACCGTCCTGTGGCCGGTCGTGCGTCTGCTGCGCAAGGGGCATCTACCCAATGCACTCGCCGTACTGCTGACCATCATCCTGTTCTTCGCCGTGATCGGCGGCATCATCGCCGCGATCGCCCCGAGTGTGTCCAAGCAGATTCCGCAGCTCGTGGACCGCGGCGCCGAGGGCATCGAGCAGATTCAGAACTGGGTCGCCGGTCCCCCGCTGAATCTTCAGAGCGACCAGATCGACAACATGATCGATCAGGCCACCAACTGGGTCCAGGACCAGACCGACCAGATCACCCAGACCGCAATCACCGGCGTGTCGGCCATCACCTCCGGCGCCATCACCCTGTTCGTGATGCTCGTCCTCATCTTCTTCTTCCTCAAGGACGGAGAGAAGTTCCTGCCCATGGTGCGTCGGGTCGCTGGCCGACGCGTCGGCTGGCACCTCACCGAGGTTCTGACCCGGTGCTGGAACACACTCGGTGGATTCATCCGTACCCAGGCCATCGTCAGCTTCATCGACGCCTTCTTCATCGGCCTTGGACTGGTCATCATGGGCGTTCCTCTTGCCGGTCCGCTCGCGATCATCACCTTCTTCGGTGGATTCATCCCGATCGTCGGTGCCTTCACCGCCGGCGCGCTGGCCGTGCTTGTTGCACTGGTTGCCAACGGCTTCACCACCGCGCTGATCGTCCTCGGTATCGTCCTGGCCGTGCAGCAACTCGAGGGCAATGTGCTGCAGCCGGTCCTGCAGTCCAAGGCGATGAAGATGCATGCGGTCATCGTCCTGCTGTCGGTCACCGTCGGTGGCGGTCTCTTCGGCATCATCGGCGCCTTCCTGGCCGTCCCGGTGGCTGCGATGATCACCGAAGTCTTCCGTTACATCGGTGACCTCACCGACCTGGCGACAGGTGAGAAGCACTCGGCCGACATCGCCTTCGCCACCTCCGCCGGCCAGCAGACGGGTGCGCAGCGTGAGCAGGCCGCCCAGCGGTGGCAGGACTGGAAGAAGTCGCTGACAACCGACGACTCCGGTGAACCGAAGCCGTTCAGCCGGTTCCTCGCGCCTCTCCTGCCCGATGACAAGGACGGTAAGGGCGGTAAGGACGACAAGCCGAGTGACGACTCTGCTTCAACGCAGTCATGAGGATCGGGTAACATCAGCGCCCGTGACTTCTGACACCACTGATGAGTCCGCCCCGTTGAACCGCAGGGGCCTGATTCCGGTATGGGCCCCACTGCTCGTAATGGTGGCCGTGGTTCTCACCGGAATCGTGCTCGGCGGAGTCGGGACCTCCTACGTCGTCCTCTTCGCCGTCTCTGCGATCGTGTGCACGGCCCTGGTCGAGTTGAGGGGCCTGTTCCTGACTGTCGTCCTGTTACCGGTGTACTGGTTCTTCGGCATTACCGGCGCGGGCTTGATCGATGCCTCATCAGGTACTGCAGGTTCGGGACTGAGGACCGCGCTCATTACCGCCGCTTATCCGGCGATCGAGAAATTCCTCTGGTTAGCTGCCACGTTCGTGATCTGCGCGATTATCGGTGTCGTGCGTCAGCGGATTGACGCCGCGGTACTGCAAAGTCAGCATCGGCGTGAGCGGTCACGCCGTCGTCAGATGAGTGATGCCGAGCAGAGCAATCAGCGTCTCAACGCACGGGTCCGGGACTACGACCGCACGTCGGATCGGGAACAGACGAGTCCTGCAGCCCGTCCGGACCGGGGCCCGCAGACGACACGGCAGTACCGGTCTACCGGCGATGCAACGGGTGCTCGGGAAGAAGGCCGTCGGCCCGTCGCCAGGCAGGAACAACCGGAGAATTCGGACAGTGCGGAAACCCGCACTCGCACCGCTGCGGAGCTCCGGGAGGCGAGCCGCCGCCGTCGGTCACGGAGCCAGGACCGGCCCCTCGACATGGACTAGTACCCCGGGCCCTCTCCCCTCCCCAAGGACCCCGTGTGTGCCCCGGAAGCGTCTGACGCGACGATTCCGGGGCGCAGTCAGCTGGCGTTCCGGGCGGGCCGGAGTTCACGCGGCAGTGAGAAGACCAGGTCCTCCGTGGCGGTGGTAACCTCCTCGATACTTGAGAAGCCGTGCTCAGCGAGCAGTTCAAGCACTCCCCGCACCAGCAGTTCCGGGACCGAGGCGCCCGAGGTGACTCCCACCGAGGTGACGCCGTCGAACCACGACGGGTCGACCTGCTCGGCGTAGTCGACCAGGTAGGACTCCTTCGTTCCGTGCTGGAGCGCGACCTCGACCAACCGCTTCGAGTTCGACGAGTTCTGTGAACCCACGACGATCATCAACTCGACCTGCGGAGCAATCGCCTTCACCGCGACCTGCCGGTTCTGGGTGGCGTAGCAGATGTCGTCACTCGGCGGCGTCTCCAGCTGCGGGAACTTCTCGTGGAGGAGTTTCACCGTACGCATCGTCTCGTCGACGCTCAGGGTGGTCTGTGAGAGCCAGATCAGCTTGGTCCCCTCGGGGAACTCCAGCGCATCGACGTCCTCCTGCCCGTCGACCAGGTGCACCACATCCGGTGCTTCTCCTGCGGTCCCCTCGACTTCCTCGTGACCGTGGTGGCCGATGAGGATGATCTGGTAGCCCTGCTTGGCGAAACGCTTGACCTCGTTGTGCACCTTGGTCACCAGTGGACAAGTCGCGTCGAAGGTCTTCAGGTTCAGCTGTTTCGCCTCGAGATGCACCTGCGGGGAGACCCCGTGGGCCGAGAACACGACATTGGCGCCCTCCGGCACCTCCGTCGTCTGGTCGACGAAGATGACGCCGCGTTCCTCGAGCGTCTTGACGACATGCTTGTTGTGCACGATCTCCTTGCGGACGTACAGGGGTGCGCCGTGCTTTTCCAGCGCCTTCTCCACCGTCTCCACGGCTCGGTCGACGCCTGCGCAGTAACCACGCGGCGCCGCCAGCAGCACGCGCTTGCTGTCGCGCCTGTCGGCGTCCAGCCTCGGGCTGTCGATGGTGGTCGTCGGGGCAATTGTGGTGAAGTTATCCACAGGTGAAGCCTCAGTCATGTCCCCCATGCTATCGGACCTCTACAATCAGAGCCATGTCAGATGCCTCGCCGCCGTCAGGTTCACCGCCGTCACCGACCTCTGCGGAGTCACCGTGGCCGGTCCACGTGGTCAATGACAAGGTGAAGGGGTGGATTGAACGCCTCGGCCATCTCTGGGTGGAAGGGCAGATCACCCAGGTCAACATGAAGCCGTCCTGGAAGCTCTCCTACATCACCCTGCGTGACGTGGAGAAGGAGCAGTCCATCCCTCTGACCTGCTCAACATCGATGCTGCGTTCCATGCCCACACCACTGAAGAACGGCGATCGGGTGGTGGTCTACGGGAAACCTGCCTTCTACTCGGGGCGCGGCTCATTCTCCCTGTGGGTCTCACGTGTTCAACACGTCGGTGTCGGCGAACTGCTGGCACGGATGGAACAGCTCAAGCGTGCCCTGGATGCTGAGGGGTTGTTTGACGTCCGGCTCAAGCGCCCTCTGCCGTTCCTGCCCCGCCGGGTCGGTCTGATCACCGGACGTGGCTCCGCCGCGGAACGGGACGTCCTGGCTGTCGCCCACGACCGGTGGCCCGCGGTTCAGACCGAGGTCATCAACACCGCGGTCCAGGGCCCCCAGGCGGTGCCTCAGGTCCTGGCCGCGCTCCAACAACTGGAGTCCGATCCACGGGTCGACGTCATCATCGTGGCCCGCGGCGGTGGTTCGGTGGAGGACCTCCTCCCCTTCTCGGAGGAAGCCCTGATCCGCCAGGTGAGCCGGATGACCACCCCGGTTGTCAGCGCCATCGGTCATGAGCCCGACAACCCGATTCTCGACAACGTCGCCGACCTCAGAGCCGCCACACCGACCGATGCCGCCAAACGAGTCGTCCCCGACGTCGCGGCTGAGCTCGAGCTCGTCACTGAGCTCCGGGATCGCGCCGCCGGGGCCCTGCGTTCCTGGGTCGCCAATGAGCAGCGGGGCCTGTCCACCGTCCGGTCCCGACCTGTCCTGGCCGATCCCCTCCTGCCGATCCGTCGTGAACAGGACCTCGTGTCCGAAGCCCGGGACCGCAACGACCGCGCGTTGGGAATCACTATCCGGGACATGCGCTCCCAGATCACCTCCCTGAAAGCACAGGTCAACGCACTGGGACCGTCTCAGACCCTGCGCCGCGGCTACTCCGTGGTGCAGGTGCTCCCACGGGACCACACACCACCGCAGGTTGTGACGACGGTCGACGACGTCACACCGGGATCCCAGCTCAGGATCCGCGTCCTCGACGGGTCCGTCACCGCCGCAGCCATGGCCGTACAGCGCGCGGAGGGGACCACCGCACCTGCCCCGGGCAACACACCCACGTCCTCCGACCCAGACCGAAGCACCGACCGAAAGGACCCCGCCACCGATGAGTGACAGCGACAACAAGCAGACGTTCCGCCCCCTGGAGGAACTGAGCTACGAACAGGCCCGTGACGAACTGGTGGAGGTCGTCAAGATCCTCGAACTCGGGCAGATGAGTCTGGATGAGTCACTGCGCTACTGGGAACGGGGAGAAGAGCTCGCCGCGTACTGCGAGCGTTACCTCGACGGCGCGTCCGAGCGGGTGGAGGCCGCTCTGCAGAACCGCCACGACGCCGACAGCTCGGAGAACTCCTCCGACGAACCGGAGGAGTCGGAGCAACCGGACTAGCTTGTGACGATCGGGTCAGTCGTCACCACTTTGTCCGCCAGGGTCTCGTAGATGTCACCGGTGGCGGTCCCGGACAGCAAGACGGTGGACTCCCCCAGGTCAGCCGCCCAGATGGTGCGGGCGTCATCCCCGCTGAAGATCCGCCAGGTGACCGTGTCGCCCGCGTCCCCGGCGTCCCCGACCATTTCCGCCGTCTTTCCGGAGGCGGAACTACGATACGAGTCGGTTTCCTCGCGGTAGTCGTCGTCCACGTCCGCCACAGCGTCCTCGAGGTCAGCGCCGGTCTGGGTCAGCGAAATGTAGTACTTCTCGTCCACGACCCACCCCGCGATCGAGGACGGCTCCCCGTCCACCGTCGTCCGTCGCCCCGAATTGGCCTGCCAGTTGTCCGGCACGTCCGGGTTGCGCACCGGGATGCTCAGACTCCGCGCTTCGGTGCCCAGGATCGAATCGATGTCCACCTCGTTGACCTGCCCCGTCGTTTCTGCCGGGCCAGGGTTGTAACTGCACAATCCGGTAAAGCCGACAGAGAACGCCATCACCAGCCCCAGCACGCCCAGGGAAATCAGCAGGTCGCGGGTGGAGGTGAACATGCGCGGTTTCTCGAGTTTCACGGCACCGATTATTGCAGACAACCGGACCAGGACCCCTAACCGTCGCCATCGGGCGACCGTGTGGGGACACCTGGGAGGAGTCATGGAACAATGGAGGGCACCCCCGATGCTCGCCCGATATCAGAAAGCTGGTCTCCCATGACTTCCGGATCCGACTCCGTCCCCACCCCTCCCGAGGCACTGCCCGCCGCCTCCCCGGACCGCAACCTCGCCATGGAGCTCGTCCGCGTCACCGAAGCCGCGGCGCTGGCCTCGGGCAAATGGGTGGGCCGCGGCAAGAAGGAGTCCGGCGACGGTGCCGCTGTCGACGCCATGCGACGGATGATCAACACAGTGCAGATGAACGGCACCGTGATCATCGGTGAAGGCGAGAAGGACGAAGCCCCGATGCTCTTCAACGGGGAACAGGTCGGCACCGGCGAAGGTCCGGCCGTCGACATCGCCGTCGATCCTGTCGACGGGACGACCCTGATGGCCGAGGGACGCCCCAACGCCATCTCCGTGCTCGCCGCCGCCGAGCGTGGTGCGATGTACGATCCCTCCGCCGTGTTCTACATGAAGAAGATCGCCGTCGGTCCGGAAGCTGCCGGCAGCATCGACATCGAGGCTCCCGCCGCGCACAACATCAACGCGGTCGCCAAGGCCAAAGGCGTCCATCCCTCCGACGTCACCGTCGTTGTCCTGGACCGCCCCCGCCACACCGACCTGATCGCCGAGATCCGGGCTGCCGGCGCGAAGGTTCGCCTCATCGGCGACGGCGACGTCGCCGGTGCCGTGGCCGCCGCGGGCGAAAGCCACGCCGTGGACCTGATGATGGGCACCGGTGGCACTCCGGAAGGGATCATCACCGCCTGCGCGATGAAGTGCATGGGTGGCGAAATCCAGGGCATCCTGGCCCCCACCGACGATGCAGAACGCCAGAAGGCCCTCGACGCAGGTCTTGCACTCGACACCGTCCTCGGAACGAACGACCTGGTGTCCTCGGACAACTGCTACTTCGTCGCCACCGGCGTCACCAACGGCGACATGCTCCGCGGCGTGAGCTACCGAGCTGGCGGAGCAACCACCCGGTCGCTGGTCATGCGCTCCCGGTCCGGCACGATCCGGAACATCGAGGCCACCCACCAGTTGCAGAAGCTCAAGGACTACTCGGTCCAGGACTACATCTGACGTCCGCCCCACCCCCGCAGCGACCCGACACCACCGCGGTGCGGGTACCCTTATATGTCAGTCGACACAATAATCAGGAAGGACACGACAGTTCATTATGAGTGAGCAGGAATTCCGCATCGAGCACGACACCATGGGCGAGGTCAAGGTCCCGGTCAACGCCCTGTGGCGTGCCCAGACCCAGCGTGCCGTGGAGAACTTCCCGATCTCCGACCGTCCCCTGGAGGCCGCGCAGATCCGGGCGATGGGGCTGTTGAAGGCAGCCTGTGCCCAGGTCAACAAGGACTCCGGTGCGCTAGACGGTGAGAAGGCTGACGCCATCATCGCCGCCGGTAAGGCCATCGCAGAGGGCACCTACAACGACGAATTCCCGATCGACGTCTTCCAGACCGGCTCCGGTACCTCGTCGAACATGAACACCAACGAGGTCATCGCCTCGCTGGCGAAGCAGAACGGTGTGGAAATCCACCCGAACGACGACGTGAACATGGGCCAGTCGTCCAATGACACCTTCCCTACCGCGACACACGTCGCGGCGACCGAGGCGGCCGTCACCGATCTGATCCCCGCGCTGAAGGTTCTGCACACCTCTCTGGCCACCAAGGCAACAGAGTGGAAGAACGAAGTGAAGTCGGGGCGTACCCACCTCATGGACGCCGTCCCGGTGACCCTCGGCCAGGAATTCGGCGGATACGCCCGCCAGATCGAGCTCGGTATCGAGCGTGTCGAGGCCACCCTCCCTCGCCTGGGTGAGCTGGCCATCGGTGGCACCGCCACCGGAACCGGTCTGAACACCTCGGCCGACTTCGGCGCGAAGGTCACCGAGGAGCTCAAGAAGCTCACCGGTGTCGAGCAGCTCACCGAAGCGGAGAACCACTTCGAGGCACAGGCCGCACGCGATGCGCTCGTCGAGTTCTCCGGCGCGATGCGTACCATTGCCGTGTCCCTGAACAAGATCGCCAACGACATCCGCATGATGGGCTCCGGTCCGCTGACCGGATTCGCCGAGATCCACCTCCCTGATCTTCAGCCGGGGTCCTCGATCATGCCGGGCAAAGTCAACCCCGTGCTGTGCGAGACCGCCACCCAGGTCGCCGCCCAGGTCATCGGCAACGATGCCGCCATCGCTTTCGGTGGCGCACAGGGCCACTTCGAGCTCAACGTGTTCATCCCGATGATGGCCCGCAACGTGCTGGAGTCCACCAAGCTGCTCGCGAACACCTCCCGGGTCTTCGCCGAACGTCTCGTCGACGGCATCGAGCCGAACAACGAGCGCATGCGTACTCTGGCCGAGTCGTCACCGTCCATCGTGACCCCGCTGAACTCGGCGATCGGCTACGAGGCCGCCGCCAAGGTCGCCAAGACCGCACTCGCTGAGGGCAAGACCATCCGTCAGACGGTCATTGACCTCGGTTATGTCCCGGACACGCTGTCCGAGGACGAGCTGGACAAGCGCCTCGACGTGCTGGCGATGGCCAACACCGACCGCGACTAATCCAGGTCGGCCCACCCGCCGATCCCCGCACGCGCCGTAGGGCGCCGTGGCTCCACTGCCGCGGCGCCCTACGGCGTTCTAGGCTGGGGGCATGTCGGTCGATTCTCCTGCCACCCCCAGTCACGTCACCGTACGCGGAGCACGTGTCAATAACCTGAAGAACGTCGATGTCGACATCCCCCTCAACCGACTCGTGGGTATCGCCGGGGTGTCCGGTTCCGGAAAGTCTTCACTGGCGCTGGGGGTTCTTTACGCAGAAGGGTCACGGCGCTACATCGAAGCCCTGTCCACCTATACCCGACGGCGAATGTCCCAGAGCGCCCGGGCCGAGGTCGATTCCGTGGAGCACGTCCCGGCCGCCCTGGCACTACGGCAACGCCCCGGCGTACCCGGGGTCCGCTCGACGTTCGGCACCCTCACCGAACTTCTCAACGTCCTTCGTCTGATGTTCTCTCGGCTGTCGTCGCATGTCTGCCCGAACGGCCACCGGGTCTCCCCCACGCTCGCGGTCGCCGCCGAACGGCCGTTCTCCTGCCCCGTCTGTGACGAACCGGTGTCACCGCCAGGCGCGGAGGACCTCGCCTTCAATTCCGGTGGGGCGTGTCCCCGGTGCGAGGGCACCGGCGCGATCCGCACCGTCGACGACTCGACCCTCGTACCGGATCCCACGAAGACGCTGGACGGCGGCGCGGTGGTCCCGTGGTCGATGTTCGGCTTCAACGTGCAGCCCGACATCGCCCGGGAGTTCGGCGTGCGCACCGACGTCCCCTGGAACAGGCTCTCCGATTCCGAGAAAGAGATCGTTCTTGACGGCCCGGAGGAGAAGAAGCATATCTCCGTCACCTCGGTGAAAGGTGTCCATGAACTCGATTTCACGTTCCGCAACGCCCGGTTGACGGTGATCCGCGAACTGGAACGCGCGGATACCGAGAAGAGGTTGGACCGGGTGAGCAGGTTTCTTTCCACCGGGACGTGTCCGGACTGTCACGGCACGCGGCTCAGTGAAGCCGCCCGCACGCCGCGGATCATGCTCAGCAGCAACGACGGTGACGGTGACGACGGAGGAATGAATCTGGCGGAAGTTACCGCGCTTCCACTCAATGACGTGCTCACCTGGGCGGCACGGGTACCGGACTCTCTCCCGGAGGAGATGCACGCCCTCGCCAACGGGCTCATCGACACACTGCAGCAGATGTCGCAGCGACTCACGGAACTCGGCCTCGGATATCTCTCACTGGATCGTGCCGGCTCCACCTTGTCGACCGGTGAGCGTCAACGGATCCAGTTGTCGCGTGCAGTCCGTAACCGCACAACCGGGGTCCTGTACGTCCTCGATGAGCCGTCGATCGGCCTCCACCCGGCGAATGTCGACGGTCTCCTGGGTGTCATGTCCGACCTGGTGGCGGACGGAAATTCGGTGGTGTTCGTCGACCATGACGTCCAGGTACTCCGTCGCGCCGACCACCTTGTGGAGATCGGTCCCGGGTCTGGCGATCAGGGCGGTTCTGTGGTGGCGACCGGTGATACCGCCGACCTCACGGCCTCCGGTGTCTCGCGGTTGGCCGGATTTCTGGACGGTGCTGAACCGGTCGTGGTCCGGGACCGTGCCGATGCCGGCTCGCTCTTTGCGGGTGGAGCGATCCACCTGGAAACTGCCCAGATCCACACGGTTCACCCCCTTACGGTCGATATCCCTGTCGGACGTGTGACGGCGGTGACGGGAATGTCAGGCTCCGGCAAGACGACGCTGATTCTCGAGTCCCTGGTCCCCGCACTCCGCGACAGGGATCCCGGTCATGTGACCGCATGTGACGCTCCGCCCGGCACCACGGTCCACGTCGTTGACGCGACGCCGATCGGGATCAACGTCCGCTCGACAGTAGCGACGTACTCCGGTGTGATGGACGATCTCCGCGCTGCATACTCCGCGACCGAGCAGGCGATGACGGACGGCCTGACCGCCTCCGACTTCTCCTACAACACCCGGTCCCGGAAGACGTCACGGGGGCGTCCGCTGGCGTGCCCCCGCTGCGAGGGCACCGGTGAGGTGTCGCTGGACGTCCAGTTCCTTCCTGACATCGATATCCCGTGCCCGGAGTGCGGTGGACGCCGGTACTCCCCCGATGCCGACCGCTACCGTCGTGACGGCGTCAGCCTGCCCGAGCTGCTCGGCATGACCGTCGCAGAGGCGCGCGAGGTGGTCAGCGGGCTTCCGAAGGTCGGCCGGCGACTCACTGCGCTGACTGACCTGGGACTGGGTTATCTTGTCCTCGGTGAGGCCACACCCGCCTTGTCCGGCGGAGAAGCGCAGCGCCTGAAGCTGGTCAATGAAGTGCACCGGACCCAACGTGATGCGGTGTTCATCCTGGATGAGCCGAGCGTCGGTCTGCACCCCAGTGACGTGCGTACGCTGCTCGAGGTCCTGCAACGACTGACCGAGCAGGGAGCGACGGTGATCGTTATCGAGCATGATCTCGATATGGTGGCCAACGCCGACTACGTCGTCGACATGGGCCCGGGTGGAGGCTCCGACGGCGGCCGGGTGGTCAGCGCCGGGACACCGGACGAGGTGGCGGCCGATTCAGCGTCGGTGACGGGGCGGCACCTCGCGCAGCACTGCGCTCTTCCCGTGTGCGACGATACATCCCATGACGATCACCGCAGCCGCTGACGGCTCTGCCCTCGGAAATCCCGGTCCGGCAGGATGGGCCTGGTACATCGACGACCACACCTGGCGCGCCGGAGGTTGGCCCCACGGCACCAACAACATGGGTGAGTTGAAGGCAGTCCTCGACCTGCTCGAGGCCACGGCGGCCGAACCCTCTACCGCCGACGAGCATCTGCTGATCCTGTGTGACTCCCAGTACGTGATCAACTCCGTCACGAAATGGATGCCGGGGTGGAAGAAGAAGGGGTGGAAGAAGAAGGACGGCAAGCCGGTCCAGAATGTCGAGTTGATGCAGGCGATCGACGCGGCCATGCAGGGGCGCGCAGTTGACTTCGAGTGGGTGAAAGGGCATGCGGGACATCCGCTGAACGAGGCGGCGGACACACGTGCCAATGCTGCAGCCACCGCATATTCGGCGGGTCGCGCGCCGGAGACCGGGCCCGGTCTCGACGCATACGGCAGCGGCCGGACGTCGTCGGACACCACCACACCGGCCCCTTCAACCCCGTCCTCTGCCGGGACGCCGAAGGCCGATGCTGCAGATACGGGAGAGACGGGAGAGACCACAGCCGTCACAGACGCTGCTGAGCGTGAACTGGCGCTCTACACCGATGAAGTCCGGGGCAACCGTGAGTTCGCCGAAGCACTCCTGCACCCCGACCTCTGTGTCATCGACAGTGCAGGAACGGTCCTGAACCGCCGCGAGTACCTGGCGTCCCTGGCGCCCCTACGCGGTTTTGATCGGCTTGAGATCTCTGACGTCGTTACTGAAGCCCTCTCCGACAGCGCGGTACTGGTTCGCTCCACAGCCAGTGGTGCCTACGGCAGAACGGTGCGTAGTTCACTCTGGGTCCGACACGGTTCGAGTGATTCTCCTCTCGTTCTGCGACATCACCAGCAGACCATAAGGAGCTGACCACCCCCATAAGGGGGTTAACGATATTTTTGCATTGCGTGCAACTTTTCACTCGGTGTAGACCTGTCTCGTGACTGAGACAAGGAACGAATCCACACAGAGCACCGCGGAGTGCGGTCTTCGCGAGCGCAAACGCCGGGAAACCCGGCTACGCATCGAAGACTGTGCTACGGCGCTCATCCTGGAGCACGGATTCCACCAGGTCACCATTGACGAGATCTGTGAGAAGGCCGAGGTGAGTCGTCGGACGTTCTTCAACTACTTCGACTCCAAGGACCAGGTGGCCGCAGGCCGGGGTGTACCTCCGATCCCGGCGGACGACCTGGAGGCCTTCGCCACCACCGACTCCACCAACATCATCCGTGACATCCTCGACTACATCGGGAAAGCGGTGGATACTGACCCCGACTCGGCGCTACGTCTGTCCCCGGACCGGGCCACCAGCCTGACGATCCGGGAACGCCGACGTCGGATCGTCCTGGAGACCCCGGAGCTCAGCGCCGCGGGCATGCGACGGTTCGATGCCCTGGCCGGAGACATCCTCGCCGCCATCACCGCGTTCCTCACGCGTTTCCCCGAGCACCGGCATCTGCCGGATGTCACCGTCCATCAGGAGTCACTGCAGTTGACTGGCCTTATTCGCACGGCACTGGCCACCGGAGGACTTCTCCACCGCGAGCAGCCGGAGTTGACCAAGTGGGAGGTCCTCACCCACGCAGGCCGACACATGACAGCCCTCGCGGCCAATTACTCCCATGGCTGGGACTAACCCCTGACCGTCCGATCCCCACGCAAGAAAGCACGAGAAGAGATCCTTCATGAGCACAGTTGAGAAACTCGAGTCGTCACCGACGACTCATGAGGACACGCACGCCTCAAAGAACAATATTCCCCTGGTCTTCGCCAGCCTCATGCTCGGCATGCTGCTGGTGTCCCTGGGTCAGACGATCTTCGCCACCGCACTACCGACCGTCGTCGGCGAACTCGGCGGCGTCGACCAGATGAGCTGGGTCATCACGGCATTCCTGCTGGCCCAGACGATCGGACTGCCGATCTACGGCAAGCTCGGCGACCAGATCGGTCGTAAACCCCTGTTCATCTTCGCCCTGAGCATGTACCTCATCGGGTCGGTGGTCGGTGCCCTCGGACAGAACATCTGGATCATCATCATCGCCCGCGCCATCCAGGGGCTCGGCGGCGGCGGCATGATGGTGCTGTCACAGGCCATCATCGCCGACATCATCCCTGCCCGCCAGCGCGGCAAGTACATGGGCCTGATGGGGTCCGTGTTCGGCCTGTCGTCCGTCCTGGGCCCGCTGCTCGGTGGATTCTTCACCGACGGCCCCGGCTGGCGCTGGGCTCTCTGGTTCAACGTTCCGCTGGCTCTCGTCGCGATCGTCATCGCCGTCTTCGCCATGCACCTGCCGGCCCGTGGCGGCGGACATGCGAAGCTGGATGTCTGGGGTACCGTCTTCATGGCCGGGTTCGCCACCTGCCTGATCCTCTTCCTCAGCTGGGGAGGCAAGGACTACGAGTGGGGCTCCGCCACGATCATCGGCCTGATCATCGCCACCGTGGTGTGCGCGGTCCTGTTCGTCTTCGTTGAGCTCCGCGCCAAGGAGCCGCTCATCCCGATGACGCTGTTCGCTAACCGGAACTTCGTGCTGTGCACTCTCGCCGGCCTCGTCATCGGTGTAGTCATGCTGGGCACCCTGTCCTACATGCCGACCTACATCCAGATGGTCCACGGTATGTCGCCGACCAAGGCCGGTCTGATGATGATCCCGATGATCCTCGGTATGATGCCCACGTCCATTGTCGTCGGCATCATCGTCAGTCGGACCGGTAACTACAAGTGGTACCCGGTCGTGGGCATGTTCGTCACCGCCGTCGGCCTGTTCCTTCTCGGCGGGCTCGAGACCCACGACAGCCTCGTGCACCTCGGACTTGTGCTGTTCGTCTTTGGTTTCGGACTGGGCTGCGCCATGCAGATCCTGGTGCTGATCGTGCAGAACGCTTTCCCGGTCACCATGGTCGGCACCGCGACCGCATCGAACAACTTCTTCCGGCAGATCGGAAT
This sequence comes from Corynebacterium glyciniphilum AJ 3170, assembly GCF_000626675.1. Classification (NCBI taxonomy): domain Bacteria; kingdom Bacillati; phylum Actinomycetota; class Actinomycetes; order Mycobacteriales; family Corynebacteriaceae; genus Corynebacterium; species Corynebacterium glyciniphilum. Next base: position 1,307,102 of record NZ_CP006842.1, on the reverse strand, counting down.
GTCGGTGGGGTCGGCGATCGTCGGTTCGGTGTTCACCTCGCGCCTGCAGTCGCTGATGGGTGAGCGTGTCCCCGGCGCCATGCAGGAGATGGGCCCCGACGCCGCGCAGTACACCGATTCTTTCTCCGACAGTGGTTCACACAGCATCACCCCGGACCTGGTCAACCAACTTCCGGACGTATTGCACGAAGCTGTGATCACCAGCTACAACGATGCGTTGGTCCCGATCTTCACCGTACTGATCCCGCTGGCCGTCATCGCCGGTATCGTCCTGATCTTCACCCGGCAGGAGAAGCTCAAGGACACCGTCGAATAGGAGCTGCTACTCCTTGACCCGTGCCTGGTACTCCGGGTACGCGGGTCCCCCCTCGAGAATCTTCTCCAGGAGAAGGATGTCGCGCCAACGACCTTCCATCGGGCCGTAGTTCATCCGCGCCATCGTGTGCGCGATACCGATCTCCGTGAAACCGCGCGACAGGTGCAGCTTCAGGGAGCCCTGGTTCTCCGGGAACACGGTGGAGTGCATCGCCCAGTATCCCGCCTCCGTCGCCGCGGTGATCATATGGTCCAGAAGCGCACCGGCGACTCCCCTGCCTGCAGCGTCCGGCGCTATATAGACCGAGTCTTCCAGCACCCCGTCGAATACGGACCGCCGGGACGCTTTCGACGCCGACACCCACCCGAGCACGTCGCCGTCCTCGTCGGCAACGAACATCAGGTCGGCGATCTTGTGCTCCATGAAGGCATCCCAGGAGAGAGTCTCCCCCTCATAGGTGGCGTGGCCGGTGTCCATGCCGGACTGCTGGATGCGCGCAACCTGGGCGTAGTCGTCCTCCCGCATAGGACGAATCGTGAATGTCATGGAAGGCATTGTAAACGCGCCGCGGTCACCTGCGCAGCGCAGCAGCACATCACCCTTTTTCCAGCAGACTGGTCACCAGTTCCGCGACCGCGGAGCGCTCGGACCGGGTCAAGGTGACATGCGCGAACAGCGGATTGCCCTTCAGCTTCTCCACCACGGCCTGGATACCGTCATGTCTGCCCACGCGCAGGTTGTCCCGTTGGGCGACATCGTGGGTGAGCACTACACGGGAATTGCGTCCCAACCTCGACAGCACGGTCAGCAGGACATTGCGTTCCAACGACTGTGCCTCATCGACGATGACGAAGCTGTCGTGGATGCTGCGCCCGCGGATATGCGTTAACGGCAGCACCTCAAGCAACCCACGGTCGTCGATCTCATCGAGGACATTTCCGCTGACCAGACCATCAAGCGTGTCGTAGACCGCCTGTGCCCACGGATTCATCTTCTCGATGCCGTCTCCGGGCAGGTAGCCCAGATCCTGGCCACCGACGGCATGCAACGGACGAAACACCACGATTCGACGGTGACTCTGCCGTTCCAGCACCGCCTCCAAACCCGCACACAGGGCCAGGGCCGATTTGCCTGTACCGGCCGACCCTCCCAGGGAGATGATGCCGACTTCCTCGTCGAGCAGGATGTCAAGCGCCACCCGTTGTCGCGCACTACGACCCCGGAGACCGAATGCCTCCCGGTCCTGCGGTACCTGCCGCAGGACCCCGTGAGCCGTGACACGCGCCAACGCCGATTGGCTACCGGAGGTAAGTTGTACGCCGCAGTGCACCGGCAGGTCCATCACGTCGTCGACCTCGCCCGCAGCGTCGACGGCCCCCTCTGCGAAGAGCCGGTCGATGAGATCCGGTGAGACTTCTGCGGTCACCATACCCTCGTATCCGGTCAGGACGACGTCCTGTGCACGGTATTCGTCCGCGTCCAGGCCGACGGCGCCGGCCTTCACCCGCAGGGGGACGTCTTTGGTGACCAGCGTGACGTGCTCGCCCTCCGCCCGGAGGTTGAGGGCCGACGCGAGAATCCTCCGGTCATTGTCCGCCCCGTCGTCCGGGTGAGCCCGGAGGCCTGCGGGCAACACCGACTGGTCAACGTGATTGAGTTCCACACGCAGTGTGCCACCGTCCGGGGTGACTTCGATTTCGCGGTCAAGACGTCCGCTGGCCCGGCGCAGGTCTTCGAGGAGTCCCAGTGCCTGTCGGGCGAACCAGCCGAGTTCGGGATGCTGGCGCTTCGCCTCTAGTTCGCCGACGACGACGATGGGGAGGACGACGTGGTGCTCTGCGAACTTCAACAGCGCCCAGGGGTCCGACAACAAGACCGACGTGTCGATGACATAGGTCCGGACTGCTCCGGGGAGAGCGCCCGGCACAGCAGCCGATATCGGGGTGGATGAGGTGGCGATGGTGGCTCTGGTCATGCCCCCGAGGCTAGGAACCACACGTGTAGATCACATGGTTGTGAGATGAAGACTGGGTGAACTCAGCGGGAACTGGAGGCGCGTCTGCCGCGGCAGATTCCGACGAACTGCTGAATGATGTCGTCATCACGGTCGCGTCGCCAGACCAGGGCGATCGATGTTCCGTCCACCCCCGCCAAGGACCGGTGGATGACACCGCGTCGGTTCACCGCACGGAGCAACGGACGTGGGGCAACGACGACACCGACGTTGGCGGCGACCACGTCGAGGTTCTCCCGCACGCGTCCCGGATCGACACCGCGGTAGAGCACGATCTCTTCTTCGATGTCCTCCTGGACCACGCTCTCGTTCTCGCCCACGGCCTCCAGGGCGTGCTCTTTAGGTGCCGCGATCCCCGGTGTCTCCTCGTAGAGGACAACCCGGTGGACATTGAGGGACTCCATCGCAGTGGCATCCACATTGCTGTCCGGCATCCCCTCCCATTCACCCGGCAGACGGACGATCCCGATGTCGGCTGTCCCGTTGAGCACATGGGAAAGCGGGTCGTCCGACGCCGCCGACGCCGCCTTCCACCCGTCCATGCGCTCATCGAACCTGCCGAACCACTTCCCCGGGACGACACCGGTGGCGAAGACGACCTTGAGGTAATGCATGACGGCCATCCTAGTCCCCCACTCGACCAGATAGACTCTGCAGATATGAGTGACCGGATGAAACCCCAGACGGCGGCGAAGAAGCTGAACATCTACCTGCCTGCCACACCCCAGGAGTTCCAGGACAGCACGGTGAGCCACGATGAGTTCGTGGCACTACAGAGTGACCCGCCCCAGTGGCTGCAGGATCTCCGCCGTGAAGGCCCCCACCCCCGGCCCGAGGTAGCACGCAAACTCGGCATCACCATTACCGCCCTCAAGGCCAATGACATGGATAAGCCGCTGACGACGGCGGACATCAAGGCGCTCCTGGAGAACCAACCGGAGTGGCTGCGCAGCGCCCGCAGTTCACTGGCAGAGAACCGGCCCGGTGCCGGGACCGACGAGAGCTGAGGCCGTAACCCCGGCACCACCACACTGAAAGACGTTGAGGGCCCCGTCCTTCCGGGTGACGAACCGGAAGGGCGGGGCCCTCGTGGAGAGTGCAAACGCCGGGTGACGAATCCGTCGCCGCGAAAATCTCCGCTGTGCCACAGCAGGCAGGTGAACTGCAGTCCAGGGCAGCGCGTTGGAGGTGCCGCAGCCCGAGCGCGCCGTTCCGGTGAGAAGAGGAAGCCGGAGTGCGCGGATTCGAACTGAACCCTGGGTTCCACCTGCCGTTGCGGCTGATCCACAACTGCAGTGCGTCGAGGTGACTAGCCGTCGACACATCCATGAGGTTAGCGAGACCTAAACCGGTCTGTCAACAATTAGACAACAAAAGAGTGTCTTAATTCCCGCCTGCTCGTCCCCCGACGGACTGACCTGCCCTTTCCTCTCGGATATCGACAATGACAGCTATCACCCCCGCACTACTCCCCCATATCCGTCGCACCTCATACCCGTGCACTAAATGTTTCCCACCCCACAATCCTCCCCCGGATGGGATCAAGTTACACACTTCCGGGTGCCGCTCGTTAATATGAATTTGTAACAAGTAAGAGACGTGGATCACACGGACAAACTGTTTGCCCCTTCCACGACGCTCGGCTCTGATCCGGAAGGACACCATGAAGAACTACCTCCCCCGCACCATCTTCGACGAAGAACACGACATGTTCCGCGAGACCTGCAAGGACTTCGTCAACGCAGAGGTCCGTCCCCACGTCGACCGGTGGCACGAGCAGGGCTACAGTGACCGCTCCATGTTCAAGGCAGCGGGCAACCTGGGTCTGCTGGGCATCACCTCCCCCGAGGAGTTCGGTGGCGGCGGCATGCCGGACTACCGCTTCAACGCGATCCTCTCCGAGGAACTCGCCGAAGCTGACTGCGGTTCGGTCATCGTCTCCCTCCAGGTCATCAACGACCTGGTGATCCCCTACCTCGAGCGCTTCGCCAACGACGAGCAGAAGGAAAAGTACCTCCGACCGCTCTGCGCCGGTGACAAGATCGCCGCGATCGCCATGACTGAGCCGGGTGCCGGTGCCGACCTGGCGGGCATCCGCTCCAACGCGCCGCGCGACGAGGAGGGCAACTTCATCCTCAACGGTTCGAAGACCTTCATCTCCAACGGCATCCAGGCCGACTTCACCATCGTGGTGGCCATCACCGATCCGTCCAAGGGTCGCGCCGGCGTCTCCCTGCTGATCGTCGAGGACGGCATGGAGGGCTACACCAAGGCCGCACCGCTGAAGAAGGTCGGACTGAAGGCACAGGACACCGCTGAGCTGTCCTTCGAGAACGTGAAGGTCCCCGCCGAGAACCTCCTCGGCGAGGAAGGTGCCGGGTTCGGTTACCTGCGCACCAACCTGGCGCAGGAACGCGTCTCCATCGCCGTCGGATCCATCGCGACCTCCCGCCGTGCCTTCGACCTGGTCTACAAGCACTCCCAGGAGCGCAAGACCTTCGGCAACCGGCTGGTCGACCACCAGGCCTACCGCTGGGAGCTGGCCAAGATGGCCACTGAGATCCAGTCCGCACAGGCCTTTGTCGACGCCGCTGTCGCCGCCAAGGTCAAGGGTGAACTCGACGAGACCACCGCCTCGATGGCCAAGTACCTGACCACCGAGCTGCAGATCAAGGTCGTCAACACCGCTGTCCAGCTGCACGGCGGCTACGGCTTCATGCTGGAGTACCCCATCTCCACCCACTACCTCGATTCCCGCGTCCAGCCGATCTACGGCGGCCCGAACGAGATCATGTTGGAAATCATCAGCCGGAAGCTCGCCAAGGGCGAGAAGTAGGACGAACACCGTTCTATCGGCGCTCTCGACACCGTCGGTCACACATCTGTCCCACAGAACGTGCCGGTGTCCCGGAGCAACCCCCCAGGTCGGCCCCACCGACCTGGGGGGTTGCTTGTGCAGGCCCGGGGCTGGGGAGTCACACCCCGCGGAACTGCGGAGCCCGCTTCTCCAGGAACGCCCGGATCGCCTCGCCGTGGTCCGCAGTCTGGAACAGCCGTCGCTGTGCGCCGGCCTCCTCCCCTGCGCGGGCACTCACTGCCGCTGCATCGCGCACGAGGGCCTTGATCTCCCGGTAGGACGCCGTGGGCCCCGTCGCGAAGCGCTGCGCCAGCTCCTGCACCGCGTTGTCCAGTACCTCAGCCTCGACCACCGAGGTGACGATACCCAGTGATCCTGCCTCTGCGGCGCTGACCCGTTCATCGAGCAGAAGAAGCTCCAGTGCCCTGGTCTGTCCCACTGCGTCGGCCAGTGAGCGGGACAGGCCGCAGTCCGACGCCAGCCCGACGCCACTGAACGCTCCCTTGAAGGCCGCCGTCGTCGAGGCCACCCGGAAGTCACAGGCCATCGCGATGCCCCATCCTGCCCCGGCCGCGGCCCCCTGGATCGCGGCAATCACCGGCACCGGAATGGACAATAGAGCGTCCATCATCGGGTTGTACTCGGTGATCACCTTGTCCGTGTCAATCCCCTGCCGGGTTTCCTCCAGCTGTTCCTTGAGATCCTGACCGGAGCAGAACGCCGTGCCGGATGCCCTGACAACAACGGCCCGGACCGGGCCGTCCGGCGACGCATCCGTGGCCGCGGCAGCGAAAGCGTCCCTCAGCTCGCGCCTCAGGTCGCGGTTCAGCGAGTTGTGGGCGTCGGGACGGTTGATGGTGATGATGCGGATTCCGTCACTGGTGGTGGTGTCAACAAGGTCCATGCCACCTCACACTACAGTCACCCCGACATAGGCCATCTGTTCGACGGCCACCGCGCCACCGGGCACGCTGACCGGGGCGCAGAGCTCGCTGAGCAACTCCACATCGAAACCCTCAGCCACGGCATCGAGCGCTGTGGCGCGCACACAGAAGTCAGTGGCGATGCCGCATACGGCGACCGAGGTGATCCCGTGTTCGCGCAGCCAGTCCGCCAGTCCCGTCCCCGCATCCTCCAGGTGCCCCTCGAAACCGGAATAGGCCGCCGTGTACTCCCCTTTGAGGAACCAGGCATCCACCAGCCCGGCCTCGAGGTCCGGGTGAACGTCGGCACCATGGGTGCCGGCGACGCAGTGCACCGGCCATGTGTCCTCGAAATCCGGTGCGACCCCGTCGGGCGCAAAATGCCCGGCGGGGTCTATGTGCCAGTCCTTCGTGCCGACAACGACGTCGTAGTCATCCTTGTGTGCACGCAGACGGGCGCTGATCGCGGCGGCAACGTCCGCCCCTCGCTCCGTGCCCAGGGATCCTCCGGGGCAGAAATCGTTCTGGACGTCGACGACGATCAGGGCTTTCCGTGAAGCGCTCATGGCGCCCACAGTAGAGCCGGATTAGTTGATCTTCCAGTCCTCGAAGCCCGGGTACAGCGGGAAATCGGCGGCGACCTTGTCGACGCGCCTGCGCAGGGTCTCGGTGTCCGCACCCTTGCCCTGAGCCAGGGCGGTACCGATCACATCTGCGACCTCGGTGAAGGCGTCTGCGTCAAGCCCGCGGGAGGCCAGGGCGGAGGTACCGATGCGCAGGCCGGAGGTGACCATCGGCGGGCGCGGGTCGAACGGTACAGCGTTGCGGTTGACCGTGATACCGACCTCGTGCAGCAGATCCTCCGCTTCCTGCCCGTTGAGCTCGGAGTTGCGCAGGTCTGCGAGGACGAGATGCACGTCAGTGCCCCCGGTGAGCACCTGCACACCGGCCTCGGTGGTGTCCGCAGCGGTGAGCCGCTCGGCGAGGATCTTGGCCCCTTCGAGCGTACGGGCCTGTCGGTCGCGGAAGTCGTCGGTCTGGGCAATCTTCATGGAGACGGCCTTCGCGGCGACGACGTGCATCAGCGGACCACCCTGCTGCCCGGGGAAGACGGAGGAGTTGAGCTTCTTCGCCCACTCCTGCTTCGCCAGGATCATGCCGGAACGCGGACCACCCAGAGTCTTGTGGACCGTGGTGGAGACCACGTCAGCATGCGGCACCGGTGACGGGTGCAGGTCCGCGGCGACCAGCCCGGCGAAGTGTGCCATGTCGACCCACAGCTTGGCGCCGACTTCGTCGGCGATCTCACGGAATGCCGCGAAATCCTGGTGTCGGGGGTAGGCCGACCAACCGCCGATGATGACCGTCGGCTTCTCCTTGATCGCCTGTTCCCGGACCTTGTCCATGTCCAGACGGAAGGTGTCGGGGTCCACCTCGTAGGCGGCGACGTCGTAGAGCTTCCCGGAGAAGTTCAGCTTCATGCCGTGGGTGAGGTGGCCGCCGTGTGCCAGGGACAGCCCCATGATCTTGTCACCGGGGTTCGCCAGAGACATCAGAACTGCGGCATTGGCCTGAGCGCCGGAGTGCGGCTGCACATTGGCGAACTCCGCCCCGAAGACCGCCTTGGCGCGGTCGCGGGCGAGATCCTCGATAATGTCGACGTTCTCGCAGCCGCCGTAATACCGGCGCCCCGGGTACCCCTCGGCGTACTTGTTGGTCAGAACGGAGCCCTGGGCCTGGAGTACCGCACGCGGAACGAAGTTCTCGCTGGCGATCATCTCCAGCGTGTCACGCTGACGGGAGAGTTCTCCGGCGATGGCCGCGGCCACCTCCGGATCGAAATCCGCCAGTTCCGCATTGTGCTGGGACTGGTCTGGGTGGTTCGTCTGGCTCATGGGGTGGATCGCCTTTCACGTCGGCCGCAACTGGATCAGAACAATCAGGACACATCATAACCTGTCAGTGCATGGACCACTGGTGCCGGGTGATTGGTCGAAACCATCTTCGGGTAGCACAATAGCCCCCATGCCAGCCCGAAACTCCGACGAGTACTCACCGTACATCGAGCTTGACCGGTCACAGTGGCGGTCCTTGCGTCGCGCCATGCCCCAGGTCCTCAGCCCGGAAGAGCTCGAGAAGCTGAGGGGAATCGGTGAGGACATCGACATGGACGAGGTCAGTGAGGTCTATCTCCCGCTCTCCCGCATGATCGATCTGCGGTTCGAGGCGATCAGGCAGCTCAACAGTGCCACCGAAACCTTCCTCGGCGAGGAGATGCCGCACGTTCCCTTCATCATCGGGGTCTCCGGCTCCGTTGCGGTGGGCAAGTCCACCACCGCCCGCCTACTCCAGGTCCTGTTACAGCGTTGGGAGTCCCGTCCGCGGGTGGATCTGATCACCACCGACGGTTTCCTCTATCCCGCCGATGAACTCAACAAACGGCACATGATGGGGCGCAAAGGTTATCCGGAAAGCTACGACCAGAAGGCGCTGCTGAACTTCGTCACCGCAGTGAAGTCCGGAGCCCCGGAGGTACCGGCCCCGGTGTACTCGCACGAGAAGTACGACCGCCTCGACGAGGTCCACATCGTGGATCGGCCGGATATCCTCATCGTCGAGGGGCTCAATGTGCTGCAGACCGGACCGACGTTGATGGTGTCGGATCTCTTCGACTTCTCCGTCTACGTCGACGCCGAGCGGACGGACATCGAACGCTGGTATGTCGAGAGGTTCCTCAAGCTCAAGAACACCGCTTTCCGTAAACCTGACGCCCACTTCCGCTACTACGCCGCGCTGTCCGACGAGGACGCGCTGGTGGTTGCGCGGGAGATCTGGCAGACGGTGAACCTGCCCAACCTGGTGGAGAACATCCTTCCGACCAGGGTGCGAGCGTCACTGGTCCTGCGTAAGGGCCCCGATCACCTGGTGGAATCGGTACGGATGCGCAAAATCTGACAGACCGGCCGCTACCCGCTCACTTACCGAAGCGTCGTTCGCGCACCGAGAAGTCGCGCAGCGCACGCAGGAAGTCCAGCCGACGGAACGCCGGCCAGTAGGTGTCAGTGAACCAGATTTCGGAGTACGCCGACTGCCACAGCAGAAAGCCCGAGAGGCGCTGTTCACCGGACGTTCGGATCACCAGGTCAGGATCCGGCTGCCCGGAGGTGTACAGGTGGTCGCCGATAGCGTCATCGGTGATGTGGGCGCTCATCTCTTCCGAGGGAACGCCCTTACTGGCCAACTCGTCCACGAGCTTCTGGACGCCGTCGACAATCTCCTGTCGCCCCCCGTATCCGACGGCGATGTTCACGTGCACGCCGGTGTGGTCAGTCGTCCGCGCCTCCGCGTGCCGCATACGTTCGCGAAGTTCGTCGGGAATAAGATCGAGCCGACCCATGACGTGCAACCGGAACCGACCTTTGGCCGCGGCGAGTTCATCCGAGACATCCCCGATGATGCGCATCAACAGGTCGAGTTCCTCGGCACTGCGCCGGAGGTTCTCCGTACTGAGCAGGTAGACGGTCACGGATTCGATGTCCTGCTCGTCGCACCAGTCAACGACTTCGACGATCTTCTTCGCCCCCACGCGGTGACCGTGGGAGACGTCGGTGAATCCGTTCTCGCGGGCCCACCGGCGGTTTCCGTCGCACATGATGGCGACGTGTTTGGGCCGACGACGGCCCTTCAGCTCGCGCTGCAGTCGTCGCTCATAGAGCGAGTAGAGAATCACCGCTGGTCGCCACCTGGATCTTCCGTACTGCTGTCTTGACCATCCGCATCCACCGGTGTGGTCACAGCACCGGCGGCGTCCGCCTCTGCCATACGCCTGTCGATGGTGTCGATGTCGAAGGGGTCGAGGCCGTGAGCGTCGGCGAAGTCGCGTCGTTTGTGCATCTTCCGCATCCGACGATTGAAGAAATACCCCAGTGCGAGGATGACGACGAGAAGTCCGATGATCACCAGCAGGCCAACGGGTGCGGCCTTTCCGAACTCCGGCCCTTGAGGGCCACGGTTGACCTGTTCCTGGGCCACCAGGGAAACAGTTGAGGTTAGGGACGGGGAAACCGTGATCATGTCTTCAGAGCCTATCTAAGGTGGCGGCGGTCGGCCTCATTCGGGCACGACACCGGCGAAAAGGTCGTCCTCGGGCAAGGAAGTTTCCACTCTCGAGCGGGCGAGTTCGAACTCCTCGGTGGGCCAGACCTGCTGTTGCAGACCGGTCGGCACGGCGAAGAACGGTCCTTCGGGGTCGATCTGGGTGGCGTGGGCCCGCAGAGCATCGTCGCGACGGTCGAACCATGGAGCGCAATCCACGCGGGTCGTGACGCGCGGCATGATGTCGGGCATCCCCTTCCACCGGTCCAGTGCCACCGTCGCCCGGTCATCACCGGCGTCGAGACTGGCCTGCGCCAGCAGCTCGAAACGGCGCCGGATAAAGCCGTGGGTGTAGTAGACCTTCTGAACCTCCCAGGGACGGCCGATCTCCGCGTGGTAGTCGGGATCAGCCGCGGTGTCGTAGGCCCGCATACTGACCGCATGGGTCTTGAGGTGGTCCGGATGGGGGTAACCACCGTTCTCGTCGTAGGTGATGATGACGTGCGGCCGGAAGTCACGAATCACCCGCGTGAGCTCCAGGGTGACGGCCTCGGTGTCTTCGAGCGCGAAGCAACCCTCCGGAAGGGGCGGAAGCGGGTCGCCCTCCGGGAGGCCTGAGTCGACGTACCCGAGCCAGCGATGGGAGACCCCCAGAATGTCGGCGGCGCGCGCCATCTCCTGACGGCGGACGTCGTTCATGTTCTCTACGACGCCGGGGACATCCATGTTCGGGTTGAGGATGCTGCCGCGTTCACCGCCTGTGCACGTCAACACCATGACGTCCGCACCTTCATCGGCGTAGCGCGCCATCGCCGCGGCACCCTTACTGGACTCGTCGTCCGGGTGCGCGTGAATGGCCAGGAGCCGCAACCCCTGCCTGGACCGCTGTTGGTCTGCGCTGTTGTGAAGAGCTCCATCGCTCACGTGTCGCACCCCTTCGGTGTCGTCTGTACCGGTCAACTCTCCCATTCAACGCTTCCGACAGGGGTGCGTCCAATTCGCCCGGCTGGCTATTCACTGACGGCACCGCCTACGATCTGTGGAATGAGCAAGGCGACCTACGGTTCCTCCCGTCAACAGGGCGTGAGCGGCAAGTTCATCGTCATCGGCATCGTGATCGTTCTGGTCGCCGTCGGCGTGTACGTGTTCTCGCAGTTCCGCAACAGCACCAGTGGTGACGCCTCCGGCACCGCCACCGGTCACGAGGTCGTCGACGGAAGTACCTTGCGGATGAACCTCGACATCACCCGGGACGACGTCGACAAGCCTGCGTACTGCATCGTGACCGCACTGGACGAGTCACACGCCGAGATCGGACGCCGAGAAGCCGTCGTCGCCGCCGGCGGCTCGGAAAGCACCCGTCTCACAGTGGACATCCCCACCAACAGTTCGCCTGTCGCACCCGACGTCTACGGATGTTCGACGGTCTTCCCTGACTACCTCGATCCCACGCAGACCACCGGTGCCACACAGGACTGACAGTGGTCGCTGACCGGCGGACAGACCGGATGTCGGCGGTGATACACTGTGCCCCGACAACTGTGTCGTGGGTACCCCCACGATCTTTCCGAACGACCTCAGTCCCTGTCAGACACTGTGGTCTACCTGCAGGAGGACGCGAACGCTCATGGCAGACAATCAGACGACCTGGCTCACTCAGGAATCCTTTGACCGGCTCAATGACGAGCTCAACGCGCTGAAGGCGAATCGTCCCGCTCTGGCCGCCGAGATCAACGAGCGCCGTGAAGAGGGTGACCTCAAGGAGAACGGCGGTTACCACGCCGCCCGCGAGCAGCAGGGCCAGGAGGAGGCCCGGATCGCCTACCTCGAGGAGCTGTTGGACAGCGCCACCATCGGTGAGGCTCCGCAGGAGTCCGGCGTCGCTCTCGTCGGTTCCGTCGTCCACATCTACTACGACGGCGACGAGGACGACAAGGAGACGTTCCTGATCGGTACCCGAGGCCTGGAGTCCTCGAACCCCGACCTGGAGACCTACTCCACCGATGCTCCGCTGGGTGCTGCCCTGGTCGGCGCGAAGGAGGGCGAGACCCGGGAGTACAAGAGCCCGACAGGCGACACGATCTCCGTGACACTGGTCAAGGCTGAGCCTTATGACCCCGACCGGGATGTCCCGCGCGCTGAGCAGTAGCTCTTCTCTGCTCTCCCCGCCCCCGGCAGCAGAGAACCGCCCCACCGGATCGCTTTTTCCAGTGGGGCGGTTCTCTGTGCCTCAGCGTCGGGCGTGAGCCCCTGCGCTAGTCCTGGTTGAAGTAGGACAGCAGGCGCAGGATCTCGGTGTAGAGCCAGACCAGGGTGACAGCCAGACCGAGAGCGACGCCCCAGGCGTAGCGGGACGGAGCACCGGCCCGGATGAGCTTGTCAGCCTGGTCGAAGTCAGCCAGGAAGCTCAGGGCGGCCAGACCGATGCAGACCAGGGAGAAGATGATGGCGATCGGGCCACCGTCGCGCAGCATGGTCTGCTCGCCGGTGAACATGGCGAAGACGAAGTTACCCAGGACCAGGACCAGGACACCGATCATGGCGCCGACGAGCATCTTGGTGAACTTCGGGGTGACCCGGATAGCCCCGGTCTTGTAGACGACCAGCATGCCGGCGAACACGCCGATGGTGCCGAGGACGGCCTGGAAGATCATCGCTCCGGCGTTTGCGCCACCAATTTCCACTCCACCGGCGAAGATCCAGGTGAATCCACCGACGAAGAGCCCTTCGAAAGCTGCGTAGACGAGCGTGACGACCGGGGAGCCGTACTTCTTGCCGAACGCGGAGACCAGCACAGCGACGAGACCACCGATGGCACCGACGAAGGTCAGGCCCATCGCCAGGTTCGGGCTGCTGGTGCCAATCATGAAGTTCACCGCGGCCAGGACCACGATGACGGCCAAGGTGATGCCGGTCTTGGTGACGACGTCGTCGATGGTCATCGGGCGATCGGACGCCGTGGTCGGCGCACCGTAGTTCGGGGACTGCTGATAAGCCATCCCCTGCTGATCCTGCTGGCCCCACTGCTCACCGGCAGACTGGTAGCCCTGCTGGTAGGCGGCGGACGGGCCACGCTGCCCCTGCTGGGCGCCCTCCGCCTTCGTCAACGAACTCATAAAGGGGTTCGAGCTTCTCACGACGTCATTGTCCTTCCGTCACTATCGGTTTCATGGCCCTCCCCCGCGTCCTCGTAGGACAGACCGGGCAGGTGACGCGTCCGCGTGAACGCGGTTACTCATGTACACCCTAACAACGTACGAGAAGTCCGCCGTGTTCCCGTAGGCCCGATTACACAAACCAGGGACATATCACCCCCATCTCCGATAGTGTGCTTCACATGACGAAAAAGACCCTGTCTCTCGGCCCCATCCCTGATGCTCTCGCATCCGAACTCCGGGCCTTGACCGTAAACGCAGCGACTGGAAGCGTCGACAACGGCGACCGCCTCGAGATCGAGGGGTCGTTCACCGGTGAGACCATCGGATGGGTCGGCCGTGGCACTGAAGAGGACGTCGACGAGGCGTTCCGTCGTGCCCGTATCGCCCAGAAGCGCTGGGCCAAGGTCGATCCGAAGAAGCGCGGGAAAATCCTGCTGGCCTTCCACGACATCCTGCTGAAGAACCAGAAGATGATGATGGACATCATTCAGCTGGAGACCGGCAAGTCCCGCGATTCCGCTTACGAGGAAGTGATCCACTGTGCGATCACCGCCCGTTACTACGGCAACCAAACCCACAAGATCCTCAAGGACAAGCACCGTGCGGGCGTGATGCCGGTCTTCACCAAGACGACCGAGCGCCACCTTCCCAAGGGGGTCATCGGTCAGATCAGTCCGTGGAACTACCCGCTGACACTGGCGTTGTCGGACGCCATGCCCGCGCTGGCCGCCGGAAACGCTCTGGTGGCCAAGCCGGACTCGTCCACACCCTTCTCCGCGCTGTACGCCTTCAAGCTCCTCTTCGAGGCCGGTATGCCCCGCGACATCGTCCAGCTGGTCACCGGCCCCGGGCGTGTCGTCGGCAATTCCATCGCCGAGCAATGTGACCACCTCATGTTCACCGGATCCACGGAGACCGGCAAGAAGCTCGGCGAGATCGCCGGGCGTCGGCTCATCGGATACTCCGCCGAGCTCGGTGGCAAGAACCCGATGATCGTGACCGGGGACGCGGACGTCGACAAGATCATGCCGACCGTCCTCACCGGCTGCTTCTCCAACTCGGGGCAGCTGTGCGTGTCCATCGAGCGCATCTACGTCCACAAGGACAGGTACGACGACTTCGTCCCCAAGTTCGCCCAGGCGACCAAGGACCTGAAGTTGGGTGCCGGGTTCGACTGGAACATCCAGATGGGCTCACTGATCGGCGCCAGCCAGATCTCGACCGTGGAGAAGATGGTCGACGATGCCGTGGACAAGGGCGCTACCCTCGTCGCCGGCGGTAAGGCACGGCCGGACCTGGGTCCCTACTTCTACGAGCCGACCGTGTTCACCGACGTTCCCGACGAGGCCGACCTCAAGCGGGGCGAGGTCTTCGGACCAGTCGTCTACGTCGAGAAGGTCGACTCCCATGACGAGGCTGTCGAAAAGGCCAATGACACCGACTACGGCCTGAACTCTGCCGTGTTCGGCCCGTCGAAGACCGCCACCGGCATCGCCGAGCAGCTGTTCTCCGGGACCGTCAACATCAATGACGGCTATGCTGCGGCATTCGCCTCGGTGGACAACGAAATGGGCGGCACCCGTGAGTCCGGCCAGGGTCGGCGCCAGGGTGCCTACGGTCTGCTGAAGTACACCGAGTCACAGAACGTCACCGACGAGCGGGTGCTACCGATCCGCGGCCCGGAGTTCCTGAAGCCCCGTGCCTACGCCGCCGTGATGACGGTGCTGCTGCGTGCCGGGAAGACCTTCAAGATCCTGAAGTAGGACCCGCCGGGCCCGGGCCAGCTCAGCCCCGGGCCGGGCGCACCGACACCTCCTCGATGATCGACTCATCGGTCGTATCCACGGCCAGTCGTACCGCCGCAGCCACCGATGCCGGTGCCACGTACAGCGAACCGTCGTAGTCGGTGTTTCCCCGTCCTTCCTGCAGCGCCACCTGCATATCGGTGTCGACCCTGCCGGGATGCACCGAACTGACCCGGACGCGACCCCGCTCCTCCTCACGCAGTGCATCCGTGAGTGCTCGGAGCGCGAACTTCGTCCCCGAGTAGGGTGCCTGGCCCACACCGGACCGGTAGCCGGATCCGGAATTGATAGCCACCACAGTCCCCTGTGCCGCACGCAGCGCCGGGAGCAGCCGGCGGGTCAACTCGGCGACGCCGAAGACGTTGACTGCAAACATCTTCTGCCACTGCTCCCACTGCATGTCCTCGATCGTCGACTCCCCTGCCAGACCGGCAGAATGCACCAGGACATCGAGCCGTGTAAGGGCGTCGGGCTCACTCTCCTCCAACCTCGCGACCGCCTCGCCAATGGAGCCGGGGTCGCTGAGATCGACGTCCGCACTGGACCAGGAAATCACCCTGTGGGTCCGGGAAAGGTCCTCAACAACGGCCGCTCCGATTCCTCGGGAGCCTCCGGTAACGAGTGCCAGCGGTGTGTGTTGTCCATGCTCTGTCATAATGTCCATGCCCCCGAGCGTAGCGACCCTTCCGTATGCTCGGAGGTAGCCGGGGCTGACCTGCTCCGCGAGCACGCCATGAGGTTACGTACCGCGAAAGGACACCGTCATGTTCGGAACCGCACTCACCACCCTGATTCTCGGCGCGATCTCGGGGGCCGGCGCCTGGTTCGCCTGGGACCAGAACCGCAAGAGCCTCTCCGTCGCTTTGACCGTACTCACCCTGATCTTCGCCGTGATCGCGATCTCCACTGCATTCGCGGGAGCCGTGGCCGTGGTCGTTAAGCTGCTGCCGATCCTGCTGATCATCCTGGTGGCCTGGCTCGGCTTCAAGCAGTTGAAGAACAAGTCCTCGAAGCCGCGTGCCTGACGCCTTCCACTCGCGCAGCCAGCGTCGTCAGACCTTGGGCCGCTTCTTGCGGAAGTACACGCGACTGCGGACGCTGGCGACCACATCGCCCGCTTCATCAACAATGTCGGTCTCAAACCAGTGGAGGTACTTCGACCCGTCAGCGGTGCGCTCCCTGATCATGTCGAAGGTGTCGTCGTCGGTGCGCATGTCAGCGACGAGACGGCCTCGGCCGGGCTTGCGGTAGGTCACATGGGACTCGGCGTCCCACACGTTGTAGGCCCCACCAAGACGGGTCAGCCCCATGAACAGGTAGAAACCGTCCGTCATCGTCTGAATCGTCCCGCCGAAAGCAGTGCCCACCAGGTTGGCGTTGATGCGTCGGGGACGATGGGAGGTCACGACCCGGGAACCGTCATTCGCGATGTAGTTGATCCGGATACCGGAGCCGAGGTACGGCGGGAAGACCCCCAGCATGGTCTTCAGTTGGCGCGGGCTGGGTCGCAGCATAGCTCCTCCATGGAGTGGTCAATACAGATCAGGTTGATGCTGATGTTATATCGACCCCGCAGGTACTGTCTCCGATTTGAGTAACTCGGAGAAACTAACGGACGTCGGAGGACGAGTTACGCCACAACCCGAGGCCAGCCAGCACCAGGAACCACGCCACGATGATCAGGTAACACACCATGGCACTGATCCCGAGCCCCAGCGGATCGGCGCCACTGATCAACTGATCCTGACGTTGCACCGGGGCGATCGCGGCAAGGGGCCGAAACGCCTCGATCTGTTCGGCGGCGAACCCCAGCATGCTGTCGATCAGCAGCACCCAGGCGACGGGCACAGCCACAGCGGCAACCTGGCTACGGATGATGCACGCCAGCCCCACCGTCATCGCCGAGAAGATGACCGAACCAAGCAGCGGCACGTAGAACATACTGAGACCGGTACCAAGATCCATGCCGGAGCCGAGGACTGCAGCTACGCCCAGCGAGAGCGCCGTACCGACGAGGTAGAGCACCGCGACGAACACCGCTGTGGTCAACATCTTTGCCACGACCCACTCGCCGCGCCCTCGCTGCGTGAGGAACGCCTGGGCGTGCATGTGGTTGCGGATGTCACCTGCCGTAGTGGCCGCGGCAAATACGACGGCGATGAGCAGGAAGATCTGATAGCCGAAGGTGATCGTCGACCAGTCGAAGTCAGGGCTGTCCCCGAAAAAACCCATCAAGGTGACGGGACCGAATAGTGACCCGGCCAGCAGGATCGCGTAAACCAGCGTTGACCGCATGCTGAACAGTTTCGTGGTTTCAGAACGGAGGGAATTGAGCAGGCTTGTCATGGTTTTCCTCTACTTTCCGGCAGTGGGGACGACGGCGTCCGTGGATTCGGTGCGGTACTCCTGGGCATCAGCGGTGGCAGCCAGGAAGCGGGCCTCCAGGCCCTCACTGTCCGCGCGCAGACCGGTGACGAGAACCCCGGCGGTGAAGGCAGTTTCGGCGACGGCCCGACGAACGATCTCGTCGGAGACACCGTCTGGAACATCCACCGTCAGCTGGGCCCCGGACGCCTCTCCAGCGTTCTCGCCGACCGCGTAGCCGGCCGTGAAACCCGCGTTCCCCAGCGCCGTGGACAGGGCCTGGCCGCTGCGAGCATCGACGGTCTCCACCACGACGCGGGCACCGCCGGCGAGGAACTCCTCCATCGAATACTCACCAATCATCCGACCTTTGCCAATGACAACAAGACGATCCGCAGTCTGCTGCATCTCCGACAGCAGATGC
Source organism: Corynebacterium glyciniphilum AJ 3170 (assembly GCF_000626675.1). Lineage (NCBI taxonomy): Bacteria > Bacillati > Actinomycetota > Actinomycetes > Mycobacteriales > Corynebacteriaceae > Corynebacterium > Corynebacterium glyciniphilum. Next base: position 1,289,146 of record NZ_CP006842.1, on the reverse strand, counting down.
GACGACACCAACACCGCACGGCCCTCCCCCGCCAAAGCACGAATCGTCCGACGCATCCAACTCACCCCCTCCGGATCCAAACCATTGACCGGCTCATCCAAAATCAAATGCGACGGATCACCCAACAACGCCCCAGCAAGACCAAGACGCTGCTTCATCCCCAACGAATACCCCCCGACCCGCTTATCACCCGCAGAGCTCAACCCCACCAACTGCAAACACTTATCCACCCGGGAGTCGGCGATACCAGCGCCGCGGGCAAGCACCTTGAGGTGCGACCGTCCGCTACGTCCCGGAGTGAACCACGTCGCCTCCAACAGCGCCCCGGCCACCGCCGGCTTATCAGCCACCTGAGCAAAGCCCTCACCATCAAACAGCGCCTGCCCCTGCGACGGCCGATCCAACCCCAACACACACCGCATCGTCGTCGACTTCCCCGACCCATTAGGACCCAGAAAACCCGTCACCGCCGCATCCGGCACCGTGAACGACAAATCCTCGACGGCCTGGAACCGCCCGTACCTCTTCGACATCTTCTCAACTGTGATCATGTCCCCCAGTCTTCTCCCCCACCACCACCGCACACATCGACCCACAGACTGATCTCCGGGGCCGGACGACACCACGCTGTCTCATACCCAGGTATGAAGAGCAGGCCCACGGCACAGCACCGGCACGCATAGCGCACTTAAGCGTAATGTCGGCACGACGCATTGCACGACCTCGCTGTTATCCATGTCCTCCGACCGGAAGGCCTCCACCGCTGTGCCCACGTCTCGACGCCGCCAGTCGATGTTCGTCGCCGCCTTCGGGACCATCGTCGAGTGGTACGACTTCTCCATCTTCTTCTACGTGTCGGCGAGTCTCGCCAACACGTTCTTCAACGGTGATGACGGATCCCTGCTGCTGACCCTGGCGCTCGGCACCGCCGGATTCATCTTCCGCCCACTGGGGGCGATGGTGTTCGGTCACCTGGGCGACCGGATCGGACGCAAGTCCTCCCTCATCGTGTCCGCGTCACTGATGGCGGTGGCCCTGCTGGGCATCGCCGTGATGCCGGGCTTCGACACCATCGGCATCTGGGGCGGCGTCGGCGTCCTGGTGCTGCGCTGCCTCGCGGGCTTCGCCGTGGGTGCGGAGTACACCGGCATCATGGTGTACCTGGTCGAATCTGCCCGCGACGGACGCCGGGGGCTGGCCGCCAGTTGGGCCGCCGCGAACTCCGAGGTCGGTTCACTGTTGGCGGTCGGCGGTGGCTACCTCATGGCCCGATACCTCAGCCCGGAGGACCTCGACGCATGGGGCTGGCGAGTGCTCTTCCTCGTCGGTGCCCTCCTCGCTGCGGCAATGGTGCCACTGCGCCGCCTGATGGATGAAACCGACACCTTCACCGAGGTCAAGGACACTGCGGAGAATACCGAACGCTCACCTCTGATCACCGTACTGCGCTCGCATCCGCGTGCCGTCCTGGTGGCGTTCCTGGTCTCGTCGGTGGGATCCGCAGCGTACTTCCTGAACATCACCAATGTTCCGACGTATCTGGAGACCACGGCGTCGATCGACAGTTCCACGTCCCTGTGGCTCGGCACCGTGGCCGCCGGCGTCGCCATTGTGATCACCCCCTTCGCCGGCGTGGCCTCTGACCGGTTCGGTCGGCGTCCGGTGTTCATCCTTCTGGGGATCGTCATTCTGGCAACGACGATCCCCGCCTATATGCTGCTCGGCGGCGGGGCCGGGTCAACCGCCCTGCTGGGCGGCGCCCTGCTGGCGGTTCCCGCGGCAGGGTGGAGCGCTGTCGCAGCATCCGCTGTCCCGGAGCAGTTCACCGCCGTGGGCAGATTCTCTGGGATGGCGATCGGCTACAACACCGCGACCGTCCTCTTCGGCGGCCTGTCCCCTTTCGTGGCCACCTGGTTGATGAACGTGACCGGGTCTCCCTACGCACCGGCCTGGTATGCGGTCGCCATCATCCTGTTGGCCGGTATCCCGATGCTGATGCTCTTCCGCGACCGCGCACAGGTCCCCCTCGACGAGATCAACTCAGGGGTCAGAAGCGGTTGACATCGACGACGACGCGTCCGCGCACGTTACCGTCCAGGAGCTTCTGTGCGGTGGGAACAGCCTCGTCAAGACCGATCTCGGCGGTGATCATGTCGAGCTTGGCCGGGTCAAGATCCTCGCCGAGACGACGCCACGCCTCCAGACGGTCCTCGCGGGGACACATCACACTGTCGATCCCGGCGAGCGTGACGCCACGCAGGATGAACGGCGCCACCGAGGCGGGCAGGTCCATACCCGCAGCCAGCCCACAGGCGGTCACGACACCGCGGTACCTCGTCCCTGCCAGGACGTTCGCCAGCGTGTGGCTGCCGGCCACATCAACCGCACCCGCCCACCGGGCTTTCTGCAGAGGCTTACCGGCCTCAGAGAACTCGGCGCGATCGAGAATCTCAGAGGCCCCGAGATCCTCCAGATACCGGTTTTCTTCCGGACGCCCGGTGATCGCCACCACGGTGTAACCCAACTTGGCGAGAAGGGTGACTGCCACGCTGCCAACCCCGCCGGATGCTCCGGTGACTGCGATCTCCCCCTGTTCCGGTGTCACGCCGTGACGTTCCAGTGCCAGGACGCAGAGCATCGCGGTGTACCCGGCGGTGCCGATCGACATAGCCTGTGCCGGGGTGAAGTTATCGGGCAGAGGTACCAGCCAGTCGCCGTTCACCCGCGCTTTCTGTGCCAGGCCTCCCCAGTGCTTCTCGCCAACACCCCAACCGTTGAGGACGACCTTGTCGCCGACCTGATAGCCAGGGTTGTCACTCTGCTCCACCTCGCCGGCCAGGTCGATTCCGGGAACCATGGGAAAACTGCGGACGATCTTGCCGCTGCCGGTGATGGCCAGGGCGTCCTTGTAGTTCATCCCGGAGTGACTGACGCGTACGGTCACATCGCCGTCCGGGAGTTGCTGTTCGTCCAACTCCCGGAGCGTTGCGCGGTAGTCGTTGTTGTCGTTGCCGTTCTCGACCAGTACGCCTGTGAACACTGTGTCTCCCGTCCATTGTGGTTCGTGGTGTGTGCCGCGCCCCAGGGTAGGTGCTTCTATCGCAGTGTGCCGCTCTCGCGTCCGAGTGGCGGGGCGTCGTTCCCGTGTGTCTCGTACGCATCGTCAGCGGCCAGGGAAGCCAGCAGTTTCATCGCGTCTTCTGATGGAGAACCTGGCTCCGCCGCGTAAATCGTCCAGGTCAATCCGCGCTCCTCCTCCATCTGCATACCTTCGTAGGCCAGGGTCATCTCCCCGACCTCCGTGTGGTTGAACGACTTGAATCCACTGCCGTGATGCCGCACATTGTGTGCTCCCCATCGGGTGCGGAACTCGTCACTCCGGGTGCACAGTTCACCGATGAGATCGTGCAGTGCCTTGTTGTGGGGGTCCCGGGCAGCTTCGGTACGCAGGATCGCCACGGTGATGTCCGCGAAGCCCTCCCAGTCAGGGTAGAAGTTCAGCGCACGGTCGTCGAGAAAGGCGTGCCTGGCGATGTTCGGCGGCCCGGGTGGACGCCCCGGCATGTCATAGAGCTCCGCATAGAACGCCCTGGCCAAGGTGTTCGTGGCCAGCAGGTCCATTCGTCCGTTGCGTACGAAAGCTGGCCCGGCGGTCACCGCATCGAGGGCCCACTGCAGTCCGGAAGAAGGCACCCAGGTTTTCCCGTCCCGTTTCTTCGGTGGACGCGCCACGGGGCTCGCTGCGTGCGCCAGGTCGAACAGGTGAGCCCGCTCGGCGTCGTCCAGCCGGAGGGCTCTGGCCAGACTTTCCAGCACCTCCGGCGAAGCACCCGCAACCGCCCCACGTTCAAGCTTGGTGTAGTACTCCACGCTGACGCCAGCCAGAGTCGCCACCTCGCTGCGGCGTAGTCCCGGTACCCGACGATTTCCGCCATCGGGCAAGCCGACCTCACCGGGGCCGATCTTCGCGCGCCTGGTGGTGAGGAACTCCCTGACTTCGGCCTTGTTGTCCTTGATGCCCTTGGTGCCCATACTCCGACGATAGAACGTGACAGGAGGCTGAGGGAGGTACCGGCGGTACTCCCCTCGGAAGGGACTCCCCGCCGCCTCTGTCGTCAGCGACAATAGCGGATGGAATGACATAGTCACCTCACACGGAAGGAACATCCCATGCGTGCAGTCATCATGGACGCCCCCGGACAGATCCGCGTCGGCGACCGCGACGACCCGCAGATCATCGACCCCACGGACGCGGTCATCCGGATCACCGCGACCTGCATCTGCGGCTCCGACCTGTGGCCCTACCGCGGAGTCGAACCTGCCGACCACCTTCATATGGGTCACGAGTACGTCGGCGTGGTCGAGGAAACCGGTAGTGCGGTCCGCGCCGTAAAACCCGGAGATTATGTGGTCGGCTCTTTCGTCATCTCCTGCGGTGAGTGCGAGATCTGCCGATCCGGATATCCGTCGAAGTGTGTCCACGCTGAATTCGTCCATGCCGGTATCGGGACCCAGGCGCAGAAGGCACGAATCCCCTTCGCCGACGGCACACTCGTCGCGACCCCCGGTGAGCCGGAGGACGACCTCGTGCCGTCGCTTCTGGCAGCCTCAGACGTGTTGGGGACGGGGTGGTTCGCCGCCGACGCTGCCGAGGTCGGTCCCGGCAAGACAGTCGCCGTGGTCGGTGACGGTGCTGTCGGTCTGATGGGCGTCCTCGCCGCCAAAGAGATGGGGGCCGAAAGGATCATCGCGATGTCCCGGCATTCCGACCGTCAGGCACTCGCCCGGGAGTTCGGGGCCACCGACATCGTCGAGGAGCGCGGTGAGGCCGGGGTCGCCAGAATCAGAGAGCTTACCGACGGCCTCGGAGCGCACAGCGTCATTGAGGCTGTCGGCACCCAGGAGTCCTTCATGCAGGCCATCCACTCCTCCCGCGCCGGAGGACACATCGGCTTCGTCGGTGTCGCCCACGAGGGGGTGGCACTGCCGATGGATGAGGTCTTCTTCGCCGAGGTCCACCTCCACGGCGGCCCTGCTCCGGTCCGCCGCTATCTGCCTGAACTCATCCAGAAGATCTGGGACCGTGAGATCAATCCGGGCAAGGTCTTCGACCTCACCCTTCCACTGGACGAGGCCGCCGAGGGCTACGCTGCCATGTCGGAACGGCGCGCCACCAAGGTGATGCTGACACTATGACCGAAACGAGAACTTTCGCCGGTAAGGTCGCTTTCATCACGGGTGCCGGTGCCGGTATCGGTCGTGCCACGGCTGAAGCTTTCGCGGCTGCGGGTGCCGATGTCTCCCTTGCTGACGTGGACGAGCACGCAGTGCAGGATACTGCGAAGCGTGTGAGAGATCTCGGGCGACGTGCGCACACTGTAGTCTGCGATGTCGCCGACGATGAGTCTGTCGCCGCGGCAGTCACATCGGCCGTGGGGACCCTGGGACAGCTCGATATCGCTGTGAACAACGCCGGCGTCGAGCAACCCACCACGCCCCTGCATGAAACGTCGGAGGCCGACTGGGACCGGATCACCGGCATTGACTTAAAGGGAATTTTCCTGTCGATGAAGCACGAGATTCCCGCCATGCTTGAGCACGGCGGGGCCATCGTCAACCTCTCATCGGGAGCAGGTGTCGTCGGGATCCGGGAGCAGGCCACCTACGCAGCGGCAAAACACGGGGTGATCGGGATGACGAAGTCCGCCGCACTGGAGTACGCCGACCGCGGAATTCGTATCAATGCCGTCTGCCCCGGCATCATCGAGACCCCGATGATGGGGCGCTTCTCCGGCGGCACACCTGAAGGCCGGGACCGTGTCATTGCCCAGGAGCCCGTCGGACGAATGGGTAGACCTGAGGAGATCGCTTCAGCGGTCCTGTGGCTGTGTTCCGACCTCGGCAGTTTCGCGATCGGGCATGCAATGGTCGTTGATGGCGGCCAGACCATCGGATTCTGACCTCAAGAGAGGAAACCAACCCATGAAAAGCATCAGAAAGCCTCTCACCTACGATTTCAACGGTCACGTCGCCTTCGTTACCGGAGCCGGAAACGGCATCGGCGAGGCTGCCGCCCGTGCATTCGCCGCTGCCGGCGCCGCAGTCGGCGTCGTTGACCAGGATGCTGCCGCAGCAGGCCGTGTGGTATCCGAGATCGAGGCAACCGGGCAGAAGGCTCTCACTGTCGAATGTGACGTCACGGACGAAATCCAGGTGAAGCATGCGGTTAACGCGACTGTTGAAGCGTTCGGACGACTGGACATGGCGTTCAACAACGCCGGGATCATGTTGCCCCCGGTCGATTCTGCTGCGGAAGAGGCAGACAGCTTCGACAGGATTGTCGCGGTGAACCTCCGCGGCGTCTGGGCCTCCATGAAATATGAACTCCAGCAGATGCGTGAGCAGGAGTCGGGTGCCATCGTCAACTGCTCATCACTCGGCGGACTCGTCGGCGGCGACGGACGCGCCACCTACCATGCCACCAAACACGGCGTCATCGGGCAGACGAAAAGCGTCGCGATCCAGTACGGTCCCCACAATGTTCGGGTCAATGCCGTGCGCCCAGGCACTATTGCCACCCCGATGGTCGACCGGATGACGGCCGGTGGCGAACTCGACACCGACGCCGTCGTCAAGGGTGTGCCCCTCCGACGACTCGGTCAAGCCGAAGAGATCGCTGCCGCGGCGGTCTGGTTGTGTAGCGATGCTGCCAGCTTCGTCACCGGTGCCGCACTACCGGTGGATGGAGGAGTGACGGCGTGAACTGTCGCCGACTGTTGATCACCATCGACGGCAACGAATACGCCGCAGAGCTACAGGACAATCCGTGCGCCGTTGCTTTGAAAAACGAACTCCCGGTCACGCTTACATTCCAGGATTTCGGCGGGCAGGAAGTCCTCGCCGAGGCACCGAAGAAACTTCCGATGTCTGGGATGCCCGCCTCCGCCGGCGCGTCCCCGGGTGACATCGGGTATTACTCCCCTACCGGATCGATCGTCTTCTACTATGCCAGTGTTTCCCCGTTCCCCGGCATTGCCCGTCTCGGGCACTTCACCGAGGATGTCAGCTTCCTTGCCTCGACTCGCGAAAACCTGGAAGTGACGATCAGTCTGGCAGAGTGATACGGAGGATCCGGTCGTCACCCGGGCCCGGCTCACCTCGTCCGTCCGTGTTGTTGGTGAGGATCCAGAGGCTCCCGTCGGGCGCTGTGACCACGTCGCGTAACCGACCGTGTTCTCCCACAAGGTGTTCACTCGAGGCGGACGTGTCGTCCAGCGGGACCTCGATAATCCGCTCACCGCGGAGATTGGCGATGTATACCGCGTCACCGGTGACTGTGATCCCGCTGGGGCTCGCCTCGGCTGGTTCCCACTGCTGCACCGGATCGGTGAATGCGTCGTCTCCGGTGATGCCCTCAGCATCAGGCCAACCGTAATTCTCCCCGGGTTCAATCAGGTTGAGTTCATCCCAGGTGTCCTGACCAAACTCACTGGCGTACATGGTCCCGTCCGGCCCCCAACCGATCCCCTGGGGATTCCGGTGTCCATAGCTGTACACGAGCGTATCCTCGAACGGATTGTCCCCGGGCACACTCCCGTCCGGGCCCATGCGGAGGATTTTCCCGGACAGCGAGTCGAGGTCCTGGGCGCGAGCGGTGGTTCCCGCGTCTCCCACTGCCGCGTAGAGCATCCCGTCGGGCCCGAAGGCGATACGGCCGCCGTTGTGGTGGCCGGCAGCAGGTAGCCCGTCGAGAACAGTTTCCGCTTCGCCCACCTCCAACGCTCCGGACTGGCCACTGAGCTCGAACCGGCTGATCCGGTTATCGTCCTCGGCGGTGTAGTAGGCGTAGAGGTAACTCTCGTGAACGGCAATGCCTAGCAGACCACCCTCCCCGCGAGGGGCTGCATCCTCGACAACAGCGAGCTCCCGGGGTTCACCTGTCTCATCCAACTCAAGGATGCGCGCGCTGTCCCGCTCGGAAAGTAGCGGGACGCCCTCATCGGTGAATGCCAGGGACCATGGGGCGTCGAGCCCTTCTGCGACGACCTCCGGGTCGGCGAAGTCGGCCTCGGTGGCTTCCCCTGCATCCGATGGAGCGGGAGCCCCCGACGATGTCGGTGCAGTGCTCTCCACCGGCGGGTCATCAGTACCCTCCGACGAGCATCCGGCTGCGGCAAGGAGCGCGGCTAAAGCTCCGACAGCAATCGGCCGACGGTAGGACGTTTCGACAGCCCTCATGATGCGCCAAACTCCTGACCCGCTTCGACGATAGCAAGTGTAGACATGTGACATCCCTTCACGTTCATTGCAGAAACTCACGGACAGACGCGGACAGACCCTGGTAGACGCGGACAGGCGCTGAGCAGCATCTTCGTCACCAGCGTACGGCGAGCCACCTCAGTGTTGGGAGGCTCTGGCAGTACCACCACCGCCCTGGACTCCACAGCAGTCGCGGATCGTGGTGACATGTGCGATGGCTGGTGACCGTCTTCGGCGGCCGCACCGGCGCTCAGTCTTTTCATCCCACCGACAGAAAGCCCTTCCCAACCGCATGTCCCTTTCCGCCCCGCAATCATCTACCGGAACCCGCCTGCCGTTCGTCACCTATGTTCTGGCAGCAGGCGTGTTTCTCATGGGCACCACAGAATTCATCGTCGCCGGTATTCTTCCGGAAATCGCTGAAGACCTCGCTGTGTCTGTCTCCGATGCCGGCCTGATGATCACCGTCTTTGCAGTCGGGATGATCGTCGGCACACCGGCAATGGCCGCACTCACCCTTCGGCTGCCCCGTAAGGTCACGCTGACGCTGGCACTTCTTGTCTTCGCCGTCGGGCACGTCATCGTGGCAATGACCTCCATCCTCCCGGTGATTCTGGCGGCCCGTTTCATGACCGCACTCGCCACCGGTGCTTTCTGGGCGGTCGCCGCTGTCGTCGGAGCACAGGCCGCCGGTCCCTCCCTCGCGTCCAAGGCCCTGGGGATTGTGCTCGGCGGGGGCATGTTGGCCAATGTCGTCGGTGTCCCGTTGGGAGCATTCGCCGGCCAGACCATCGGTTGGAGGGGCCCTTTCTGGGCGCTGGCTGTCCTGGCCGTCCTTGGCGCACTGATCATCTTCCGGCAGGTCCCTGCGGACCCCGAGGACGCCCCGACTCCGTCTCTGAGGGCCGAGCTTCGCGCCCTGCTCGACGGTCGTGTCTGGCTTGTCCTCGCCGGTTGCGCAGTAGTCTGCGGCTCCTCTCTCGCCGTCTACAGCTTCATCTCACCTCTGTTGACGGACAACAGTGGTCTGGCCGCCTCTGCGGTTCCGCTGGTGCTGGCAGGCTACGGGGTCGGCGCCTTCATCGGTTCGAATTTCGGTGGCAGTCTCGGTGCACGCCGCCCGTTCGCTGTCCTCTTCTTTTCCGCAACTGCGACCTTCCTGGTCCTTGCCGGATTGCTTCTCTTCTCGCACAACGCTGCCATGACCATCGTTCTGGTGGTTCTGCTGGGGTTGTTCGGTATGTCGACTAATCCAGTGCTCATCGGCATGGCCGTGCGTTATGCGGAAAAGGCCCCGACCCTGGCCTCGGCGATGGCGACAGCGTCGTTCAATTTCGGAACGGCCGTCGGCTCCTGGATCGCCGGCATGACGCTGGCCACCTCCCTCGGTGCCAGCGGCCCCGTCGCGGTAGGCACGATCGTCGCAGTGCTGTACTTCATTCCTCTGGCACTCCTGCTGCGTCGTGAACGTGCGGATCTCCGTCGACACTCCTGAGATCCTCGCGTCCCGGTGCCGTTCCGGTACGGGGGTACTACCCGTGCCTGCCATGCGGGAGAAGCAGAAACTATTCTTGATAATGATGTGCATTTCCTCGAGACGTGAGGCCGTTGTCTGATGATGGTCGACCTCATCGTCATAGCGATCCTGATCCTTTCTCTCACTGCCGGACTGCGGGCCGGGTTCTTCTCCTCCCTCGGCTCGCTGGTCGGCCTGATCGGCGGTGCCCTGCTGGTTCCTTGGGCCGTGCCGGCGGTTACCAGCGCGGTGAGCGATCCCTCCTGGCGCTGGCTGGCCGGGGCCGTGACGATCTCCGTCCTGCTACTCGTCGGCTCGGCTGTCGGCTCATCGCTCGGTTCGTTGGCCCGCCACGGCGCTGACCGTCTGAAGCTCCGGGTACCGGAACGAATCTTGGGTGGAGTCGTGTCGACTATGGTGGCAGCCGTCGCGTTGTCCCTCGTCGGAACCGGCGTTGCCTCAGCCGGCGTTCCAGGACTCTCACCTGCGGTGTCCTCGTCCGCGACGCTGCGGGCAGTCGACGATGTTCTTCCTGACCGCCTGAGGCAGGCCGGCGACGAGATCCGGGCCGCCTTGTTCGACGAGACCTTCCTGCCATCCATCCCCGGGACTTCGTTACCGACACCTTCACCGGGACGAGGCCCGACGCCCCCGGAGTCCCCACTCCCCGATGCCGATACGAAGTCGCCGTCGCTGGTGACCGCGTCCGAGTCAGTCGCCCGAATCTCCGGAATCGCCTCGGCGTGCAGGATGATGCCCACCGGCTCGGGGTTCGTCGTCGCAGACGACCGGGTGATCACCAATGCCCATGTTGTCGCCGGTGTCGATGCACCGGTGGTCACCCTGCAGGACGGCCAGGCCGCCGACGGACGCGTGGTGTACTTCAACGAGGACGACGACATCGCCGTCATCGCCGCCGATGTCGACGCCCACCCACTCGCCGTGGCCGACGACGTGGCTCCCGGCGATGTGGGTGTTGTCCAGGGGTACCCCGGCGGCGGTCCGTTCCAGTCGGTGAATGCACGCGTCGTCGCTGCCGGTCCAACACAGTTCGGTGGCGGAGGGGCAGGGGTACCGCCGTCGTTCCGTTCCGTTGTCCGACTGCAGACAGAGGTTGTCCCTGGCAATTCGGGCGGCCCCTTCCTCACTCCGGCAGGTGAAGTCGCCGGAGTGGTCTTCGCGCGCGACGAAACCACCCCCTCCACCGGCTACGCCGTCACGGTGGATGCGCTCGAACGCGCGGCGGCGTCTTTCGTCGCGGATGCACCGTCCGTCCCGTCGGGGCAGTGCGCGGCGCAGTGAGGTTCTACATCCGCCCTTTCCTCCAGGCCACCACGGACGCAATGGTAAAGACGATCCCAAGCACCGGGAAGAACCAGATATAGACCGCATAGGGAAGCGGTCCGAACATCTGTTGGAACTGCTCGGTGGACAGGAACTGTACCCCCGGGAATCCACTGGTCGCGGGATACGGCATCGACAGTCCCACCGGGTCGTCGTGGGCGCCATAGATCGTCAATGCGGATCCCCCGAGGATCATGCCGAGTGTCGATACCAGGCCCAGCACAGCGAGAGGGAACGCCACCCAGAACCACGGGAAACCGCTGTGTTGTCCTCGTGGCCGACGAGGGATGACTATTGCCGCGATCACCGCAACAACCAGAACAGAAACAAGAAAGACCCAGCTCATATCCGTCCTTTCTTCCACGCCCATGACGACAACGTGAGACCGAGAACCGCGAGCAGCGGATACCCGATTCTCGCCCACTCTCCCCGAAGCAACTGCCACGCCGCCTGGTCCGAAAGGAACGTGGTGGTCGAGTCCTCGTCAGCGTCTGCCAGAGGCGCGTACATCGTCCAACCGAAGTCCACCGCGCCGGACGCGGTCCCAGGCAACCATGCCGCAAACGCCAGAGCGACGACCAGAGCCGTCAGCGGAAAGGCGATCCAGAACCACGGAAACCCCAGCGAATCCGTCCCTCCCCAGTACTCGGCGCGTCGCGGGAGCACAGCCCCGCCTACGAGAAGTACGACAAGTCCAGCGAAGATCAGCAACCATGTCATTCGGGGATAGTAACAGGAGCCTCCGAATCGTCCTCCCAGAATGACGGCGTAGGCTTCTATGAAGAACCAAAACCTCAAGTCAACTTGATGTTTCCGTCAAAGCCGGAAGGAGTTGAGACACCGTTGACGCCACACACCAATGACGATGAGGCCCGTGGCAGCGCCGACGAACTGTTGAGCATCGGCGAGACTAGCCGACGGACCGGTACCGCAGTCTCAGCACTGCGCTACTACGAGGATCTGGGCCTCATCGCTTCGGTACGCACCTCCGGTAACCACCGCCTCTACGCACGGCACATGCTGCGCCGGATCTCACTGATCAGCGTCGCGAAGAATCTCGGTATACCACTGAAGAGCGTGCAGGACGCGTTCAGCACCGTGCCCCTTGATCGGGCCCCGACCCACAAGGAATGGCAGGTGGCGTCCCGCCACTGGAAACGGGAGCTCGAGGAACGTCGGCGCGGTATCGAACGGCTCGAGAATGAACTCACCAGTTGCATCGGATGCGGCTGCCTGTCGTTGAAAGCCTGTGCACTGCTCAATCCCCAGGACGCCCTGGGCGAGACGGGTCAGGGCGCCCGTCGGCTCTCGTGATGCGCACCAGGTCCCCTCCACCCTCTCCTTGACCTCAAGTGCACTTGAGGTATTAGCCTCGGCGGCAGACTGTCACCGACGGTCACCACAACGACGAGAAGGAGCACCATCCATGGCTGTGTACGAGCTTCCCGACCTCCCCTACGACTACGACGCCCTCGAGCCGCACATCTCCGCCGAGATCATGCAGCTGCACCACGACAAGCACCACGCCACCTACGTCGCCGGCGCCAACACCGCCCTCGACGCCCTGGAAAAGGCCCGCGAAGAAGGCACCAACCCCGACCAGATCCGCGCGCTGTCCAAAAACCTCGCGTTCAACCTGGGCGGTCACACCAACCACTCCATCTTCTGGAAGAACCTCTCACCCAACGGCGGCGGCGAGCCCACCGGCGAACTCGCCGAAGCCATCACCCGCGACTTCGGCT